>JAJRUX010000201.1 GCA_024277575.1 Gammaproteobacteria bacterium | reverse complement strand
TCCTTGAAGCCGGTGCGGTCGAATGTGCGGCCAATCTCATCCTGGAACATGGAGTTGATGATGATGCCATTTCGATCCAGATAGCGAAATTCAAAAATATCCAGTCCGAGAGAGATGTTCTTGACCAGCACCTGAAGATTGACCGCTTTCCTGATGGCTTCGAAGCGGGTCAGGGCGGCGTGGAAAGAGTGCACCAGGTTGATATTGTCTGTTTCCAGCTGTTTCAAAAGCACATTTTTCTGTGAAAAATAGTTATGTGCAGACAGCCCAGCAAGAATCAGGATCATGGCAGCGAAAGGAAGGATATTGTAGCGCCGCAGAAACCCTATCGGCTTATTATCCCCACTTTTATTGGATGTAGTGAAAAAATTCACGTATCAACCCTGATGCCTTATTCCTGGTTACTACTGTCGTCACCAGGAAGCGGTGTTTTGTACAGGTCATAGGCTGCCTGGAAATCATGTGCCGTGCGTGGGAACGAGCGTCCCCAGCGTTTGGTGTGGCAGGACAGACACATCCTTTTGATTATCTTTGGCCTGTCTGCGCCCGCCAGAAAGCCACCTTTGATCTCTTTGCCGGCTTTGCTGTTTTTGGTGGTGCTGCCGATCTGCGGTATCGCAAACGGGGTACGGTCCTTTGCATGCAGACGAACATGCTCGCTTCCCGGGCCATGACACCCTTCGCACTGGACTCCGACCAGAATGGGGGTTTGTTTAAAAGTGGTAAAACCGGTTTCCACTCCATATCCTGTGGTATGACAGCCAAGACAGCGCTGGTTCTTCTGATAGCCTGTCGCTACGAGACGTTCATAACTGTAGATATGGGGATCCTTTTTCCGGCCGACAAAGAACTCTCGATGGCACAGACGGCATTTGGCATTTCCGGTGTAGCGATACTTTCCTGATTTCATGGCCTGTTCATATCCCTTGTTACCCAACGCCTTACGCAACGGATTTAGGGTCGGGGCGGGGTCCCTCAGTTCGTCCTGAATACGGGTATCTTGAGCCATACCCTGCTGTGCCACAAACAGGCACGCTGCAGCAGCCAGTAGCGTAACAGTTGTGATTTTACAGCAGTTTTTCACCATGATTGCCCTAATTAATCTATTCAGGAAGCCAGATACAGGAAAGCGGTTCTGCTTGCCACCTATTATAACGGCACAACCGAAATCTTCCTTTAGCAGTGCGTGGCTACAATCAAGATGTGATATGGAATAAAAAATCGCGTGGCAACATCATCCGGAACACGTTGTGAGAAGCAACAGATTGAACCGGAACTGGGCCAAAAAACAGTTCCGGTCCTGCTTCCTGAACTGTTGTTTTGATGGAGTTATGGATTAGTTACAGCGGGCTTGCGGGCGGCTGTCACTGTTTTTTTTATCTCTTCGGCGAGGTGCAGGGCCTGTTCGATATCCGGATGCAGGACATTGAAGTGTCCCATCTTGCGTCCTGGCCGGGCTTCCCGCTTGCCGTAGAGATGTAGTTTTACCGAAGGGTGCAGCAGCAACTGCTCCCAGGCGGGTGCAGAGTCGTTCCACAGTTCCCCCAGCAGGTTTTTCATTACCACGGGAGACAGCAGCGCGGTATCTCCTGCAGGGAGGTCGCATAGCATGCGCAGCTGCTGCTCGAACTGGCTGGAGATGGTGGCGTTCAAAGTAAAGTGCCCGCTGTTGTGTGGGCGGGGTGCTATCTCGTTGATCAGCAGGGCATCATCAACGACGAAGAACTCTACGGCAAGAACACCGACAAAACCGAGTTTTTCAGCAACCTGTGTTGCTAGGCGGGTGGCCTGTTGCGCCAACTGATCCGGGATGCGTGCGGGAACTATCGATGTATCAAGAATCCCGTTTCTGTGCCGGTTTTCCGCTACCGGGTAGCAGTTGGTCACGCCTTGGCTGCTGCGCGCCAGTACCACCGATAATTCGAGTGACAGCTCAAGCCGCCGTTCCAGAACGCAGGGGAGTTGACCCAGTTCGGAAAAGGCAGAATCGACCTGGCTTTTCTCGGTGATGAGCTGTTGTCCCTTGCCATCATAACCGCCTGTTGAGGTTTTAAGCAGCGCAGGAACCCCAATGGTATGGATACCCTGTTCCAGCTGGTTTTTGTTTACGACAGCCACAAATGGAGCGGTGGGAAGATCATGGTCGCACAGGAAGGTTTTCTCACGGATGCGATCGCGGCAGATTTGCAAGGCTTCCGGAGCGGGGTGAACCTGGCAGTGCTGGCTGAGATATTGCAGGCTGATGGCTGGAACATTCTCAAACTCAACGGTAATTGCGGCACACAGCTTGCTCATCTGCTGTAGCGCGGTTTCATCCTCGTAGTCTGCACGGATATGCGTATCGGCCACACAGCCGGCTGGGCTGTGCGGATCCGGATCAAGCACAACGGTTTGATAACCCAGCGTGCGTGCCGCTTCGCAGAACATACGGCCCAACTGCCCGCCGCCTAACACTCCCACTGTACTGCCTGGCAGAATCATGTGCTTGCAGGCAAACCCATGTTGAGGGCAGCCAAGGTCTGCTGTTTGCGAAAGGCATGCAGTTTATCAGCAATTTTGCTGTCTTCCCGAGCCAGCATAGCAGCGGCAAACAGAGCTGCATTGGTGGCGCCGGATTCCCCTATGGCAAAAGTTGCTACCGGGATACCTTTCGGCATCTGCACGATGGAGAGTAACGAATCCTCGCCTTTCAGATAGCGGGATGGCACCGGGACACCCAGCACCGGAATGGCGGTTTTAGCGGCCAGCATACCTGGCAGATGAGCCGCGCCACCTGCTCCGGCGATGATACAGGCCAGTCCGCGGGAGGCTGCATCAGCCGCGTATTCATACAGCAGATCAGGCGTACGATGTGCAGAAACCACCCTGGCTTCGTGAGGGATTGCAAACTCGTCCAGCTGTCGAACAGCGTGCTTCATCACTTCCCAGTCACTGCTGCTGCCCATTACGACCCCCACAAGGGGTTGCTCAATCGCCATGTTCTGTCACCTTGTTTATAGCGCCGTTTTCTCTGGAAGAGAACCCGGAAAGCTCCGCATTATGCCAAACTGTGACGGTTGTTTCACTATTTAACGCCAACCTGAAGGGTGAGAAATCTGAAACAGTATGTGTATAATGAAGAGCTAAATGCGAAAGTGGCGGAATTGGTAGACGCGCTGGATTTAGGTTCCTGTGGGGTAACCCGTGAGAGTTCGAGTCTCTCCTTTCGCACCAGAATTGAGTAGTTTACGAGGAAAAAACATGCAAGTATCCGTGGAAACCACCGGCACACTAGAGCGGCGTATGACCGTGGCCGTACCCGAAGAGCGCATCTCCAGCGAAGTGAAAGAGCGTCTGAAATCCATGCGGCAGCGGGTGCGAATTGATGGTTTCCGCCCTGGCAAGGCACCGCTGCCTGTGGTGCAGCGCAGATATGGTAAACAGGTGCGCGACGAGGTTATCGGCGAGGTAATGCAGTCCACCCTTTACGAGGCATTGGCGCAGGAAAAACTGAATCCTGCCGGAGCGCCAGCGATTGATCCGACTAATCTGGAACAGAAAGATGGTCTGCAGTACACGGCGGTATTTGAAGTCTATCCCGAGTTTGAACTTACGCCATGTTCCGAACTAAAGATAGAGAAGCCGGTAACGGAAATAACCGAGCAGGATATCGATGACACTATCGAGTCGATCCGCAAACAGCGGATCCGCTGGGAGGATAAACAGGGAGCCGCGGTGGACGGCGATCAGATTGTCATGGATTTTACTGGTACCATTGATGACGAACCCTTCGAAGGTGGCAAAGCCGAGAATTTCCAGCTGGTGCTTGGTGCCGGCCGCATGATTGATGGTTTTGAGGATGGCTTGAAAGGGGTTGAGGCCGGAGATGAACGGGTTGTGGAAGTCACCTTTCCTGAAAATTATCATGCCACTGAGCTGGCCGGCAAAGCTGCCAGTTTTTCCGTCAAGGTCAAACGGGTTGAGGCGCCGGTATTGCCAGAGGTGGATGATGAGTTTGCCAAACATCTGGGGATTGCCGGGGGAGTCAGTGCCCTGCGTGAAGAGGTAAAATCCAACATGCAACGCGAGCTGAATCAGGCGCTTAAGTCACGCATTAAACAGCAGGTGATGGACAAGCTGCTGGAGGCCAACAAGATAGAGCTGCCCAAGAGCCTTGTTAATCAGGAGGCACGTGGACTGGCTGCGCAAATGCAGCAGCAGATGGCGCAGCAGGGCCTTGGATCTGAAAACAAGGGTGCCCTGGATCCTTCCCTGTTTACCGAGCAGGCAGAGCGGCGTGTCTCACTGGGGTTGATCGTGGCGCAAATCATCAAGACCAATGAACTCAAGGCAGAACCGGATGATATCCGGGCTACGGTAGAGGAGATAGCCCAGCCCTACGAGCAACCTCAAGAGGTTATCGATTGGCACTACTCTGATAAAAAGCGATTGGCAGAGGTTGAGGCGTTGGTGCTGGAAAACGGCGTGGTTGACTGGGTGCTGGCGCAAGCCGAAGTGGAAGAGAAGCCAACGCCATTTGCTGAGTTGACCGCAAAATAGAAGAGCACATCTTACGATGCCTTTCCTGCGACAGCATCGTCGGCACCATGCTTGAGCCCATGTGTATTGCGTAATACACATGGTGGTGCTGCATCCGGTGCTTGCTTGTTCTCACGAAAAAAGCTCTCTCTATTCAAAAAGGTGCCTGAATACTGACATAGCGCTGGTGGACACTATTTGTCCACCGACTCATCAAACACCTGTGCCAGAGTTGAACCTCGGGGGCGGGGAAGTCTGTAAACATTTTTTTGTCAAGAAACAGCAGAGATGACCGATTACCTAGATAACATTACAGGAGAGACCATTGGAAATATTTAACACCGGATTGGTTCCCATGGTAGTGGAGCAATCAGCTCGCGGTGAACGGGCGTATGATATCTACTCCAGACTGCTCAAAGAGCGCGTTATTTTTCTGATCGGACCCGTGGAAGATCACATGGCAAATCTGGTGGTCGCCCAGCTGCTGTTTCTGGAATCGGAAAACCCGGACAAGGATATTCACCTGTATATCAACTCACCGGGTGGAGCGGTTACCGCCGGGATGGCAATCTATGACACCATGCAGTTTATCAAGCCTGACGTGAGCACAATGTGCATTGGGCAGGCAGCCAGCATGGGAGCCTTGTTGCTGGCGGGTGGAGCGGCTGGTAAACGTTATTGTCTGCCTCATTCACGCATGATGATCCACCAGCCACTGGGCGGGTTCCAGGGGCAGGCGACAGATATTGAGATTCATGCCAATGAAATTTTGAAGGTGAGGGAGCGGTTGAATAACGTACTCGCTGCTCATACAGGCAAACCAATAGAACAGGTTCGTCAGGATACCGACCGTGATTTCTTCATGGATGGCGAAGAGGCGGTGAACTATGGTTTGATCGATACGGTTTTGTCTGAGCGCCATGCTTCTGTAGCGAAAAAGTAAATAAACATCCAGAACCTGTGCGGGGGCTTGCAAAAGAAGAGAAAGTTGGGCAGGGTTGAACATACGTTCTGCTGGATTGATGAGGTAGGTACATGAGTGACGAAAAACGCAACGGCAACAAGCTGCTTTATTGCTCTTTCTGTGGAAAGAGTCAACATGAAGTACGCAAGTTAATCGCCGGTCCGTCAGTATTCATCTGTGATGAGTGCGTGGATCTTTGCAATGATATTATCCGCGAGGAGATTCAGGAGCAGGACGCAGAAGATACATCAGCCAAGCTGCCGACTCCGCATGAGATTAACCGGGTGCTGGACGAGTACGTGATTGGTCAGCATGGTGCCAAAAAAACCCTGTCTGTGGCGGTATATAATCATTACAAGCGTCTTGAAGTTGGCCAGAATCGAGATGACGTCGAACTGGTCAAGAGCAACATACTGCTTATCGGTCCTACCGGAAGTGGCAAGACACTGTTGGCCGAGACGCTGGCCCGGTTGCTCAAGGTTCCGTTTACCATTGCGGATGCCACCACGCTTACCGAAGCAGGCTATGTTGGCGAAGATGTCGAGAATATCATCCAGAAGCTGTTGCAGAAGTGTGATTATGATGTAGAAAAGGCCCAGACTGGCATCGTCTACATTGATGAGATCGACAAGATCTCCCGCAAGTCCGAAAACCCATCCATTACCCGGGATGTCTCTGGCGAGGGTGTGCAGCAGGCGTTGTTGAAACTGATTGAAGGCACCATTGCTTCCGTACCGCCACAGGGCGGCCGCAAACATCCGCAGCAGGAGTTTTTGCAGGTGAATACGGCCAACATCCTGTTTATCTGTGGAGGCGCTTTTGCCGGGATGGATCGCATTATCCGAGATCGTACCGAGAAGGGCGGTATCGGGTTTGCCGCAGAGATCAAGGCAGCCGATGATAAAAAGGCTTTTGGTGAACTGATTAGCGGTATTGAGCCGGAAGATCTGGTCAAGTATGGTTTGATTCCTGAATTTGTGGGGCGCTTGCCGGTACTGGCCACTTTGGAAGAGCTGGATGAAGATGCGCTGGTGCGTATT
>JAJRUX010000200.1 GCA_024277575.1 Gammaproteobacteria bacterium | reverse complement strand
CGGATCAATATCCGAATTTCCAGCCGTGATCTGGCATCACTTCAAAGGCGAGCGCTTGAAGAAGGTATTCCGTATCAGACACTAGTTGCCAGCGTACTTCATAAATATGTATCTGGTGGTTTTCAGGACTTAATGGCTAACAAGGCATTCCAGCGGACGCAAAAAACGCGCCGCTGAATTTTGTCGATCAACACCCGACCGGCGGATTAATAATATGACTGGTTTTTCCCTGTTTCCACGAACGTGTTATAACTGACCCAACCGCTGTCATCTGGCTGACCCTTTGTGAATCTGGATGATGCCCGCTTGTAGCATCTCCTGGATAGCTTTGAAAAATCACCATGATTTTTTTTGTGAATGACATGTTCTGTTACTTCGTTATCAGTCGCAAAAACAATTACATTGAAGTCATTGGATGATGCAAGCACATCGGTGTAATCGTTGACATCCCATTTAAAACCCAGAGTGTCTGACGATGAGTACTCTTGACTGCCGGGACCAAAAAAGCAGACCTTTGTCCATTTTTCATCGCCGATGTTCTTGAAGTCTATGGATTCGAAATGATTGATTTTCATTTCATTATAGATTCGTTTGCTTGATTCGCTGGGAGTCTCGCCAAAATTGGAACATCCACTGCTCAGAAGCAAGGTGCCTGCAAATAGAGTTGCTTTATTCATGGTCATAACCGCACAGTTGAAAGTAAAAGGGCAGAGGGTCGACAAAACTCCTCCAGCCGGGTTAATAAATGGATAGTGGTTTTCTTTGCCAATGTGTTTGATATGTTCACCGCTTCTCTCCACAAGAGATATGCCCGTCAATTAAGCAAGATTCCAAAACACAAGTCAATCGTGACGTCGAACTGCAAAACATAATATCTCCCCCCTGACAGCTGATTTTCAGGTGCTATCAAACGTTTGATGGATTTCATTCACTCTGAGTGGAAAAGTATATTCGGGAGCCTGGCGCGTAGCGAAACAGAGGTTTTGTCCGAGAGATAGCGGGAATAGAACAGATGATGCTAAAGTCCGGATATTCAAGTGATGAACAGGGCAACGCTTGTCTGCCCCGATGGGCGGGTGAGGATGGCTTTTGGTGAGGAGCGCTAATGAACAACTGGTACATGCTGACCATTGTGGGCGAAGATCGTCCCGGTATTGTGGCCCGGGTAACAGCGGCACTGTTCGAGGGGGGAGGCAATCTGGGTGAGGCCTCCATGATGCGCCTGGGTGGAAGCTTCACCATCATGCTGATGGTAGAACTGGAAGGGAGCGACAGCACACTGCGCAAGCTGCTCGAGCCGGTGGCCCGTTCCCTCGATCTGCACATCCACATCGACTCCATCGCGGGGCAGCTGCATCGCCACCGCGAACCGGATGTGAGTATTACGGTTTACGGCGCCGATCGGACAGGGATTGTCGCCAGGGTTACGGGCATGCTGGCGCAAGCGGGGCTGCATATTCTGGAGCTGGACTCGGATGTGGCGGGGAGCAGGGAGAACCCGATCTACGTCATGCATATCGAAGGTCATGCCGGTGAGGGCATCGAGGCATTGCGTTCGGTGCTGAAGCCGATTGAGCATGACGGGATTGAGGTGAATCTGCAACCCATCGACACCATGGTGGGCTGACCGGTAATGGCCCTGGAGATTCTGACCTATCCCGATGAGCGGCTGAAACAGATTTCGCTGCCGGTACAGCAGGTGGATGACTCACTGCGCGCATTTATTGCCGAGCTGGAGCGGGCCATGCGTGCCGCACCAGGGGGTGTGGGCATCGCGGCACCGCAGGTGGGTTGCTTCCAGCGTATCGCAATCATCGACGTATCCGCCAGGCCCGAAATCGCCAGCCACGGCCGGATGGTGCTGATCAATCCCGAGATCACCTCATGGGAAGGGATGGTGAAGGGGCGCGAGGGGTGCATGTCGGTGCCCGATTTCACCGGCAACGTGATGCGTGCCGAACGCATCACCGTGAGCGCCCTGGACGAACGGGGCGAGCCACGGAAATACCACTGCGAAGGATACGAGGCCCGCGCCGTGCAGCACGAGATCGACCATCTGGACGGGCTGCTGTTCCTGGACCGGCTGGTGAGCCGGCGCACCGATCTGTTCCGGCGCAAGCGTTACGCCAGCAGGAAAACGGCCTGACGCCCCTCATCTCTCCAAGTCGGGGGGATCGTACCTTCGATGCAGCGCCGCGGCGATGCCGCGAAACTCCTCCCGCAGCTGCTGGCTGTCGTTGACCGTGGCGGTCACCAGAACCCGCTCCTCCTCTTCGCCGGGGGCGATGCGCTGGTCGTCGCTCAGCGGCGTCTCCTCCAGATGCTTCGCCACCTCCCGGTCGAACAGCACGGCGAGCCGGATTTTGCGGTTTCCGGTTCCCGGATATTCGAAAACTCCCGATTTCACGTAGCCGTCCAGCCCGAACCCCTCGGGGACGACGGCTCGATCCTCCAGCGGCTCACACTGCTCGAAGCGGTGCAGGGCGAAGTGGCGCGGGTCCCGGTAGTCCCACACCGTGGCCACCAGGTAGATGACGTTGTCGCGGAACACCAGCCCCAGCGGGTGGAAGCGGTACTCCGCCACGTCCCCGTTACGGCGGCGGTAGCGGCCGCGGAACTGCCGCTCTTCCAGCAGGGCGCCATAGATCACCCGAACTGCTTCCGGCTTCACCTGCGCCGGAATCAACGGCTGTGCGCGGGGAACGATCCGCACCTTGTCCGCCCAGGCGGGGTAGCCCGCCTCGTCCACCGCCGCCAGCACCCGCTCCGAGCAGTCCAGGTAGGGCCGGATCAGGTCGAGCGCCGCCGGTGGCATCATCCGGCCGAGAAAGCTCTCCGCCAGCTTGAAGGTGAACGCCATTGGGGGGTCGAGAGCCGGAAAGTCGTTCACCGCGCTGCTATTTCCGCCCTGCCGGCGAGGCCCGGCTTCGCGG
>JAJRUX010000199.1 GCA_024277575.1 Gammaproteobacteria bacterium | reverse complement strand
ATGATCACTATAATGGCCGTTGGCAGTGTAAAGATAAGCTACGCTGTCCTGGCGACGAAAATTGCCAGGACACACCTGAATCAGACGGTACTGACTATTCTAAAACGCATTGTGGCTGGTTGCATGATCGGTGCAGGCAGTTTTCTGATCGTGACAGACTGAGCTTGTTATAAGCAGGGGAACACATCTCCCTGTCTTTTTATTGATCAATTATCACGGAGACTACAACATGCAACCTCGCAGCCTCATTCTCAAGGCAAAGGACATCGAAGCGATGGCAGGTGAAAGGAGAATCCATTTCCTGAACCCGAATGCCGATAGAATAAGAAAATCGCTGGGTGACGCTGTCGGACTGAACAACATTGGCGTCCACCTGATCACTGTTGAACCCGGCAAGGATACCACCGAGTATCACAAGCACTATTACGAAGAAGAATGCATCTATGTACTCTCCGGTTCGGGTACACTGGTCATTGAAGGCGAGTCACTTCCGTTTGAGGAAGGCGACTTCGTTGGTTTTCCTGCAAATACTGCCGCACACTCCTTGAAAAACACCGGATCGGAAACACTCGTCTTTCTGGTTATGGGGCAGCGCCTGGAGCAAGACGTGGCCGACTATCCGAATCAGGTAAAACGGTTGTATCGTAATAGTGACATGTGGGATCTCGTAGACATAGATAATATTTCTGACCCGAGATAAAAAATCTTATCAACCTATGGACTACTCCCTTATCTACCCCCTTAGGCTCGCAAGGAGGTCTTCAATACACCTACTCAGCTGAGCGCCTAAATACCATGAGTGCACCAATACACCTCCCATGGTATCGATTTTTTTGTGATTAAACGGGTCAGAAAATATCATTGATGATGTAGATTATATGGTTGTTTACGCTTCTTTATTCCTCATAAGTCAAAGAATTATGAATTCCTGTCACTCCCACTCAATGGTCGCCGGAGGTTTCCCCGAAATATCGTAGGTCACCCGGGAAATACCGGGGATTTCGTTGATGATGCGGCTGGATACGGTGGCCAGCAGTTCATAAGGGAGATGCGCCCAGCGTGCGGTCATGAAGTCGACCGTCTCTACTGCGCGTAGTGCTATTACATGGTCGTAACGCCGTCCGTCTCCGGTTACTCCGACAGAACGGACCGGGAGGAAGACGGCGAAGGCCTGGGATACCTTGTCATACCAGCCCTGCTTGCGTAGTTCCTCGATGAAAATGGCGTCGGCGCGGCGCAGCGGATCGGCGTACTCTTTTTTCACTTCGCCCAGGATGCGCACGCCCAATCCCGGCCCGGGGAAGGGGTGGCGATAGACCATGTCGGATGGAAGCCCCAGTTCCAGCCCCAGTTTGCGCACCTCGTCCTTGAAAAGTTCGCGCAGTGGCTCGAGCAGCTCCAGTTTCATCTGCTCCGGCAGTCCGCCGACGTTGTGATGGGATTTGATTACATGGGCCTTGCCGGACTTGGCGCCGGCGGACTCGATTACGTCGGGATAGATGGTGCCCTGGGCCAGCCATTTGACCTTCTCGAGCCGTGCAGCCTGTTCATCGAACAGTTCGATGAACAGGTGGCCGATAATCTTGCGTTTGTGCTCCGGATCGGCGACTCCCTGCAGTGCCTCCAGAAAGCGCTGCTCGGCATCCACGCGGATGACGCGTACTCCCATGTGTTCGGCAAAGGTGGCCATTACCTGATCACCTTCGTGAAGTCGCAGCAGGCCGTTGTCCACGAATACACAGGTGAGCTGGTCTCCAATGGCGCGATACAGCAGGGCCGCCACCACGGAGGAGTCCACGCCGCCCGACAGCCCCAGCAGGACTTCGTCATCCCCAACCTGTTTCTGGATGCGGGCGATGCTGTCCTCGACGATGTTGTCCGCGGTCCACAGCGGGGGGCAGCCGCAGATGTCGTTGACGAAACGGCTGAGGATACGTGCTCCCTGCTTGGTGTGGGTCACTTCGGGATGGAACTGCACGCCGTAGAAGCGGCGCTGCTCATCGGCCATCCCGGCGACAGGAGCGGCTTCGGTGGAGGCCATGAGTCTGAATCCGGGCGGCGGCTCGACAACCCGGTCACCGTGGCTCATCCAGACATCCAGCAGGCCGTAGCCTTCCGGGCTGGTGTGATCCTCGATATCCCGCAGCAGGCGGGTGTGACCGCGGGCACGTACCCGGGCATAGCCGTATTCGTGATGCGCCGCGCTCTCCACCCTGCCGCCCAGCTGTTGCGCCATGGTCTGCATGCCGTAACAGATCCCCAGTACAGGTACTCCCAGCTCGAAAACGGCTGCCGCGGCCCGCGGTGTCTCGCCCTCGGTGACCGACTCCGGCCCGCCGGAGAGGATGATGCCCCGCGGCGCAAATCCGCGAATCGCTTCGCTCTCCATGTCGCAGGCATGGATTTCACAGTAAACCCCCGCCTCGCGCACGCGCCGTGCGATCAGCTGGGTGTACTGGGAGCCGAAATCGAGGATCAGCAGGCGGTGGGCATGGATATCGGCGGTCATGGGTCAGATACGGTAGTTGGGTGCTTCCTTGGTGATCTGCACGTCGTGGACATGGCTCTCCTTCATTCCCGCGCCGGTCACCCGCACGAACTCGGGCCGGGTGCGCATCTCGTCGATGGTGGCGTTGCCGGTGTAGCCCATGCTGGAGCGCAGTCCGCCCAGCAGTTGATGAATGACCGGCTGCATGGTGCCCTTGTAGGGAACTCGGCCCTCGATCCCCTCGGGAACCAGTTTCTCCGCATCGCTGCTCTCCTGGAAGTAGCGATCGCTGGAACCCTCCTGCCCTGCCATCGCACCCAGGGAGCCCATGCCGCGGTAGGACTTGTAGGAGCGCCCCTGAAACAGCTCCACCTCGCCGGGTGCCTCCTCGGTACCGGCGAACATGCCGCCGATCATGACTACGTATGCGCCGGCTGCAATGGCCTTGGCCATATCGCCGGAGTAGCGGATACCACCGTCTGCAATCAATGGAACACCGCTATCCTTCAATGCCGCCGCAACATTTGTAATGGCGGTAATCTGCGGCACGCCCACTCCGGCGACGATGCGTGTGGTGCAGATGGAGCCGGGACCAATTCCCACCTTGACGCCGTCCGCACCGGCGGCCACCAGATCCAGCGCCGCCTGGCCGGTGGCGATGTTTCCGCCGATCACATCCACGGAAGGAAAGTTCTGCTTCACCCAGCGCACCCGATCCAGCACACCCTGGGAGTGGCCGTGGGCGGTGTCCACAACAACCACATCGACGCCTGCACGAACCAGGGCCTCTACTCGCTCGTCGGTACCCGCACCTACGCCAACAGCAGCCCCAACACGCAGCTGTCCCTGTTCATCCTTGCAGGCGTTGGGTTTTTCCGTCGCTTTCTGGATATCCTTGACCGTTATCATGCCGCGCAGCTGAAAATTGTCATTGACCACCAGTATTTTTTCAATACGATGGGCATGCAGCAGACGGACGACTTCATCACGCTCCGCTCCCTCACGCACCGTGACCAGGCGCTCCTTCGGAGTCATGATGCTGGTGACCGGCTCATCGTAGTGCTCCTCGGAAACGAAACGCAGATCGCGGCTGGTGACTATGCCCACCAGATCTTCCTCTTTCACTACGGGAACTCCCGAGATACTCTCCTTCCGGGTCAAGGCCAGTACGTCACGGATCGAGGTTTCCGGCGAAACCGAGATGGGCTCCTTGATCACTCCACTCTCAAACTTTTTTACCTTGCGGATCTCCTCCGCCTGGGCTTCGACACTCATATTTTTATGGATGATACCGATGCCACCCTCCTGCGCCAGGGCAATGGCCAGGCGTGCCTCGGTTACGGTATCCATGGCTGCGGATACAAGTGGAATATTCAGTGAAATATTGCGGCTAAGGCGGGTTTTCAGGCTTACTTCACGCGGCATTACCCTGGAGTGGGCCGGCAACAGCAGAACATCATCGAAGGTCAACGCTTCCTGAACAATACGCATGGGCGGGATTCCAGATTCGGGTCTTAAATATTCGGCGATTATACGGTTTGTCGGCTTGCTGGTAAACTTGCCACTATGGAGTCACCCAGTTCCGAACAGCGACATGATACAGGCCGGCGCCAGATATTTACCGTCTCCGAACTGAACCAGGCGGCACGTGCACTGCTGGAGGGCGCATTCCCCCTTGTCTGGATCGAGGGCGAGATCTCCAATCTGGCCCAACCGGCGTCTGGCCACCTCTACTTTTCACTCAAGGACGACACCGCCCAGGTGCGCGGCGCCATGTTCCGGAATCGCGCCGTTCACCTCCGTTTTCGTCCCCGAAACGGTATGCAGGTACTGGTAAGAGTCCGCATCAGTCTCTACGAACCACGGGGCGACTTTCAGTTGCTGGTGGAGCACATGGAGGAGGCCGGGGCCGGGGCCCTGCAGCGTGCTTTCGAGCAGCTGAAACAGCGCCTGGACCGTGAGGGACTGTTTGCCAGCGAAAGAAAGAAAACGTTGCCTCACATCCCTCGCTGTATCGGTGTAGTCACCTCCCCTACCGGGGCCGCTATCCGCGATATTCTCACTGTCTTGAGGCGCCGCTTTCCTGCTATTCCAGTCATCGTCTATCCAGTGCCAGTACAGGGTGAGGATGCCGCCCACCGGATCGCCACCATGATCCGGCTCGCCTCCAAACGTGCCGATTGCGACGTTCTCATCGTGGGACGTGGCGGTGGTTCGCTGGAAGATCTCTGGGCCTTTAACGAGGAGGTGGTGGCAAGAGCCATTCATGCGTCTCCCCTGCCTGTTGTCTCTGCTGTCGGCCATGAGATCGATTTCACCATAGCAGATTTTGTTGCTGATCAGCGTGCCCCGACCCCATCAGCCGCGGCTGAGTTGTTGAGTCCGGACAGCGGGGAGATGCTGCAAAAAGTTGTACATTTTCGGACCCGTCTACATCAATCGACAGAACGGCGACTTGCGCAGGCCAGGGAACGGTTGCACTGGCAGCAAAAACGGTTGCGAGATCCAGGCAAACGCTTGCAGGATATTGCACAACGCCTCGACGAACTGGAACAACGCCTGAAGACAGGCTGCAGCCATCAACTGCGT
>JAJRUX010000001.1 GCA_024277575.1 Gammaproteobacteria bacterium | reverse complement strand
ATTGGTAATATCGGCCCTGGTTTTGGCGAGATTGGCCCCATGGGAACCTTTGGCGGTTTGTCTCCTTTGACCAAGATTATTTTTATTATCAATATGATCGTCGGTCGCCTGGAGCTTATCCCCTTTCTGGCCATGTTACACCCTGACTTTTGGGTGTGGCGAAAGGGCTGAGAATGAGTAATCCTCCCCGCCGTTATTTGTGGTAGTATGAGGCACTGCTGAATTTTCTATGGGGGTGGAATGGGTGGATAAGGGCAGGCAATACCTTTCATTTGACCAGAACTTCCAGGCAATGAGCCTGGTGAAGATTGTTTTAGCCTCGGTTATTGTTGGTCTTGGTGCCGGTCTTGGTGCGGTGTTTTTTCGGAGTCTCATTGATTTCGTAACCTCATTCTCCTTTGGCGATCTTGGCCCCTCTTTGCCCCCGGTTGACCCTTTGTATCTCTTAGTAATTCCCGCTCTGGGTGGCCTGATCTATGGGCCATTAATTCATTTCTTTGCCCGTGAGGCAAAGGGACATGGTGTTCCCGAGGTGATGGAAGCCGTGGCTCTACATGGAGGCCGAATCAGGCCGCGGGTTGCTGCGATTAAATCACTGGCTTCAGCAATTTGTATTGGCACAGGTGGTTCTGTTGGTCGCGAAGGGCCTATCGTGCAGATTGGCTCATCTATCGGTTCCTCCATCGCCCAATTTTTTAAAATGGCAGATGTTCACGTCCGGACCTTGGTGGCATGTGGTGCGGCCGGCGGGATTGCTGCAACCTTTAATGCCCCCATCGCCGGATCAATCTTTGCCATGGAAGTTGTCTCCGGGCAATTTCGGGCCTCCTCTTTTAGTCCTGTGGTGATTTCTGCTGTGGTTGCCGATGTGGTGGCACGCCATTTTTCAGGTGATATGCCGGTCTTTCTTGTGCCGAGCCACCTGATGGTTAGTTCATGGGAATTAGTGTTTTATGCCGGCCTGGGTGTGTGTGCGGCGTTGGCGGCCTCTTTTTTCACCAGTGCCTTGTACTATGGCGAGAGTCTGGTGGCGCGGGTCAGGATGCCAGAGTATTTAAAGCCTGTGGTTGGTGGGCTTGCCCTGGGTGGGCTGGGTATTCTCACCCTCAAAACCAATGGTCTCCCTCAAATATTTGGGGTGGGTTATGAATCTGTTGACTTGGCTCTGGGCGGGGAACTACTGTTGGGGGCAGCCCTTATGTTGTTCTGTGCCAAACTTCTTGCCACCGTCATTACCTTAGGCTTCGGTGGCTCGGGTGGCATCTTTGCCCCTTCACTTTTTATGGGAGCCATGCTGGGCGAATCTTTCGGGATTATTGTGCATACCTTGTTCCCACAACTCACGTCCCCACCGGGTGCCTATGCCCTTGTGGGCATGGCGGCTTTTTTTAGTGGGGCTGCCCATGCGCCAATTACGGCAATCCTTATCCTTTTTGAAATGACAGGTGATTATCATATTATCCTGCCTTTGATGTTGGCCACGGTTATGAGTACCATTGTCGCCAGTTTTATTAACCCGGAGTCTATTTATCTACGAAAATTGACGCTGCGAGGTGTTTACCTGCAGTCTGCCCATGATGTTGATCTTATGCAGGCCATTTCCGTCGCCGAAATAATGAAACCTGACCCTGTGGTGGTGGAAGACGAGATGGTCGTTACTAGTTTATTGGGGCAATTTTCCCGGGGGCATCATCATAGTTTTGTGGTGGTGGACGGTCAAGGCCTGCTTGCTGGAGTTGTTAGTCTTAGTGATGTGGAAGAGGCGCGCCAGAATAAGTCTTTTGAGTCTGGAATGCTGGTAAGGGATATTGCGACAATGAGTAATTTACTTGTGACCTATCCGGAGGTGTCAATGGGCGAAGTGTTGCAACTCATGGGGCAAAGGAATGTTTGCCGTCTACCTGTGGTGGCCGCAAGAGGCTTAAGGAATCTGGTTGGTGTTATACGGCGGGATGATATTATCCACGCCTATAATCAGGCCATTTTGAAACGGGCCAGAGGGTATGGTGATGGACAACGGGCAGGGCAGAATGATATGCCTGGGATGCATTTTGCATATTTTGATATACATCAAAATTCACCGTCACTAGGGAGGCAGGTTCAGGAACTTGATCTCCCGACAAATTGTCTTCTTGTCTCATTGTACCATGATCATAAACTCCATATTATTCATGGGCAGACGGTGTTGCAGTTTGGTGACAGGATAACCGTTTTGGGGAATGAGCAGGCTTTGTCTTTGCTTCGCCGTTGTTTGTAAGGTGCTCGGGAGGCCTAGTTCTTATTTAGAACCAGTTCCACCGGACAATGATCCGAACCCATGATTTTCGGTAGGATGCTTGCTGATTTGACCAGGTGGCGGCTCTTGGTAGCGTAACATTCATTCTGTAAATTCAATTAGGTCTATGAAATAGCAGGCCACCGGTTATTCTTTCGAATTCATCACAAAACGAAAGGAGAAAAACCAATGACCTGCCAAACAGAAGATAACCCAGTTGACAATACCATGGAACATTTAATTGAATACGGATTCGATGGTGTTGCTGAAGCTATGGCTCTTTTATTAAATACAGCTATGCGTATAGAGCGTAATCGCTACCTTGGCGCTGAACCATATGAGCGATCAGGTGACCTTGCCGTTGTGGTTACCCGCTACTTGCAAGCGGGGTTGTTCATTGGTTTTCCTTGATATACAAGCACCGCAGCGTTGCTTTACGGAAGGGGGGCGGTTATGATTCAGGGTTTGGCCCTTCCCATCGCTGGAAAAGAGATTACTTATCATCACATCTCTGACTTACTTATTTGTTTTCCTAACTATTTTCACGATATAGGTTGTTGTCTATGTAGATAATCCAGCCTGAGAATATTGTGCTCTTACTCCATTAAAGGGAGGGGGAGTGAAATTGCTTTGTGGAGTATAACGATGAATGTCTTTCTCGGCCGATCAGTGGCGCACAGGTTTTTTTGGGTGCCGATTTCTCTGGCACTTTTCCTGTTGTTAGGCGTACCTGATCAGGCGCAGGGCCAAGGGGCGATAGACAATGTCAACCGTGCCGCTGAACAAATCCAGAGGGAACAGCAGGAGCGCCAGCAACAGCAATTATTGAAGGATAGGCAGCGTGGCAAGCAGACCCCACCCCAAGAGCTGCCGGTGGTGAAACCTCCCAGTCTTCCCAAGGGGGGGATCTGCCGTGAGATCAAAGAGATTGTTCTCACAGGGGTCACGCTTCTGCCCCAAAATGTCATACAGGACCTCGTGGCTCCTTATCAAGGTAAGTGCCTCTACGCCGAGGACATTGAAAAACTACTGGCCAATATTTTGAAAGCCTACATCGACCGCGGTTACATCGCGGTCAGACCGTATATCCTGGCTCAAGATCTGAACACCGGCCGACTGGAGGTCCTTATCGTGGAGGGTAAGGTCGAGGGGCTCAACCTGTTGGACGACGGCAAGCACAGCATTAACCTCACTACGGCTTTTCCCTTTGTGAAGGGAAAACCGCTCGATTTGCGCGACATAGAGCAGGGGCTGGACCAGATCAACCGCCTGGCCTCCAACAACGCCACCATGGAAGTCATCCCAGGTGCGGAGTCGGGTGAAAGCGGCGTCAACATTATCAATACCCCCTCCTTTCCGCTTAGCGCCTACATGACCCTCAACAACCTCGGCAGCCAAAGTACCGGTGAGAACCAGGGTTCCGTAACCCTGAGCATGGACAACCCTTTACGCCTGAACGATTTCCTTACCTATACCCACAGCCGCACACTTTTTGAATCAGATCGGTTCCGCGATTCATCGTCCGACAGCTTTTTTTACTCCCTGCCACGGCACCCCACGCTCAAGGCTCGGCGTTTCGCTACTCCGGAGGGATGCGGGTTCCCTTTCCGGTGCATGGCCGGGTGTTCTCCTTCAGTAGTCAGCTCACTGGCCTGTACGCCATGCAGCCCCTCTACGGCTCCGAGCAGATCACCATCGGTAGCTTTTATAGCGTGCGCGGCTTCAACCGGTACAGTCTTTCCGGGGACCGAGGTTATTTTGTGCGCAATGAGCTTTCAACCTCTCTTCCCAAACTGTCCTTCATCGGCATCACAGCCACGGTTTTTCTGGGTTTTGATGCCGGCCGTATCGAGGGATATAAAAACACCGAATCCGCTAACCTCAGCGGTGCCGCAGCAGGCATCCGCTTCGCGGGCAAACATTTGTTGGCCGAACTCACTGCCGCCAAGGCTCTTTCCGTACCCGCTGTCATTGAACGCGAGTCGGAGCAGTATTTTGCCACCGCGACGGTAAATTTTTAAGGAGCTCCCATGAAAACGATCCTGAACATCGGTACTGAGTCCCTAGTCATACTCCTTTGTGGTATGTTGATTTTCTCGCCACAACTGGCCTTTGCTCAAGCACCTGTTGCTTCCGGTGCCACCAAAACTGAGGTTACCGAAGCTCGTAATGGTGTACCTGTGGTGAATATCGTCCCACCGAGTGCCTCCGGGCTTTCACACAATACATTCACGAGTTACAACGGTGACACAAGTCAGCAGTTCCGCCAGTCGCAGCTTGTTGGCGGGCTTCACCGAGGTGCTCGGCGGCAAGGCCGACATTATCGTTGCCAATCCTTTTGGCATCACCAGTAACGGCGCTGGTTTCATCAACACCGATCGCGTCAGTCTGGTCACCGGCACGCCCAACATCGCTGGCGGTGTGCTCAACGGCTTCAATGTCAACGGCGGCGACATCCTCATCACCGGTACTGGCCTGAACGCCAGTGCTCAGCAGCTGCTCGATCTTGTTTCTCGCAAGATCACCGTCGGCGGTCAGGTCAACGCGCAAACCCTGAACCTGATCGCAGGCCGCAACAATTGGGACTACGCTACCGGTGCAGCGACGGCCTTGGCCTCCGGTGATGGCCGACCCGCTTACGGCATCGATTCCAGCGCCCTGGGCGGCATGTACGCCGGGCGCATCAGTCTCAAATCGACTGAGAACGGGGTTGGAGTGAGGTTGCTTGGCAATGCCGCTGCCATCAAGGCCACCGATGCCAGCCTCACCGCTGGGCGCAATCTGACCCTTGCCGCCAGTAATGGCGGGGGGACTCTCGTCGGTGGTAGCATTGTTGGCGGGGAGACCCTCAGTTACAATTTTAATCATCTCAGCGACACCGGAAGTGGTAGCTTTGAAAGTAGTGATACCAACAAACGCTATGGTGCAAATATTAATCTAACTGGTACCGGCAATTGGCTGTTTGATGGGGTGAGCTATAGCAGTGGCTCAAACCTATCACTCATATCCGGTAACCTCTCCCTTGGCGCCACTCTAGAAACAAGCATGTCGGCGGACACTGACCTTTCTTTGCGCGCTGCCAATCTCACCTTAAGCAATATAGCCCTCAATGCCGGGGGTGATTTGGCACTTACCAGCACCGCTGGTGCGCTTAATTTTAGTTCTGCACAGACGCAATTAAAGAGTCGTACTGGCGATATGCGACTGACCGCAGCCACGGGGCTGGACAATGCGGTAACCCTGACGGCGGATGGTGGAGATGTCATTATTCGTGCTGACGGTACTGTTGTTAACAGCGGAGTTATCCATGCTGCAGGGGCACTTGATATTTCTGATCTGGGTGGTGGTTCAACTGAAACGTTGACGAATACCGGTAATCTTTTAGGGGGAACAGTGGCGGTTAAGGCCAGATCCCTGAACGTCTCCGGTGGTGGCAGCCTGGAAAGCGCGGGCGATATGAATCTGGATATCAGTCAAGGAATTACCATCGGCAGCCTGAGCGATAGCACTTCACGCATCCTGGTAACCACTTCGGGTGTGGGTACAGCAAGTATCACTGCCGAGACGCTGGTGGATAATTACGGTGTGTTGCACTCGGTGGGCAACCTGAATCTTTCAGCAGCGGATACCATCAATAACAACTGGACCGGTGCCATTTCCGCGCTCAAAACCCTGTCGCTCGTAACGACTGTGCCAGGGAATGAGCAAGGATTGATCAACGATGGAGCTATCTACGCCGGGCAGCGCCTTAGCGCCTCGGGTGAGGCCATCTTCAACAGTGGCACCATGGACTCCGATGGAGATATGGAGCTTACCGCCATTTCACCCTACGTCGCCGCCAGCTTCGAAAATATTGGTAGGATCAATGCTGCGGGGGACATCATCATCACCGCGCCGATTTTCCTTAACTCTTCGCAAATTGTCGCCGGACAGACAAGCAGCACTCTGACCATCCAGAGCTTTGATTTCGGCAACAACACTGGCCTGCTCTCCGCAGGCACAATAACCCTCACGGGTAGCGGTGGCACCAGCACCTTCAACAACAACGGGACCATCAGCGCGGGCACCCTCAATGCGACCGGGTTTGGTTTGACTAACAACGGTAGCCCATCTCTGCCCTCGACGAAGCCCTT
>JAJRUX010000198.1 GCA_024277575.1 Gammaproteobacteria bacterium | reverse complement strand
GCAAAACGCCGCTGTAACCCACCCTGCAGCAAGTTTTGCTAACACAATCCGCAAACCGGCACACGATAGACTGTCTTTTAATATCAGCCTGTCAGGGGCTTCAGGCATGGGCCGACACGGCGTTGCAACACTTGCCTGCGTGCTGCGCCTTGTTCCAGCCCATGCCTGAAGCCCTGAATGCAATCTATATTGCTGCCGGGTTAATAAAACCCCAAGCGGTCAACCCATGCTTAAGTCAATAAATCCTGGACTTTCCACCAGCGCCGGCATACTAAACTCCCCCCACAATACCCCCTGATGCCGGTTACATCCCACCAGGTAGTCACTTAGCTCAGCGGGAAAAGGGTGGGGTTCCGTACACTCATCCTGTGATAGAAAATGGCGGATTCCCATCACCTCGCTAACCAGCACACCACACTCCACCCCCCCCTGGCATACAAGAAGAACCCGATTGGATTGGCTGGCGGGCAACCGTTCCCCCCAGAAGAAATCTGCCAAATCCACTATCGGCAAGGGATTTCCATGAACATTGGTGATCCCGATCACCCAAGGATGAGTACCGGGTACCCGCGTTATTCGAGATGGAATAAGAACTTCACGCACGATTCCCTGTTTCGCCACCAGATGCCACTCTTTCAGGCAAAATGCAATCCCTTTCCAGCTTCCCGGCCGGGGCTGATGCTCTGGCAACGGTGCTGCGTGCGCCCGAATCCGCTGCTCGATACCCCCCAGCAGTTCGAACGGACTGTTCGTCCCTGAATCGGTCATTGTTACTCCTGGCGCTCTGTCAATATTGAATGGATCTTGCCAATCAACAGATCTTCATTCACCGGTTTGGCAAGATAATCCTTTGCACCCTGTCTCAATCCCCAGACGCGGTCACTCTCCTGACCTTTGGTGGAAAGAATAACAACTGGTATCGACGACGTCTCTGGATCGCTGGTCAGTTGCCGCGTCGCCTGAAAACCGTTCAACCCGGGCATGACAATATCCATCAGCACCAGATCAGGCCGTTCCCCGCGTATTTTTTCGACCCCCTCTTCACCACTGGTTGCCACCGAAACAGAGTAACCATGTTTTTCCAGCATGGTTCTGAATACGTAAACCTCGGTAGGTGAATCATCTACGATCAAAATATGCGCCATGCTCCCCCCATGGTTGCAACTACTACTTTCCGTCATATGATAATACATTTGGCGCCATTGGCGTCAAAATCCTGACAGACTCCTAGGCACATTTTTCCAGGCAAAGCGCCAGAATCTCCAGCAGCTCATCCCGAGTAAACGGCTTGGTAATATAGTGCTCGGCCCCAACAAGCTTGCTACTGGCGCGGTCAAACAAACCATCCTTACTGGTAAGCATAATCACAGGGATCTGTTTGAATTTGTTGTTCTGCTTTATTAATGCACAGGTTTGAAACCCGTCCAGGCGGGGCATGGTGATATCGATAAAAATGATATCCGGCTGATGATCCACGATTTTTGCCAATGACTCAAATCCATCCGATGCGGTAACAACATCGCAGCCAGCTCCCTCCAGCAGCGCTTTTGCACTCTGGCGAATAGTCTTGCTGTCATCAATCAACACTACCTTTAAACCGTCAAAACCAGTTACTGTGGTTACATCAGCGCTATTTGCATTATTCACATCGACTCACCCACGATTGTCTGAACTATCGGAATGCCAAATCCCAACAGGATTCGGCAAATGGTATAATCTCCGATTATGCACAATATATGCCGCCTTGTTGTGAACAGCTCCACCTAATTGGCAATACAGCAGCATGCTTTTCAGCTTGGCAAACCCGCCTGCAATAAAATACTAACTTGCAAATCTTACTATGAGCATAGACAACTTTTCTGCGGTACCCCATCTTACCACCGCACTTTCCGGGCCGCTGCAGCAGCTCGAATCCCATTTTCTGGAACATCAGCCCCGTATCGAGGCATGGTTCCGCAACGAGTGGTTACACACCCCCGCACCTGTTTATGCTTCGGTGGATCTGCGCAATGCCGGTTTCAAGCTGGCACCGGTTGATACCAACCTGTTCCCGGCCGGTTTCAATAATCTTAATCCCGCCTTCATTCCGCTGTGTATCCAGGCACTCCAGTCAGCTATTGAGCACAGCTGCCCGACTGCGGTGCGGGTGCTGCTCATCCCGGAGAGCCATACCCGCAATACCTTTTATCTGGAAAGTGTCGCCACGCTGCGGGATCTGCTGTCAAAAGCCGGTTTCGAGGTCCGTATCGGTACGCTGGGGGAGCAGGAAGGTGCCACGGAGTTTGAACTTCCCTCCGGAAAACAACTGTTGCTGGAGCCGGTGGTTCGAAACGGTGATACGGTGGGTGTTGCGGATTTCACCCCCTGCCTGATACTGCTCAATAACGATCTCTCTGCTGGCCGTCCACCTGTTCTGGAGAATATCAGACAATGCATTACTCCGCCGCTCACTTCAGGATGGAGCAACCGGCTCAAGTCTGAACACTTCAAGCACTACCGGCAGGTGGCAAGGGAGTTTGCCGAACTGGTGGAGATTGACTCCTGGCTGATTGATCCGCTGTTCCGCAACTGCGGAGAGATCAACTTCATGAAACGGGAAGGTGAGGATTGCCTGGCGCGTAACACAGATATTCTACTGCGCACCATTCAGCAGAAATATGATCACTACGGCATCGACAAAAAACCCTTTGTGGTGGTAAAGGCCGATGCCGGCACCTACGGCATGGCGGTCATGACCGCCCACGATGCCGATGAGGTGCGTGAGCTGAACCGCAAGCAGCGCACCCGGATGTCCGCCGGAAAAGGGGGGAAGGATGTCAGCAAGGTGATAATCCAGGAAGGGGTCTATACATTCGAGACATGGGGTGACGACGAGGCGGTCGCCGAACCGGTGGTGTACATGATCGATCACTTCGTTGTGGGCGGTTTTTACCGGGTACACACCGGTCGCGGCGTAAACGAGAATCTCAACGCCCCCGGCATGCACTTTGAGCCGCTGGCCTTCGCCGAGCCACTCAACAACCCCGACACCAGCCAGGAGCCGGATGCCAACCCCAACCGGTTTTACGCCTACGGCGTCATTGCCCGGCTCGCCCTGCTCGCCGCCGCCCGGGAAATCGCAACATCATGACAATCAAAATTGGCGTGGTAATGGATCCCATTGCCAACATCAAGCCTTATAAAGATACAACGCTGGCGATGATGCTGGCGGCGCAGGAGAAAGAGTGGCAGCTCTACTATCTGGAGGTGGGCGATCTCTGGCTGCGTGACGGAGAGGTACATGGCCGGATGCGCTCCATCCGTGTCCATGACGACACCCGCCACTGGTTTGACCTGCAGGGCGAATGGATTGCGCCCCTGGCCGAACTGGACGTGGTATTGATGCGCAAGGATCCACCCTTTGACATGGAGTACATCTACGCCACCTATCTGCTGGAGCAGGCCGAGCGGAAAGGTGTGCTGGTAGTCAACCGGCCGCAGAGCCTGCGCGACGCCAACGAAAAACTGTTCACAGCCTGGTTTCCTCACTGCACGCCTCCCACGCTGGTAACACGCAGTGCCGAACAGCTGCGGAAGTTTGTTGCTGAACAGGGTGATATCATCCTCAAGCCGCTGGACGGCATGGGCGGTGCATCCATATTCCGCCTGCAGGCTGAAGATCCCAATATCAATGTCGTTATCGAAACCCTTACCCGGCATCAACAACGCTACACCATGGCGCAGCGCTACATTCCGGAGATCCGGCAGGGAGACAAGCGTGTTCTGCTTATTGACGGCGAACCGGTGCCCTACGCCCTGGCGCGTATCCCTGCCGCCGGAGAGACCCGCGCCAATCTGGCGGCCGGCGGCACAGGCAGAGGCCAAGAGTTGACCAAACGGGACTACTGGATCTGTCAGCAGGTGGGACCAACACTGCGCGACAAGGGGCTGATATTTGTCGGTCTGGATATCATCGGTGACTTCCTTACCGAGATAAATGTCACCAGTCCTACTGGCGTCAGGGAACTCGACCAGCAGTTCGGACTCTCTATCGGAGGACAACTGATGGACTGCATCGCAGAAAAAATGACATGATTCACCGCAGGAAGTTCGCTGTATCGGTAATACTGGCCGTAGCAATGCTGCTTGCCGCCTGCAGCCGCGCCGAACTGCACCACTCCCAGCTGTTCAGTTTTGGCACCCTGGTGGATATCAGCCTGTGGGACGCCTCACCGGAGCAGGTCGAGAATGCCGAGCGGATCATCCAGAGTGAACTCCGAACCATGCACAACGCCTGGCATGCATGGCAACCGGGACCACTGACCAAGGCCAATCAGCAGCTCCGGACCGGCGAATGGTTTAACCCTCCCGCCGGACTCCTTCCACTGATTGACCAGGCAAAACAGCTCTATCAGCGCAGTGGCGGCCTGTTCAACCCGGCCATCGGACAGCTGGTCGCACTGTGGGGATTCCACAGCGACACCCTCCCCTCCGGCCCCCCTCCGGAGCCTGCTGCCATCACCCGGCTGGTGGCACTGAATCCCGGCATGGATGCCATTGCCATTGACGGGCAACGGCTGCGCTCCGGCAATCCTGCCGTACAGCTGGATCTGGGCGCCTTTGCAAAAGGGTATGCCGTTGATCGTATTATCGAAAAACTGATTGCATCAGGAATAGAGAACGTCATTGTCAATGCCGGCGGTGATCTGCGCGCCATCGGCCGCCACGGTGACCGCCCGTGGCGGATCGGTATTCGTAATCCACGTCAACCGGGGGTTCTGGCCGCTGTCGAGCTGGAGGGTGATGAAAGCATGTTTACCTCCGGAGACTACGAACGTTTCTTTCAATATGGCGGAGAACGCTACCATCACATACTCGATCCCCGCACCGGTTACCCGGCCCGGGGGGTTACCTCTGTCACCGTAATTCACAGCAATGCAGCCGAAGCCGATGCAGCAGCCACCGCGCTGTTTGTTGCCGGTCCCCGCGAATGGTACAAAACAGCCCGCTCTCTGGGCATTAAATATGTGATGCTGGTGGACGATAACGGGGTCATTCACATGAATCCGGCCATGGCCAAACGTGTTCAATTCGAGGTGGCGGACAAACCGGAGGTTGTTCTCGGCAAGGAGTTATGAAATCCGTTCTCATCACTCGCGCAGACTGGCTGATTATCATTGCCGCCATCACATTGCTGCCCTGGCTTTACGCCACTTTCTGGAGCAGCAGCGGCAGTGCAGGCGATGAGGTTCATATCATGGTGGACGGCAAGGAGCTGCCGGCCATCTCCCTGAAACAGGAACAAACCCTGACAATCCAGGGCAGTATCGGCCCCAGCATACTGAAAATAGCGAATGGCGGAGTCCGTTTCATCAGCTCACCCTGTCAGGGGCAACAGTGCGTCCACAGCGGCTGGCACTATCACAGTGGCGAATTCACCGCCTGCCTGCCCAACCGGATCGCCTTGCAGGTCACCGGCGGCACCGCCCGGTTTGATACGTTCAACTACTGATCTCCCGTGAACACACTCACCACCACAACCGAAGACCACCGTATCGCCCTGCTTGCGGCGCTGGCAATCACTATCCACATTGCCGAAAGCGCACTGCCCAGCCCGCTTCCGGGGATCAAACCGGGGCTGGCCAATATTGTGACAATTGCTGCGCTGTGCATCTACGGCTTGCGTACTGCGGCCTGGGTGCTGATGCTGCGGGTGCTTGCCGGCAGCCTGCTGCTGGGAACCTTTCTATCCCCCACTTTTGCGCTGAGCTTCACCGGCGCCCTTGCCAGCCTGCTGATACTCGCACTGGCCCGGCTCGCTCCCGGACAACCCTTTGGCCCGGTCGGCTACAGCCTGCTGGCGGCCATGGCACACATGGCGGGACAGTTCACCGCCGCCTACTGGCTGTTTATTCCCCATCCGGCTCTGCTTCATCTTTTTCCAATATTGATGACTGCTGCAGTGTTATTCGGTCTGGTGAGCGGTATAATCGTGGCAGCAATGTTAAAACATATCCAATGACAGCTCGTACAACATCGACACCAATAACCGCCACCGACCGGCTCGGCCTGACCCTGTTTCTGGCCGTGGCGCTGCACATGATCTTTATTCTGGGCCTTTCATTCGATCTGGAACTGCTCACCTTCCCGGAGGAGAGCCCTCTCCCCACCATGGAGATCACGCTGGTGCACAGCCGCAGCGAGGAGGCTCCGGAGGATGCCGACTATCTGGCGCAGGCCAATCAGCGCGGGGGTGGCAATACTCCGGAAAAGGTCCGTCCATCCAGCCAGAACTTCAATCCGCTGCCGGTTCCCAAGGAAGGAGATGCCCCAAACACTCAACAGGCCGCGTCCCCGCAGACTCAGTCGGAGCCGCTACCTGCCATGCAGATGATGACTGCCGAGCAGTCCGAGCGAGCCATTCCCGAACTGGATGAAAAACGGGAAACACCTTCGCGACCCGAACAGGTTACCGCTGCCAGACTGATAGAGAGCAGCAAGGAACTGGCCAGCCTTGACGCAGAGATTCGCCAGCTCAAGGAGACCCTTGCCAAACTGCCACGGGAG
>JAJRUX010000197.1 GCA_024277575.1 Gammaproteobacteria bacterium | reverse complement strand
GTCCATGGCTTGGTCAGATCGCGTGGCCAGATGCGGGCTTCCCAGTCATCTGCCAGACGCTTGCCGGAGGTGATGTTGCCGCGCCCCTTGCCGCCGTGACATTGTCCACAAGCATCTTCAAATACTTTCTTGCCCTTCACGACCGACTCTTCGGAGTAGAGGATTTGCCCCGTCAATGGCTCCTGCTCGGTAATAATTCGGAAATCTTTTTTGGTATAGCGCCCCTCATCATCAAAGCTGTCATCATCGGCATCTTCCGGCGCCCAGGCTGCGGTGATGTCGAAACTTTTGATAACCGGAATAAGGCTGTTGATCTGCTGGTCTGACAACAGGCTTCCCCAGCCGGGCATTCCGGTTCCGGGCAGTCCGAATTTGATGGTGTGAAACAGGTCTTCATCCAGCGGCAGTTGCTGTGGGGGAGATCTCTTGTACTTGAACAGGGCAAGGGTAAAATCGCGGGGGCGGGGGTACATGAATTCTGCGGCAACCCCGTCTCCCGCCCCCTCCTCGCCATGACAGACAGCACAGCGAAACTGATACAGGGCGTTACCATCCATTGCCGCCCGCTCGGCGAGCACTTTGTCCTTCAGGCTTGCCACCTGCCGGGATATTTCCGGATCCCACATGCGGGGAACCTGGCCGACATAGTCATACAGAAAGGTGATGACATCCCATACCTGATCTTCATCCAGCATCTCATGCCAGACCGGCATGGCGGAGTTCCAGGGGGTGCCCTCCTTGGGAAGACCCGGCCCGCCGGTAGTAATCCGCCAGAACAGGAATGCCTCCTGTAACTGGGCGATGGTACCGACATCCTGAAAGTTGATCGGTAACGGATTGAAACCCCTGGCGTAGGGACCGTCTCCGTCCAGCAGATCACCATGACAGTAAAAACAGTTCTGGTAGTAAACATCGCGGCCCGCCACCACCGTCTGCTGATAGAGTTGCCATGCCTCGTCAGGGGAGGACTCCAGAAGTTCGAGAACCTTGCTTCGCCTGGGGTTTTCCAGCTTCGCCAAATCATAACTTTTGTTGAAAACGCGCAGCATGGAAGGTGGCGCGGGATGTACCTGGCGCAGCTCGACCGGCGCCTCCAGAGAGGGTTTGACCATGCCATATACGGTGTAGGCGACAATGGCGGGAACAAGGCCCAGCAAGACCCAGCGGATCGGCCAGGTGCGCTTCTCGCGCAATACAGCAAGAATGGGCGCCTTGAATTCACTCCAGCGCTGCTCGTCAAAAGAAAAATAGAGCAGCACGCCCACGATAGTAATGACCATGTACTGGATCAGCAGTGTACGCGGCATTACCGGAGGAAAGGCATTGTCGAATATCAGCCAGGCGGCAACAACAACCAGACCAGCCTGCAACAGTACGGGGATCCTGAACTTCACCATGCTACCCCTTCTGTTCCGATAACAGTTTTACGATCATTTCCAGCTCTTTCACTGTCATTCTGTCTGCGAAATCCTTCGGCATCATTCCGGCGCTGAAACCCTCCGCAATCTCCACATCCGGTTGTATGATGCTCTCCCGAATCTGTTCCACTGACAGACGACTCCCGACATCGGTCAGCGCCGGACCCACCGGTGACTCGGTACCCAGCAATGTATGACATGCCTGGCAACCGTATTTGGCCGCCACCTCTTCTCCCGTAGCAGCGGGAGCAGGAGCCGCGGAGGATTTTTTTTCCGCTTCAACTGTGGCAGGGGGGGCTTCAGTAGGTAACTCAACCGTTATCTCATGGCCATCCTTGGCCTGTAAAAAGGCGATAATGGCATCCATCTCTACCGCAGAAAGTTGAATGGGTGGCTTGTCCACATGCGGCATGGGCGACTCGCCGTCATTACTGCCCTTCTTGCCAAATCCCTTCACCACATAGGCGCCCGGATCGACCAGGGACTCATGGAGATAGCCAACTGCATCACTGGCCGCACCTCGATAACTCTCATCCGCCAGATGCTGCTCGGCTGTCTGTATCACATCGATTGCCAACAGATCCGGCGCCCGCCCCATATCGTTATGACAGAGGGTGCAGGTTCCCTTGCCGGAGAACAGGCTCTCCCCCAAGGCAACAAAAGAGTCCATGGTCAGCGCACCCAGATCGATGATCTTCTCCTCCGGCGCCTCGCCTTCCACCTGCGGCAGAAGATTTGCAACCAGCGTGAAAACCAGTGTCAACAGAACGCTGAATCCGACCGTTTTACCCAGAACGCTCATCCTTTTTACCCCTCCACGGGAGGCGCCTGCTTGACACCACTCAGGTTGGCAATCCAGAAAATAAACAACATAAACGCCAGGAATAACAACGTTACCAGCGTCACCATATTTCCCGCATAGCCAATGGTGGGGATAAAGTTGTCAGGCGAGCTATCCTTCATCACCGTATAGACATGCCAGTGGGTTCGCACTGACGAGCGGACATAACCCATCAGCGCCATCAGCCAGGTAAAGGCCACTGGTAAAGCAAAAAGTGCATACTGGGCGCGGTTGCTGACCTGTCCCCAGTGGGAAGGCAGTATTTTTGCCTTCTTGAACATCAAGGCATCAATTACCACACCGGCAACAATAACCACCAGCGTGGACGCCACCTGCATCACGCTGGAGCCCACCTTGTAAACCGTATTGGTGAAATAGCCGTAGTAGATACCGGCAAAGATAATATTGGCGATCGCTACCAGATAGATCATCACCATCAGCGCATTGCCCGCATCCGCCCAGGCAACCGTGGCCACCTTGTCGGAGCGGCGGTAGAGCTGAAAGGAGAGAAAGGTAAAGATCAGCATCAGATTTACGGCGATATTCTTGGCCGGCATGATGCCCAGCGGGCCGAGCAGATGATGATGACTGCCACCCAACGCCGCGATCTCGCTGGCGCTGAGAATCAGGGTGTGAGGCGTCACCCAGATCAGAAAACAGACCACCAGCACGAAGGCGATGTATTTGATCAGCCACTGGTAACGTTTCGAGCCCTCGGTACGGGACATCCCCGACCACAGATAGTAATTACCAGCCAGCAGGATGGTGCCGATCAGCACCGCCTGGACAATAAACAGCCAGGCCAGGATACCACCCATGGCGGTAATTCCCATCTGCTGTGAGTAAGCATAGATCTCCGCCATCAACCAATAGCCTGCAAACGGCAGCGGCAGAAAGGCAAGAATGGCAATAAAGTTGGAGGTGTAGCCCATCCAGTCGTAATGAGCACGCTGCTCTGGCGTGCGGGCAGCGAGAAATTTGTAAGCTGCATAGGCACCCACCACCGCGCCACCAAAGGCAATATTGGCGATGAAACGGTGCAGGTTGATGGGGTTCCACAACGGCCCCTTCATCACCTCCCAGATATTACCGATCACCACACCCACCTCATTGACCCCGGAGGGCGCCATCATGAAAGTTGCCCAGGAGTTGGCCATCACCATCAGGGTGGCGCCTACCGCATTGAGCAGCAGGCCGATACTCATGTGTACCCACTTGCGGTTACCGTAACGCAACGCATTCCAGCCGTAGTAGTAGATATAGAGCAGCAGGCTTTCGAGGAAAAACAGCAGCGCGTAAACCAGCATCTGGGCACCGAACACCCGCATCAGATAGCCCATCAAATCCGGATACAGCAGGAACAGAGCCAGTGCCAGGGTGCCACCAAACAGCGCAGTGATGGAGTACGCAGTGAGGCTGATTTTCATAAACTCGTGGGCCATGTCGTCATAGCGGGGATCGCCACTACGCACCCCCACCAGCTCGATGGCCAGCACAAACAGTGGTACCGCCAGCACCAGCGCACCAAAAAACAGGTGCATCTGGGCAATCACCCACACAATGGAGCGGCTGCTCAAGCCAATATCGGGGTAATCAGCCCGTGTCAGTTTTGGCGCAGGTCGAAGTTCGAACTCTGCTGCGGATTCGGATTGGGCAACCGCATCTGCTGCTGAAATACCGGCATCCGCAACCGAAAGATACGGCAACCCCAGCAGCAACAGCATGAATATAACTGCAGCAATTCGTACTCCCCGGTGAAACGCAAACTTCATTCGCACACTCCCGCTCACCAGCTATTTTGCCGTTGTCAAATCCCAGCCTAACGGCAACCCCTGCATGGACATGATCATGTGATCCAGAGCATAAAAAAGAAGCAGGGAAACCAGCAGCGCACCAATCCAGACAAACACAGAGCTTCCACCGGAACCCTTATTTTCTTCATTCATGATTTACCTCTGACGGATAACTAGCCGTGATGCCCTGACACACCACCTGAATAGATCAATAACCACCAGAAAAAAACCAGAACCGCCGCAAAAACAGTCAGGAACAATTTTGGCCCCCAGCTGGCCTTTCCCCTGCTCTCCTCTGTCCTTGTGTTTTGGCTGTCTGTCTGTTGGCCTTTCATCCAGCGGTCCCCGGTTTCATCTCTTCTGCCTGGATAACACCAAAGCAATTTCAGGGCCAAAGGCGAAACGCGTTGTTTTTACTGACTCCACCAAGCCGGAGTTGCATTCGCAAGAGGCTGGAATGAACAGAATATCCTGTCCAAAATCAACCGGTGTGAACAAATGATTCAATCAGCAGAAAGTTCCACCGCATAAACGGGTATCCCTTTAATTGAACAGATCGTACAATCAGTCGGCAACGGCTCTCCCGTTGATTGAATTGTTTATTCCATTCGAACAAACGATTCCGGCGCCATCTTCCTGTCCAGCCGCTTTATTGTTGGGAATCAGGTTATGGCACAGACTCTGCAACATTTAGAGTCAGACATTTTTTCTTCAGGAGTCCCATGTCCGCAATAACACAAACCGTCACTGCACTATGCAAACTGCTGTCGCGCGGTGATGAGGCAGATCGCTGTTATGCATCACGTGCCCTGGGAGTACTGCAGGACTCCACCGCGCTACCGGCACTGATTGAATATCTGCACGATGAGGATCCTGATGTCTGCATCGATGCAGCCGAGGCACTGGGCCGTATAGGAAACCCCAAGGCCATCCCACCCCTGCTGGAACTGCTGCATAACCATCCGGACGGCGAAGCCCGCACCGCTGCTGTAGAAGCTTTGGGGAATATCATCGATCCACAGGTCAAGAGCGCATTGCTGACAATCGCAGCCAAACGTCCGGAAAATCTGGCGTGGGACGACGAGTGGGATGACTGGTGGGACATGCAGCTGCACGCTGTCAAGGCGCTCGGCCGGATGCGAGCTATTGAAGCGGTGCCGGTGTTACAACACATCCTGGATGACGAGGAAAGCCAGGGGATTGAGACAGAAATACTGACCGCACTGGCACGGATTGGCGGCAAAGGGCTCAAGGCACTGGAGCAACGGCTCATCAATGGCACCGCCCGGCAGCGACGCCGTGCGGCGACAGTATTGGGCCACGCCGGCAATGACGAGGCCATAGCCCTGCTCAGTCACGCCCTGCTGGACAAGGACAGTGATGTGCGCAGCGCCGGAATCAGAGCCCTTGGCATTGCCAATGCCTTCAGTCATCTCAAGGTGGTGCTGGTCTCCCTCAAGGATCCGGAACCCGAGGTAAGAAGTGCCGCTGTTGAAACCAGCGCCGTGCTTGCCTCCGGCGCCAGCCACGACGACGGCATTACCGACCAGCTCACTCCACTTCTCGATGATCAGAATCCGCTGATACGTGCAACCACAATTAAAACATTGGCTACACTGGCCACCCGTTACCCTCCTGCGCCTGAAACAGTAGAGCAGATCTGCCTGAGATTGAGCGATCACGACACATCCGTCGCCACCGCAGCATGTCATTTTCTGGCGCAATACCAAACCCCACAGGCGAACAATGATCTGCTGCAGATTGCTACCGATCCGGAGGCAGGTGTTTACCTGCGTCAGCAGGCAATATACGCGCTGGGGGCAACAGAGGATGTCAATGAGGAGGTTATCAATGCACTCACAAACGCGATTGCCGACAAAGAACAACTGATACGTCTGGAATCACTGTCAAGCCTGATGAAACTGGCCACCTCAAACGCCCCGGATGTAGATACCGCACTGGACGTAGTCATCAACGCCCTGCTTGGCCGGCTTGAAGCAGGAGCGGGTTCAGACGAAAACAGACCAGCCAAAACAGCCATTGCAGATCATGAAAAACCCCAACCACCAGCAACTCAAGCTGAACATTTTGCGACCGATGCAACCAGGCAACCTGCTACTTCCACACTGGAGGCCATCAGCAATAGCAACGCTGAAACACTGCTCAAGGAGAACACCTTTCACACCGCTGACACCAATCTCCAGGAGGAACTGAATATCCCTGAAGAGGAGCAGTCCGAACTCCAGGAGTACATTGAACTGGCGGAAAAAGCTTCATCACCTGCCGGAAAACGACTTGATGTTGCTGATGATGTGCGCCTTCTCAGCGCTCGAGTACTGGCTAACAGCAACCGGGAAGAGGTTGTCGCCGCTCTTGTTGAATGCCTGAGCTGTGATGAGCCCGAGCTTCGCCGGGAAGCAGCGCTATCCATCGGAAGAATTGCGGCACATTAGCCCGATACAGCCGCCCTGCAGAATGCACTGGGAGCACTGCTGACACAGCTTGAGCTGGGCGATGAAAAAATACGCTATGCCTGCACACGCACGCTGGCAAAACTGGGCAGCATAGAGGCCTTCCCTCACCTGCTTGACGCCCTGGAAGACAAGGCAAACCAGGTACGCATTGAAGCAGTCAACGCACTGGTGGAATTATCAACAAACCTCGGCCAGAACAACACTGCAGAAACGGTTTCTCCTGAAGAGATACTGAAACATGTTCAGACCCGCCTGCAGGATCCCGCCAATGGTGTACGGCTGGCGGCGGCGAAAGGATTGACATCATTGTTATCCCAACTCGACAAGGGACTGTTTGAAGATATTATTATTGAAAACATCATCGCGGCAGCCCGTAGCGATAACGGAGCTCAAGCCAGGGAGATGGGCCGCGTCCTGAGAAAGATCAATATCGAAACAAGCACAAACTCGCTACTGGAACAGCTGGACACGCTTCAGAGCAGCAGTGAGCGACGGTTTGTGATCGAGCTGCTGGAAGAGATTCTGGTACCGGAACAGAGCAATTCACATTCCGTGTAATTCCCACGACATGACAAGGAGATATCTCAACATGAAACGACTCATCCCTGTTTTATCCATCAGCCTGCTGGTTGGGCTTCCACATGCGATTCACGCCGCTGCTTATAAGGAATCTAGCGTAAGCAACGGCGGCAGCGTGAGTGGAAAAGTAACCTTCAGCGGCACCGACCCAGCCCCAAAAAAATACAAGATATCCAAGGACAATGACACCTGCGGCACGGGCATCCGGGAGATCGACTATGTTGCCGTTAACAATGACGCTTTGACCAATGTGGTCGTCTACCTTGACAAGGTAAAGGAGGGAAAAGCATTTCCGGCTGAACTCTCCAAAGCCCGCATCGATCAAAAGGGTTGTGAATTCAAACCCTTTCTTCAAGTAATGCGCAACGGTTCCGAACTGGCAGCAATCAATGACGATCCCGTTCTGCACAATATTCACACTTATGAAATTCTGGGCAGGGTAAAAAAGACCGTGTTCAATGTGAGCCAATCCAAACCGGGAACCGTAAAGAAGAAGGTCACACTGAAACGGGGAAACGCCCTGAAAGTGGAGTGTGATGCCCACGACTTTATGCACGGTTTTGTCTTCGCGGCCAAAAACCCCTATTTTGCGGTCGTTGGCGATGACGGAAGCTTTACTATTGATAATATCCCACCGGGCAAGTACACCATCAAAGCGTGGCACGGTACGCTCAAGGATCAAAAAAACAAGGTTGAAATCAGTGCCGGCGGTACTGCAACGGTAAATTTTGAATTCAAGGGGAAATAACGACATGGAGCGGGGTGGAGTTATAGAACCCCACCTTGCTCCCTGAGCATATTATGACGACACAACCTGAGCAAAAAAAACAGTGGTCGTTGACTGCTTTTGATTACCTGGCCATTACCGGCGGAGTGATCAATTTGCTGGTTATCGGCTACATCGTTGGTTACTGGTTGCTTTCCTGAAGAAACCATCCAGCATTCAGGCACTGCCCTGGCGAATGCGCCGGAACACAGTTCAGGTATCAACTATCAGATACCTTGACAAATTTTTTTTCGGGAGCAGGGAGGTCCGCACGCAGATACGGATTCAGCCGCAAAATTGGCGTCATCGTCGCGGAAAAAAGTGAATTTTTCAGACCCATACAGACAGAATTCCACAACCCATGCAAACACAACCAGAAAAATCCGCAAACTGCAAAACCGCTTCACTACCTGATTACCAGTCGCTGCTGCTGGCGGTCGATTCATCTGATCACTCCAACCACGCAATCCGGGAGGCTGTCGAACTGGGAAAACGGTGGAATACAAAAATTACCGGAGTTCATGTCTATGCAGCCAAACTTCACGATCGCCGATTCCGGCAGATGGAAGGAGGCCTGCCGGAACAGTTCCGCAAAGAGCAGGAACTGGAGCGGCAACGGGATGTGCATGACGACCTGATAACCCGGGGTCTGACCATCATCACCGACTCCTATCTGGATCAGGTGGACAACCATTGCCAGAAAGCCGACCTGCCGTTTGCTCGTCGCTCTCTCGAGGGAAAAAACTATCGTCAACTGGTGCGGGAAGCCAACAGCGGCAGTTACGATCTACTGGTGATGGGCGCCCTGGGACTCGGCGCAGTAAAAGGCAGTCGCCTGGGCAGTGTCTGCCAGCGGGTGAGCCGCCGTTGTGACATCGACCTGCTGGTCATCAAACAACCTGACCGCACCCTGCACAATGGACCAATTCTGGTGGCTGTGGACGGCTCCGCCAAGGCCTGGGGAGGACTGCTCACCGCGCTCTCTCTGGCCAGGGAGTGGGAGATCCCGGTACATGTAGTTGCTGCTTTTGATCCCTATTATCACTATGTTGCCTTCAATCGTATCGCCGGTGTGCTGTCTGAAGAGGCGGGCAAGGTGTTCCGTTTTCAGGAACAGGAACAGCTGCACGAGGAGATCATCGACTCCGGTCTGGCCAAAATATATGACGGCCATCTGCAGGTGGCGCGCACCCTGGCGGATGAACATGGCATAACAATCACCACCAAGCTGCTTGACGGAAAGCCTCACGACGCCATCGAGAAATATCTGCACCGCATCAACCCCTCCCTGCTGGTACTGGGGAAACTGGGAGTCCACGCCGATACCGAACTGGACATCGGCAGCAACAGCGAGCTGCTGCTCCACAACGTTCCTTGCGCCGTGCTGCTCAGTCAGCGGGAACACCGGCCAGCCATTGAACTGCTGGCATCGGTCAGCACCTCCTGGACAACCGAGGCCGAGCAGTGCATGCAGAGGGTCCCCTCGTTTGTGCGCAACATGGCGCGGATGGCTATCCTGCGCTACGCTCAGGAACGGGGCCATACGGTCATCACCGAACGCATCGTGGAAGAGGCAACCGCAAAACTGATGCCCGGTCACGCCGAACGGGCCATGGCCGAGATTGTGGCTGCCCATGATGCAGGCGAACTGAAATCCGGCAGCACAGACAACATCCTGCGCTGGTCCGGTGAAGCCAGAACGCTGCTGCAGACGGTTGAAGATCTGTCACTGCGCGGGAATCTCGCCATGCGTGCGGAGAAAAAGGCCCGGCAGGAGAGATCTCCGGTTGTCGAGGCGCAACACATCAACGCCTTTCTGGATACACCACAAACAGGTTCCGCCAACCGGCTCCACTGGCAGGCCGCGGCACTGGCGAGACTGGCGCGGGTTCCGGAAGGGTTTATGCGGGATTCCGCCCGGCAACATATCGAGGAGCATGCCGCACGGCACGGCCACACAGAGATCACCCTGGAGATCGCCGAACAGGGTCTGACCGAAGCACGCAAGGCGATGGAGCGGCAGTTGCAGAACCCCGGCAACACACCATGAACGACCTGTTCCTGCTGGCCATCAACCTGACCCGGCGCTGCAACCTGGCCTGCAGCCACTGCTATCTGGACGCCGAAACACTGCGACACGGTACGGCTGATGAATTGAC
>JAJRUX010000196.1 GCA_024277575.1 Gammaproteobacteria bacterium | reverse complement strand
GCCTGTTTGATGCACTCCAGTGCGCTGCTATCGGTGATCCGCAGGCCCTGGTGATAGCGGCTGTCGATGTTCTGCCTGTTGAGTGTACGTTCGATCCGGGAGCGCGCCCCATACACCAGCACCAGCCGCACACCGAGACTGTTAAGCAGTGCAAGGTCATGCACCATATGGGGGAAACCCTCTCCCTCGATGGCGTCCCCACTGAAGGAGATGACAAACGTCCTGTTGCGGAATGCATTGATATAAGGTGCAGAATTGCGGAACCAGTGGATAAAGGATGGATTGTCAGATGGCATGTTTTACCCTGGATTCTGCAGTTGACCGCGGGAGATGGGTTATAATTATCCTTTTAATCTGCTACAGGTGCAATCATGCCGGAATATCGCTCTCGTACTACCACCCACGGCCGCAACATGGCTGGCGCCCGCGCGCTGTGGCGCGCTACCGGCATGAAAAATGATGATTTCGACAAGCCGATTATCGCGGTAGCCAACTCCTTTACCCAGTTTGTTCCCGGCCATGTTCACCTGAAGGATCTCGGGCAGCTGGTGGTACACCAGATTGAACAGGCGGGCGGGGTGGCCAAGGAGTTTGACACCATCGCCATCGATGACGGGATCGCCATGGGGCACAGCGGTATGCTCTATTCACTGCCCTCGCGGGAGCTGATCTCCGATTCGGTAGAGTACATGGTCAACGCCCACTGTGCCGATGCGCTGGTCTGCATCTCCAACTGCGACAAGATCACCCCGGGAATGCTCAACGCCGCCCTGCGCCTCAATATTCCCACGGTATTCATCTCCGGCGGGCCAATGGAGGCCGGCAAGGCGGTCATCGACGGGAAAGAGGTGCATCTGGATCTGGTGGATGCGATGGTGTCCGCCGCCGATCCGCAACAGAGCGATGAAAACGTACTGGCGATGGAGCGCTCCGCCTGCCCCACCTGCGGCTCCTGCTCCGGCATGTTTACCGCCAACTCCATGAACTGCCTCACCGAGGCGCTGGGTCTATCCCTGCCGGGTAACGGCAGCCTGCTCGCTACCCATGTGGATCGCAAGAACCTGTTCCTGGAGGCTGGCCGGCTGATTGTGGAGCTGGCCAAACGTTACTATGAACAGGATGACGCCTCAGTACTGCCGCGCTCTATCGCCACTTTCGAGGCCTTTGAAAACGCCATGTCGCTGGATATTGCCATGGGCGGCTCCACCAACACCATCCTGCATCTGCTGGCGGCTGCCGAAGAGGCGAAAGTCCCGTTCACCATGGCCGATATCGACCGGTTGTCGCGCCGGGTTCCCAATCTGTGCAAGGTAGCGCCTGCCACCCAGAAATATCATATGGAAGATGTTCATCGCGCCGGCGGGGTGATGGCGATTCTCGGCGAACTGGATCGGGGCGGGCTGCTCCACCGTGATATTCCCACCATTCACAGCTCCACGCTGGGCAACGCCCTCGAGCACTGGGATATCTGCTGCACCAGCGATGAGCAGGTGCATACCCTGTTTCGCGCAGCGCCGGGGAATGTTCCCACCCAGCAAGCCTTCAGCCAGGAGAAGCGCTGGCCCGAGCTGGATCAGGACCGCAGCAGCGGCTGCATCCGGGATGTGGAGCACGCCTACAGCAAGGATGGCGGGCTTGCCGTGCTGTATGGCAATATCGCTGTGGATGGGTGTGTGGTCAAAACAGCCGGAGTGGACGAGAGCATTCTGACCTTTTCCGGTCCTGCCCGCATCTTCGAGAGCCAGGATGATGCGGTAAAGGCAATTCTCAACGATCAGATAAAGGCCGGGGATGTCGTGGTGATTCGCTACGAAGGGCCGCGCGGCGGGCCGGGGATGCAGGAGATGCTCTACCCCACCAGCTATCTCAAATCCAAGGGGCTGGGTAAAGAGTGTGCGCTGATCACCGATGGTCGTTTTTCTGGCGGCACATCTGGGCTGTCCATCGGCCATGTTTCTCCCGAGGCTGCTGAGGGTGGGGCAATTGGATTGATTGAACAGGGCGACACCGTCGAAATCGATATTCCTGCCCGTACCATCCGCATTGCCGTCACCGATATCGAACTGGAGCAGCGCCGCCACGAAATGGAATCCAAAGGGACGCAAGCCTGGAAACCACAAAATCGTCAGCGCCAGGTTAGTGCTGCCCTGCGTGCCTATGCCGCTATGACTACCTCCGCCGCACGTGGTGCGGTGCGGGATGTTTCTCAACTGGAGAAATAAAGCCGTCTTGTTGTTGGTGGCGGGAGTAAAGGGCCACGCAGATTTCTGCCTTTTTACTGGGTGATTCCCGGGTGGGGGGGCAGGGCAAGGTGCAACGACGCGCGACCGCCAGGGATGGCGAAGGCTCGCGGGAGGCAGGATGCCGGGAGCGACGAATAGTCATTCTGTTCCAGGGAGTTGCAAAGCTTGCCGCTCCATGCTCACGCCCCTCGCCTACGTCCATGTAGGCGACGCAGCCATGGCTGCCACCGCAAGCGCGCAATTCGCCCCGTTACCCAACAGCTGAATAAGCAAATCGAACTCATTGGCTTGTATAACAGCATATTGGCTTCACAATGAAGCGGTCAACTGCGGTTTCTGGGTTTAAAATCAGGAAAACAGGTTCGGTTCATGTGTCATTAACCGTTTGCCTGCGTATCTGTATCCGCGATCCCGAGCTGGAGAAAAAGTAACGGGTTGTGTCCGGATTCAATACAATCAACCGATGGATCTTGTTCAGCAAACCATCCTGTTTTTGATTTCATTGGTGGCCAACACCTTCTCTGCGCTGGCTGGTGGTGGTGCTGGTCTGATTCAGCTGCCTGCGCTGCTATTTCTGGGATTGCCATTTGGTGCTGCCTTGGCTACGCATAAGGTGGCCAGTGTTGCCCTGGGAGTGGGGGCGACCATTCGTCATGCCCGGGAAAAACGTCTTGATTACCGGTTTACCCTGTTCCTGCTTGCTACCGGCCTGCCCGGGGTAGTGCTCGGTTCCAGCTGGATATTGCAGGTACCAGATCGCGTCGCCACCATTGCTCTTGGGCTGTTGACGACGGGCCTTGGTGTCTATTCCTGGCTGCACAAAGAGCTTGGGCAGGTGGCCCGTTTACGCCATCGCAACCGTTCCGGTATGGTACTGGGCGGTGCTGTGTTGTTTGTGCTGGGTTTCCTCAACGGTTCACTTACCTCCGGAACGGGTTTGTTTGTCACTATGTGGCTGGTGCACTGGTTTGGTCTGGACTACAAACGGGCAGTTACCTACGTGCTGATTTTGGTGGGCATGTTTTGGAATGGTGCCGGTGCCTTAACTCTGGGCATCCTTGGGGATATTCGCTGGTCATGGTTGCCAGCTCTGTTGCTGGGTTCACTATTAGGTGGCTATACCGGCGCACATTTTGCAATCATGAAGGGTAATCGCCTGATAAAACGCACCTTTGAGGTGGTGACGGTTCTGATCGGGATGAAGCTGATCGTTGGCTGATTTACTGCAGAAATGGCCCTTAATTAATTGATTTTCAGAGAAAAATGGAGCTGGCGAGAGGAGTCGAACCCCCGACCGGCTGATTACAAGTCAGCTGCTCTACCAACTGAGCTACGCCAGCATTTTCATTGAGCGCACATTCTAATCTACCCGCCTGTTGTCCGCAACGGGGAAACGCTGTTACTCTTTGCTGGTAATATGGAGGGTTGAATCATGAACCACAAGCATCGGGTTACGTTACAGAAGATATTTGCTCATCCCATCGATACCAATATCGACTGGAAAAAAATTGAGTCGCTGCTGTCACATCTGGGGGCAGAGCTGAATGAGGGGCGAACCGGGCGGATGAAGGTGATTCTGAACGGCCAGGAGGCGGTATTTTCCTTGCCTCATCACGGCCATGCTCTGCAGGATAAGAATGAGATAGTGCAGCTGCGCCATTTCCTGGAGGGTGCGGGCATTACTCCGGAGAAGGGTTGAGCCATTCCAGGTACTCCGTTACTCCCTGCTGGACGGTCTTGAAAGGTGTTTCGTATCCCGCTGAGCGCAGTGCGCTGATATCGGCCTCGGTGAAGCTCTGGTAGTGGCCACGCAGGTGGTCGGGGAACGGGATGTATTCGATCTCGCCGTTGCCGTGGAAGTCGATGACGGCACGGGCGATTTCGTTGAAGGTCTGGCTGTGCCCCGTGCCCAGATTGAAGATACCGGATTTTTTGGGATGCTCCAGGAACCAGAGGTTAACGGCAGTCACGTCCCCCACATAGATAAAATCCCTCCGCTGTTCGCCGTTGTCGTAGCCGTCACACCCTTCAAACAGCTTGACTCGTCCGGTTTCCCGGATCTGGTTGTTGTGGTGGAAGGCAACGCTGGCCATGCTGCCCTTGTGTTGTTCGCGCGGGCCATACACGTTGAAGTAGCGGAACCCGGCTATCTGGCTGCGGGCCCGGGGCAGCAGCCGGCGCACATACTGGTCGAACAGCAGTTTGGAGTAGCCGTAGACATTGAGCGGTTTTTCAAATTCCGGAGACTCCCGAAACTCCGGTCCCATGCCGTAAACAGCCGCCGATGAGGCGTACAGGAAGGGAATCTTGCGCTGCAGGCAGTAGTGCAGCAGCGATTTGGAGTACTGATAGTTGTTGTTCATCATGAATTTGCCGTCCCACTCGGTGGTGGTGGAGCAGGCGCCCTGATGAAAAACGGCGGTTATCGGAGAGGCAAACTCCTCACCCGCTTCAATCCGGCAGATGAACTCATCCTTGTCCTGGTAGTCGCTGAGAGTGCAGTCCACCAGATTGACGAATTTGGTGCCATCACTCAGGTCATCGACCACCAGAATATCGTGGTGCCCCCTGTCATTCAGCGCCTCGACCAGATTGCTGCCGATGAATCCGGCGCCTCCTGTCACAATGATCATTGCTTGCTCCTGATGGTGGAAATAATGCCGCTGGTGGACATCCCTTCCTCAAAATTCAGAACCTTTACTTCGCCGCCGCTGGCTGTTACACAGTTGTAGCCGGCAATCTCCTCCGGCCGGTAATCGCCTCCCTTGACCAGGTAGTCCGGCAGGATGTGGCAGATAAGCCGTTCCGGTGTTTGTTCGGAAAAAGGAACCACCCAGTCTACGCTCTGCAGTCCGGCCAGTACCGCCATGCGGCGTTCGAGCGGGTTGACGGGACGCCCGCTGCCCTTGAGACGGGTAACAGATGCGTCGTCATTGACCGCCACGATGAGGCGATCCCCCAGCCGGCGGGCCTGTTCCAGATAGGAGACATGACCGGCGTGGAGTATGTCAAAGCAGCCGTTGGTCATGACGATACGTTCACCTTGGGCACGGGCGTCCTGTACTGCAAGGGTAAGTTGATCCTCGCTCATCACGCCACCGCACTCCTGATCGTCGCGCAGCGCCTGACGCAGTTCGGGTACACTGATGGCGGCGGTACCCAGTTTGCCCACCACGATTCCCGCCGCCAGGTTGGCGAGGGTGGTGGCGCTCTCCAGTGACTGCCCGGCCCCCAGGGCGGCGGCCAGCACGGAGATGACTGTGTCGCCGGCGCCGGTGACATCAAATACCTCCCGCGCGCGGGTGGGCAGGTGAAACTCCGGCTGCCCGGTGCGCAGCAGGGTCATGCCATGTTCGCCACGGGTGACCAGCAACGCCTCCAGCTCCAGCTCGCGGATCAGGGCAAACCCCTTTTCCACCAGCTCATCCTCATGACGGCAGTGGCCGACCACTGTCTCGAATTCGGTCAGGTTGGGGGTGATCAGGCTGGCGCCGCGGTAGATGGAGAAATCCCGGCTTTTGGGATCGATGAGAACGGTCTTGTCTGCTCTGCGGGCCGCCTCGATGAACGGGGCCACCGGTTGCAGGGCTCCTTTGGCATAGTCCGACAGCAGTACCACATCGGCACCGGGCAGCTGGCGCAGGTAGCTGTCCAGCATGGCGCCGGTGTCCGAAGTGGTGAAGTCATCCTCGAAATCCAGCCGGATGAGCTGCTGCTGGCGGCTGATCACGCGCAGTTTGGTAATGGTGGGAAAACCCGGCAGGCGGGAGAGGTCGCACTGAACACCGGTGCTGTTTAGCTGCTGTAGCAGAGAATCGGCCGGTTCATCATCGCCAGTCAGTCCGGTCAGGGTTGCCGTTGCCCCCAGAGCGGCGATGTTGAGTGCTACGTTTCCGGCGCCACCGGGCCGCTCCTCCACCTCATCCACGCGTACTACCGGTACCGGGGCTTCGGGTGAAATTCGTGAGGTGCCGCCGTGCCAGTAGCGATCCAGCATTACATCGCCGGCTACCAGAACACGGGCGCTGCTGAAATCAGGAATTGTCGTCTGTTGTCTCATTGCCGGATTCGATAGCCTCGCACAGCATGTGCAGGATCAGAATGTGCGCCTCCTGAATGCGGGCTGTATTGTCCGCCTCGATGTTCAGCGCCACATCCACCATTGAGGCCAGTTTGCCTCCATCACGGCCCAGCAGCCCCACGGTCTGGATGTTGCACTCCCGGGCGTATTCCACTGCCTTGATAATGTTGGCGGAGTTTCCGGAGGTGCTGATGACGATCAGCAGTTCACCCGGTTTGGCCAGGGCTTCCAGCTGGCGGGAGAAGATATGGCCGAAGCCATAGTCATTGCCGATGGAGGTCAGGGCTGAGGTATCGGTGGTCAGGGAGATGACCGGAAGGCCGCGCCGCTCTTTCTCGAAGCGTCCTGCCAGTTCGGCGGCAAAGTGTTGTGAATCGGCCGCCGAGCCGCCGTTGCCGCAGATGTAGATCTGTCCGCCGTAGCCGAGAACGCGAAGAATCCGTTCCACCGTTTCGCGGATCTGCGGGGCAAGATTTTCAATACAGGCGATGGCCCGGTTGTGGGCGGCAAGCGTGGATGGGATGTCTAAGCTCATAAGCGTGAGTCGTGGGGGCTGTGAATAAACCGTTATTGTATTACTTTTTGTCAAGGACGGGGCGCAGTGTATCAAATACCTGCTGCGGCTGAATGGCCTGCAGGCAACGATTGTCACTGCAAGGGGTTTTGCGGTGGTTGGATGCGCTGACGCAGGGGGAGCAGGCCAGCCCGGCATAGATGGGGGTGGAGTTGCCCAATGAGCCATACAGGGCGGGAGTCTCCGGACCGAACAGCACGAAAGTGGGCAGGTCGGTGATGGCGGAGAAATGGCCTGGCCCGGAGTCGTTGGTGACCATCAGGGTGGCAATGCTGTAGAGCACAGGCAGCTCTCCCAGCTTCAGCTGGCCGGCGAAATTGACGCAACGCTCATTTCCGACCCGGGTTCGCAGCCCTTCCGCCTCCTGTTGTTCTGCGGGTGCGCCGGTGATCAGGATCACTACATCCGGGTATGTGTCCAGAATCATCTTCATCAGCGCCACATAGCGCTCCGGCATCCAGCGGCGCTGGGGCAGCAGTTCGCTGGCGTTGGGATTGATCAGCACCAGATGCTGTTGCTCCGGTTGCCCGGCAGGAAAGTGCTGTTTAATCTGCTCCCGCAGGGCTGACTGTTGCGTAGTGCTGATTGATACTTTGCGCAGCCGGATCTCGTCATCGCTGATGATTGTCTTGGAGTAGGGGCGCTCTTCCTGTTTACTCAGCAGGGCATTGACCAGTGCGACAAAATTTTTGGCGATATGCTGGTGGGGATTGTAGGCTACCCGGTGGGTCAGCATCTCGCCACGGTACAGCCCTTCGTTGTGGAACGCGTGAAACCCCACCCGGTTGGTCGCGCCACACAGGCCGGTCAGCAGTGCCGTGTAACGGGAAAACAGCTCCAGATCGATAACGCTGTCGATGCCCGTCTTCCGGCTCCAGCGCAGAAAGGCCAGTGTGTCGCCAGCCAGGTGCAGCAGGCTGTCCTCCCGGATCATGAAAATGTTCTGCCGGGGAATGGTATCCAGCAGGTAGAGGCTGGGAGCATTTTTGGCAAAGATGACAAAATAGAGTTCGGCATTCAGCTTCTGCTTCAGTTTTTGCATGGCGGGATCGGCGAGGATGGTACTGCCCATTTCAGACAGTTCAATCAGCAGCACCTTATGCGGCGCTGTTCTGGCCTCCGGCCTGAATCTCCGCCACAGGCGCAGCAGTCCACTAAGCAATGCGCAGAGAGGGACTCCTGCCAGATGGTCGATACGCCGCATGGTGTCAACTTTCATAACACTTCCTCATATCTGGTGTTTTCCCGCCAGGTAGAAATAGAGACCGGGGAGACTGGTTACTATCAGCGCCAAACCGTAAAGGATGGACATGGACAGCACCATGGTCTTGTCGGCCCCGATCAGGGTAAACAGCCCGACCATAGCGCCTTCCCTCACGCCCCAGCCGGCCAGGGTGACGGGAACAAGGGTCAACAGGATAACCGGTGGAACAATGACCAGAAAGATAATCAGTCCATAGTGCATTCCCACCCCTTGCGCCAGGTAGAAGAAGGCTATGATGGAAAACAGGTGGGTGAGCAGCGTCATGGCAATCTGGATGGCTCCTTTTTTGCCGCGGTACACTCTGTTGGTGCGCCGCGACAATCCGTAAAGGGGACGCAGCCAGGGTTTGCGAAAAAAGCGGAAGCGGGCCAGATTGAAGCGCTGTACCGCCATCAGAATGAGGATGGCGCAGATTCCACCGGTAGACAGTGCATTGATGATCCAGAATATCTCATCCGGCAGCAGGCCTGGCCGCAGCATGTTGGCCAGCAGGTTCAGCATCAGCAAGCCGCTCAGCCCTACCAGCCTGTCGATAAATACTCCGGCGAAGGCGTCCCGCTTGCGGAATCCCAGTCGCACGATGTCCAGCACACGCAACGCATCACCACCGATACTGGTGGGCAGCGCCTGGTTGAAGAATGCCCCCTTGAAATAGCTTTTCAGATAGAAGAGAAAACGCTGGCCGAAGCGGAGCTCCTTCATGATGATGTTCCAGCGGTAAGAGGCCAGGAAGGTGCTCAGGAACTGCGCGGCAAAGCCGAGCAGCACATACCCCAGGTGTGCATCACCAATAGTCGCTGCCACCTTGCGGATGTCAACATTGCGAAAGATGAGAAAAAAAATGGCGAGCGTAACGAGTATTTTAACTGCGTTCTTCATCAAGACGGGGGAGAATGGCGTGTCATTGGTTCACTAATTGGACAGGATCATATCATTTCAGGGGAGTTACGGGTATTACCGGTGTTTTCTTAACTGCCACAATCCAGGTAATGCCACTACCAGACAGAATACGGCAATGGCCCGCTGGAAAACCGTAACATCCAGATCGCCGGTGCGGTGATACAGCAGCAGCCACACCGCCAGTATCATCAGCAGGAGGGCAAATCTGCGTTGAATCTTCGGCAGCAGGCCCGCTTTCCACTTTTGGGCCAGCATTGTTCCGAATCCTGCGGCAAGCCAGCCGCCAAATGCGCCGGCAAGTACATCAACCGGCCAGTGTGCCCCGACCACCATGCGGGAGCTGCCAACCATCACCGCCAGCGCCAGCAGCGCCAGACGCAAGCCCCATGTGCGGGAATGCAGGCACAGTACACCGGCAAGGGTAAAGATGGTGGTGGTGTGGCCGGATGGAAAGGAGTGCTGTTTGAGAACCGGCCCGATAATCGTTAGTGCGTCTGCGGATAATATCGCCGCAGGGCGCATTGCTCCCACCAGTGGTTTCAGGCCGAGTGCCCATACCATGGCGAGCAGCGCAGCCACCATCATTGCCCGTACAATATCCGGACGGCGCCCGATGAAGGGCAGTATCAGTACCAGCGCCACGACACCGTCGCCCAGCAGGGTCAGGTGCGACCATAACAACTTGCCGGTGTACTGGCTTAATCCGTTGAACCAGAGGAACAGCGCCAGATTCAGATCCGTTGCCCAAACGATAATCAGGCTGATCAGGGCTGCCAGTGGTATGCCCCAGAACCATGGGTTGGTCCAAAGGTGTCCGGGCTGGATGTCAGTTTTGCACATCGCCCCGATAATCCTTGCAGGAAAAATAGCGGAAGGTGACTGCGGGCTTGCCATTCAATGGAATGGGCAGTGGCTCCAGCTCTGTGCAACGGGCGAAAAAACGGCTGCCGGGTTTGCCCCGGTAATACGATGGGGTTACCAGGATGCCGCGTGCGCCCTTCCGGGGTGAGCCGAACCACAGATCAAATTGATCGAAACGTTGATCCAGTACCTGCACCGGCGTGGGGCGGGCGTACCAGGCGATACGGCTGGCATAGGTCCAGTTCTCCACAAAAATCTGTGCCGGGTTGCCAGGGGAGTCCGGTATTTGCTGGCGCAGCTGTTCGGCCCGTTGGGCAGCTTGCTCCCAGCCATATAGATCGCGCAGCGGGTGGTTGTTTGCCTGGAAGGGGATCCAGGGAGTCAGCAGTTGACTGTACACCACCAGAATCAGGATGCCGGAGTAGATGGCGGAAATCCACACAGTGATCCGAACCGGGCGCAGTTGCCAGCGCTGAACCATCCAGCGTGCGGTGAGGGGTGCGGTGATGGCCCATCCGAGTGCGGTCCAGTGTGGCAGGGTGGCGTAAAATCCTCCGTTCCATCCAAACAGCAGCAGCACCGGCAGGGCGAAGCAGAGGGTGTCCCGGACTCCGGGGTGCCGGTATTCGTGCAGCCCTTGAAACAGTGCTATCCAGCCGAACAGAAAAAGCGCAGGGGTGTAAGCCAGCAGCTGTCCCAGCTGGCTGAGCAGGAACCATTCGGCACTCCAGTGGCTCCCTTTGGTGCCATGTTCAAGCTGGTAGTTAAAGGAGATCCAGTCGTGGGTATGGTTCCACCACAGCACCGGCAGGATCAGTAACAAGCCGGTACCGACAGCTGCCCACAGTCCCGGTGACAGCAGGCGCCGCCACTGTCTGCCTGCCATCAGCGCCAGCAGTGCTCCTGCCGCCAGGGTGATGGCGGTATATTTGGACAGCCCTGCCAGGCCGAGAAACAGGCCGCTTAACAGCCAGTCCGGCAATCTGTTGTCGTTCAGTGCGTGGCGCAGGTAGCGAATCGCCAGCAGACCGAACAGCAGCAAGGGGCCGTCAGGAACCATTGCCAGTGCCAGCAGCTGGATAATAATGCTGCTCTGGAACAGGGCTACTGCGATAAATCCCAGCCAGGGGGATTTATCCGGGAACAGCTCCCGTGTCAGCTGGTACAACACCAGACTGGCTGCGGCAGACAGTGCAATGGGGATCAGCCGCAGTGCAAAATCACTTTGGGAAAAGGGTAGAATGATTGCCTGCAACCAGCCGACCATGGGGGGGTGATCGAAGTAGCTCCAGTCCAGATGCAGACCGTAGAGCGCATAGTGGGCCTCGTCCACGCTGAGCCCGATGCCGGGTGCGACCAGCAGATGCAGCAGGGTTATTCCTGCGACCAGGCCAAAGGTAGCCTGGAGTGAGCGTTTGGTCTGCCGGACAGGGCTTATAATGGTTGGCATAAAGGGGTTGTGCAGAGCCGGGCCTATTGATAGAGGCTGGTACAGGGGCGCCGCTCTATCTTGGCCTCCCGTGTGTTTTTGACCAGGTTTTCAAGCATTACTCTTGGCAGGCGTTTGTCTTTATTGCCACGCAGTGCCAGCCAGTATTGGCGTTTTCTGATCCGCACTTCATTGATGGCAACATCAAAGCCTTGCTTTTGCACCTCGACCAGGCGTTTCCGGGCATTTTCCATGGTTGAGAAAATGCCCAGTGATACAGCGTGTTTCATCTCTCCGGAGGTGATCAGTTGTACATCAGCGATCCCTGCGGCATTAAGCAAGCGTACTGCGTTCCGGGCCTCGCCGCCGCTGGCTGCGGGGGGGATATGGACCCAGTATCCCGGCCTTTGTTTTGGATTGCTCCAGCGTCGCTCCACAATGGCGGATGTGGTTGTTGTTCGGGTTACTACCTGTTGCACCTCTGTGCTGGATGCAAATGGGCCAAGTACATAGCATAGCCCATTCCCCTGCTCAGTTGTTTGTGATGGTGGAGCGGGTGGTGTAGCGGGCAGAGCAGCAGCCGGCTCATTCGCTTTTCGTTCAGGCTTGGTTGGCGGCGATTTTATCGCTGGTGTTGACTCGGTTGTGGTTGATGCGACAGGTGCCGGTTTATCCTTTTCCTGCGGCGGTTCAACCGTCGGGAATGGCTCCAGTTCGCTCAACAATACCAGCTTCTGGCCTTTTGATGAGAATGCCGAACCCTGTCGATAGGGGGGGCTATCGCTGTTATCCCGAAACCAGTTCCAGGAAAAAAAGATAATATTGGCTGTCAGCAACAGCAGAAATAACCACCGCATCGTCGTCTAT
>JAJRUX010000195.1 GCA_024277575.1 Gammaproteobacteria bacterium | reverse complement strand
TCGTGGGCGGCCAGTTTGCCGCGCAGGGAGAGCGCCTGCGGCAGATTGTCGGCAATACGGACTGATCCCAGCAGCGGCGCCAGCGACCAGGGGGCCTTCACCTTTGCCAGCAACGTATCGTCATCGGCGGACTCCGGTTCGGGCCGGGCGGTGGTATCGAACAGCGCCAGCGAGCCATCCAGCTTCTGCAGGGTATCGGCCAGCTCACCCAGCCCTTCGATGCAGATCGCCTCCAGGGCGTGGCCCAGTACGGTCTCCACGGCGTATTCCCAGCCCTTCTCCGCCTGGATCTGCTCCGCCAGCCGACTGGCATCCTGAAGCCGGTTTTGTGCCAGCCACTGGCCGGTCTTGCCCCGGTTTTTATTCAGCGCCGCCTGCTGCAGCGCTTCAAGGGAGGCCTGCCGGCCACGCAAGGTCTGCAAGCGGCTGCGCAAACCGTCCAGCTCGCTGGAGAGTTCGTGGTTTTGTTCCCGCTGCCGGTTAATCTGTTCGATAAGGTTGGCCTGACTCTGCTGCAGTGTACCGGCCAGTTTTTCGCTCTGTTCGAGCTCCTGTTGCAAACGGATGATGTCGGTCTCTCCGGGGTCGGGTGTCAGGCTGCCGCGCTCTTCGGTGAGGCGGGTAATGCGGTTTTCCAACTGGCTGGATTGCTGTTCCAGACTGTGCAGCCGGGTCCGCTCCACCTGGGCGGTCTGTGCCGGCTCGGCATAACGCTGGTTGAACTCGTCCCACTGCTGCTGCCACTCCTGCATGGCCTGCTCTGCGGCGGCCAGGGCGGCGGTGGACTGTTTTTCCGCCTCCTGTGTGCGGGCGAGTTCCGGCTCCTGTTGTTGCAGTTCGGTCTGCAGGCGTTCGATGGTCTGTTGATCGGACTCCCTGTGGGTGTTGGCCTCCTGCCACGCCTGCTCCAGTTTGGCCAGATCCTGCTGCTGTTGCTGGCGCCGCTCCCGGGTGTGCTGGATGGCCTGCTCCAGCCGGGCGATGTCGGCGCCCACGCTGTAGAACCGGCTCTGAATCCGGTTGAATACGTCCAGCCCTTCGCTGTGCAGCTGGCGCTGTTTCTCAACTTCGGCTTCATTACTGCGCTGTCTGGAGATGAGCGCTTCCAGTGCCGTCTCCAGCTCACGGTTGCGGCTCTCCTGCTCACCGCATTGACGGTCGAGGCGCTGCCAGCGCAGGGCGTAAAGCTGCCCCCTTATCAGGCGCTCTTCCTGTTTCAGGCTCTTGTAGCGGGCGGCGGTCTGGGATTGGCGTTTCAGGCGCGCCAGCTGCTTGCCCAGCTCTTCGCGCAGGTCGTTGAGCCGATCCAGGTTCTCCCGGGTGTGGCGGATGCGGTTCTCCGTTTCGCGGCGGCGCTCCTTGTATTTTGAGATCCCCGCGGCCTCTTCGAGAAACACACGCATCTCCTCGGGCTTGGCCTCGATAAACCGGGAGATGGTGCCTTGCTCTATTACGGCATAGCTGCGCGGACCCAGCCCGGTGCCGAGGAAGATGCCGGTGATGTCGCGGCGCCGGCAGCGCACTCCGTTGAGGAAATAACTGGAGGTTCCCTCGCGGGTGACGGTACGCTTGATGGCGACCTCGCTGTAGCTGGCGTATTCACCTCCCAGCCGCCCGTCGCTGTTGTCGAACACCAGCTCGATGGATGCCTGTCCCACTGGCTTGCGGGTGCTGGAGCCGTTGAAGATGACGTCACTCATGGAGTCGCCGCGCAGGTGCTTGGCGGATGACTCGCCCATCACCCAGCGCACCGCGTCGATTACATTGGATTTGCCACAACCGTTGGGGCCTACGATACACACCAGGTTGCTGGGGAAAGGGATGGTGGTGGGATCAACGAAGGTTTTGAATCCGGCCAGCTTGATTTTGCTAAGACGCATGACTCCCTGTTGGCAACTGTGGCGATGAATGCGGATTGCGTATAATAACCGCTAATATTACCTCAATGGAGTGTTGCATGCCTACCCGTCCCAGCAAACAATTGGATACATTTGAAAATCCGCTTCCGGAGCGTGATTACACCATCCACATTGAAATACCGGAATTTACCTGTCTCTGCCCCAAAACCGGCCAGCCGGATTTCGCCACCCTGGCTATTGACTATGTGCCGGATCATCTCTGTGTTGAGCTCAAGTCCCTGAAGCTGTATGTCTGGGCGTTTCGGGATGAAGGGGCTTTTCATGAAGCGGTTACCAACCGGATTCTGGACGATCTGGTACACGCCACCGCACCGCGCTTCATGCGCCTCACCGGCAGATTCAACGTGCGTGGCGGGATCTACACCACAGTGGTAGCCGAGCACCGCCAGCCGGGCTGGACGCCGCCGGTACCCGTGCAGCTGCCTTGAACCTGTTTGTCGGTATCGACATTGGCACATCGGGGTGCCGGGCTGTCGCTGTCGATGACGATGGCAAGCAGCGGGGGCAGGCGGCCGGGGCGCTGCCGGCGCCGGTGCGAAAGGGGAGGGAGGTTCAGCAGGATCCTGAAATCTGGTGGCGGACAGTTGTTGCGGTGCTGCGGCAACTGCTTGCTGATGTTGATGCCTGCTCGGTGCGGGCTGTTGCGGTAGATGGAACCTCCGCCACCCTGTTGCTGGCGGATGCCGCCGGAAAACCGCTTGCTCCCGCCTTGATGTATAACGATGCGCGGGCAGAGGCCGAAGCAGCCCGGATTGCACTGTCTGCTCCGCCTGAAACAGCGGCGCAGGGTGCGGACTCGGCGCTTGCCAAACTGCTCTGGCTGCAGGCCCGGCCGGGGATGAACAGGGCGCGTTATGCCCTGCACCAGGCTGACTGGATAGCGGGGCGGTTGTGCGGGCGGTTTGGTTTCAGTGACAGCAACAACAGCCTCAAGCTGGGCTGGGACCCGATAAACCGGAACTGGCCGGAATGGCTGGACAGGGTGGGGGTGCAGCGGCGGTTGCTGCCGGAGGTTGTTGCGCCGGGCACACCGGTTGGCAGTATCTGCCTGGAGCTGGCTGCGCAAATGGGTTTCTCTCCAACCGTTTCTGTTATGGCGGGAACCACCGACAGCACCGCGGCGGTTATCGCCACGGGTGCCTCTCTTCCCGGTGATGCGGTGACATCCCTGGGGTCGACTCTGGTGGTGAAGGTTGTTGCTGAAAAACCGCTTTTTTGTTCCCGTTACGGGATCTACAGCCAGCCGCTGGGAGCGTTGTGGCTGGTGGGTGGTGCCTCCAACAGCGGCGGAGCGGTGCTGCGGCAATTCTTTACCGATGAGCAGATGGCAGAGATGAGTGCACGATTGAATCCATCCCGCCGTATCTGCCTTGATTACTACCCGTTACCTGCTGCCGGAGAACGTTTCCCCGTGTCCGATCCGGATCTTGAGCCGCGCCTGCGCCCGCGCCCCGCAGATGACCTGCGTTTTTTTCAGGGTATACTGGAAGGGATTGCGCGTATTGAAGGGCGTGGATATCGGTTGCTGACTGAGCTGGGAGCCCCATATCCCAAGGCGATTTGTACAGTGGGGGGTGGTGCAGCGAACAGTGTATGGGGGCAGATTCGGAACCAGATTCTTGGTGTGCCGATGACTGAACCCGCGTTCAGTGAAGCCGCTTATGGTGCCGCACTACTGGCCCGGGGAGATTTCCGACATGATTCTGGTATGTATCGAATACTTTCTGAATGAAGAAGGGCGCAGCTATTTTCCTGACTGGTTACAACACTTGGCCGGAAAACTGGAAAATCAACCTGGCTTCCAGGGATTGCGGCGGCTGAAAGAGGTTGGCGATGATGTAGATGGGTGCAGTCTGCTGCTGGAGTTCGACAATCAGGAGATGCTGGAGCAATGGGTGGCAAGTGAAGATCATGTCAAGACTGTTTCCCTGCTTGAACCCTACACCCTCAAGCCATTCAGCTCCAACCAGTATTATGTGGAGAGGGTGATGGTTTGAGGTTTTCTGTTGCTACGGTGCTTTTTTGCCTCTCTCATGCTGTTTGGGCAGATAGCATTAATATTGCGGTCGCGGCCAATTTTTCCGCCCCGGCCAGAGAGATTGGCAAAGCATTCCAGCAGAAGAGCAAACACACTGTGGTTATCAGCTCCGGTTCCACGGGCAAGCTTTTTGCGCAGATAGAACACGGTGCTCCCTTTGACCTGTTTTTGGCGGCGGACGCCAGACGACCGCAGCTGCTGGAGCAAAACGGCAAGGCGGTGCCGGGTAGCCGTTTTACCTACGCATTGGGAAAATTGGTTTTGTGGAGTCCCCGGCCCGGCTATGTGGATGATCAGGGTGATGTACTGAAAAAGGGCGATTTCAAGCGGTTGGCCATCGCCAGTCCGCGGCTCGCACCATACGGTCTGGCTGCGCAGCAGGTAATGGAGAGGCTGGGGGTGTGGCAGGATCTACGGGGGCGTCTGGTTCAGGGTGAAAACATTGCCCAGACGTTCCAGTTTGTAACCAGCGGTAATGCTTCATTGGGTTTTGTGGCACTTGCCCAGATTCGGATAACTGGGAACTCAGGTTCTGTCTGGGTGATACCCGGCGAACTGTACCAACCCATCCAGCAACAGGCTGTGCTGTTGCAGCGAGGTAAAAGCAGCGCCGCTGCCAACGCCTTTTTGCGTTATCTGAAAGGCAGTGAGGCCCGGGAGATCATTCAGAATATGGGGTACGGGGTCGTAGCAAGCAGCGATCAGAGCCATGTCGCTGAGTGAAACCGATATTCAGGCCATCTGGCTGACGCTGCGGCTGGCAAGCGTGACCACCCTGTTGCTGTTACTGATAGGAACGCCGCTGGCGTGGTGGCTGGCCCGTACCCGTTCCTGGCTCAAACAACCGGTTGCTGCCATAACTGCCCTGCCGCTGGTATTGCCGCCAACGGTGCTTGGTTTCTATCTGTTGATTCTGCTGGGACCCAACGGCCCGGTGGGTTCGCTGATGCTGGATCTCGGCCTGGATACGCTGCCTTTTACCTTCCCCGGTTTGGTGGTGGCATCGATGATCTATTCGCTACCCTTCATGGTGCAGCCGCTGCAAAATGCTTTTTCTGCAATCGGTGATCGCCCCCTGGAGGTGGCGGCGACACTGCGGGCCTCTGCGCTGGATCGGTTCTTGACGGTCGTTGTTCCGCTGGCTCGTCCCGGCTTTCTGACCGGCATCGTCTTGGCCTTTGCCCATACCGTAGGTGAGTTTGGCGTTATATTGATGATTGGCGGCAATATTCCCGGCGAGACCCATGTTCTGTCAGTTGCCATTTATGATCATGTGGAGGCACTGGATTATGGAAACGCGCACCTGTTGTCAGCGGGCCTGCTGGTATTTGCGTTTCTGGTTATTCTGTTGCTGAACCTGGTCAACAAGCAAACCCATCAGGGGCTGGGCCAGTGACGGAGGTCAGGGTTCGTTTCAGCGCCAATCTGGAAGATTTTTCTCTGGATGTTGAATTTCAGGCCCCCGGCAAAGGGGTTACAGCCCTGTTTGGCCACTCCGGCTCAGGCAAGACTACGCTGCTACGCTGTCTGGCAGGTCTGGAGCGGCGTGCCACAGGATTTTTGCAGGTCAATGGCGAGATCTGGCAGGATAATGCCAACGGCATCCATCGCCCGACTCACCACCGTGCGGTGGGCTATGTGTTTCAGGAGGCAAGCTTGTTCCCTCATCTTTCGGTGCGGCGTAATCTTGAGTACGGCATGAAACGTGTCCCTGCTGCGCAGCGTCAGGTGAGTCTTGATGATGCCGTGGCCCTGGCGGGGCTGTCTGATCTGTTGGAACGTGCTCCCGCACGACTGTCCGGTGGCGAACGTCAAAGGGTCGCCATCGCCCGGGCGCTGCTGACCAGTCCGCGGCTGTTGTTGATGGATGAGCCGTTGTCGGCGCTGGATGAGCGCAGCAAACAGGATATTTTCCCCTGTCTGGAGCGGTTGCATAATGAGCTTTCCATTCCGGTGATCTATGTCAGCCACTCACTGAAAGAGGTGGCGCGGCTGGCGGATCATATGGTGTGGATGGAGGAGGGCAGGGTGCGGGCCTCCGATTCGCTGCAGCGGGTGCTTACCCGGCTGGATTTGTCCGTGGAGCGCGGGGATGAGGCCGGTGCGATACTGGAGACCGTGGTTGCCCTTCATGATGATAATTACCATTTGACTGCGCTGGATGGCTGCTGTGGACGGGTGTGGGTCAAGCGGCTTGACATGGAACCGGGGCGAACGGTGCGGGTTCATGTTCCAGCGCGGGATGTCAGTATCAACCTGGAGAAGAGTGGTGACAGCAGTATTCTCAATATTTGGCAGTCGGTGGTGGAAGATATTTGCGAGATGTCTCCCAGTCAGGTATTGGTTCGGCTAAGCTGCGCCAGCGGGCGGGACAGCCCTCGCCTGCTGGCGCGGATAACCCGAAAATCCTGTGTCAAACTGCGCCTGAAGCAAGGAATGAAGGTGTTTGCCCAGCTAAAAAGCGCGGCGCTTATTGATTGAACTCCGATTGAGTTGAGCCGGGGTAGCGCGAATTACCCCGAGACGTACTTCATTGCGTGGTTTTGGCAAGCGCAACGTTACTGTTTTACCGGGGGGGATTGTGCCCTTGACGGGGATTTTATTCATCCTTCCGTCGCGATGCTGGATACCCAGAGTAATCCGGGTGACTGCAATCGGGGCGTGATTCCTGATCTGAACCATAAAGCGGCCCTTGCTATCCAGACCTCCACGTGCGGAGATGTACTTTCCGGGTTCCCGTGGCAGCTCCAGTCTGGCCAGCGATATGGCGGCCTGCTGACCCAGAGGAGAGCGTGATCCCGCCGCCGCCCGATAGTGTGTCATGGCACTCTTTTCATCGCGAGACTTGAGCGCCATGTTACCCAGGGCATAGTGCGCTGTCGCAGTGGGAAGCAGTTTCAGGCTGCGTTCGAGATCCCGGCGGGCACTGGTTTCATCCGCCAGCTCTTGCTCAATCAGACCGCGTTGCAGGTAAAAAGCGAAAAAAGTGTTGTTTTGCCTGATTGCCTTATCAAACATACTTTTTGCCTGTTGCAGTTTTCCCAGCTTTAGCAGGGCATCGCCACGCAGACCGTAGAACAGCGCCTCTCTTTTCTCTTGCCGAATGGCCCTGTCAGCTAGTGCCAGCGCTTTGTTTGCATCGCCTTCGGACAAGGCTTTGCGGCCAGCGTCATAATCCGCATAGGCCAGCTTTGCAGCTTTCAGTATCGAGATATGCTGTAGATACTCCTGTTCTCCTTTTTTCAGCCCCTTGGGCAGCTTGGCGGCAAATTTTCTGTTTGCATCGACACGTTCCTGTGAAGGAGGGTGAGAGGCGAACAGCCCTTCCAGCCAACCTGTTTTTCGTCCTTTTGACAGACGGACAAAGGTTTCCTGCAGCGTTACCGCTTCTTGTGGGTCGTAGCCAGCCCGAACCATATATTTCATGCCGTATTTATCTGATTCCAGTTCTGCATTACGGCCATATTTAGTATTGATTAGCTGTGCTCCAATACCTGCAGCCCCCACCATCAAGTCAGCATACTGCTCACCGGCGGAAGCCATGCGTGTGGCTATTACCCCCAGTTGCAGCAGCATGCCCCGTTCCATTGAGCGGGCACCATGGCGAGCCGCCGCATGCACGATTTCATGTCCCAGCACTGCTGCAAGCTCTGCCTCGGAGTTAAGTTCCAGCAGCAGCCCCCGGTTGATGGCGATTTTACCGCCAGGCAGTGCCCAAGCGTTGGGTACCGAGTTGTTGAGTACGACAAACTCATAGGGCAGATCCGGCCGATCACTTACCCTGGCCAGCTTCTGGCCTATTTCATTGATATAACGGGTCAGTTCGGGATCAAGACGGTACTCGCCACCCTGTGATTGCCGGGAGGGGAGATAGCTCTGTTGACCAATTTGGATCTCCTGCGCCTCTGATACCAGTTGAAGCTCGTTCTTGCCGGTTACCGGGTTGGTGGCACAGCCGCTCAATATCAGCAAACCAGAGAGAAGGATGCCAATCCAGTATTTCGCTATACATTTGTTTGTTATCATTTTTTTGATCCGGTTTTCCGTAACGATACCCTGTTTTTCACTCTGCGCCAAGGTCAGTGACGGAGGGATGCCCGGGCACAGGCCCAGACATCGATATGTTCTGCCCCTGCTTGGCGCAGAGCCTGCGCCATTTCGTTAACGGTATGGCCGGTGGTAACCACATCATCAATGATGACAACATGTTTTGCGCAGAGATCGCCCACCACACGGAAGGCATTTCGTACATTTTTGCGCCGCTGTTCTGTATGCAGTCCTGACTGTGCGGTGGTTGCGATTACCCTTTGGCAAATCTGCGTGTCGATGGGGAGTTTCAGTCGTTTTGCGATGGGGCGGGCCAGCTCCAGAGCCTGATTGAAGCCCCGTTCACGCAGCCGGGCTGGGTGCAGTGGTACCGGGACAAGCAGTTCGGGTTGTGTTGGTTGTGTGAGCCAGCGGGCCATGAGCGTGCCGAGCAGGCGGGCATGGACCAGTTTCTGGTGAAATTTGAGCTGGGTCAGCAAGTGATCAACCGGGTAGTGATAGTGTAACGGGGCAAAGCAGCTATCATGGGCAGGAGCTTTTTTCTGGCATGCGCCGCATTGCCATTCGCTGGAGTCCGCAGGCAGAGGCAGGGCGCAGGTATGGCATGAGTGCCGGTTGCGGGGCAGGTCGGAAAGGCAGCCGTAACACAAATCGAGTTCCCGGGTGCCGGGATCTCCACACAAAACACAGCGGGACGGAAACAGCGCGGACTGGATACTGTTTGCCCATTTGTTAACCATTGTCATCATGTCAGGTTGACAGGCATCGTGCAGGCATTACTATGCCGAACAACTAACCAATTATCGGCGAGTCAGATTTATGAATTATTCCACAATCGGAAAACTGCGTCACGACTGGAAACGGCATGAGGTGGAGACGCTGTTTCTGCTGCCGTTCAACGAGCTGCTGTTTCGTGCCCAGACCGTTCACCGGGAGTTTTTTGATCCGGCCGCCGTTCAGGTCAGCAGTCTGCTGAGTATCAAGACCGGTTCCTGTCCCGAGGATTGCGCCTACTGTCCGCAAAGCGCCTACCACAATACGGGGCTGGAAGAGGAGGATCTGCTGGAGGTGCGGCAGGTGGTGGAAGCGGCCCGCAAGGCCCGCGCAGCCGGGGTCAGCCGTTTCTGCATGGGGGCGGCGTGGCGCAATCCGGGGGATGATGATCTGGGCAAGGTGGAGGCGATGATCCGCGGGGTCAAGGCGCTGGGGATGGAGACCTGCATGACCCTGGGGATGCTCGACCGGGGGCAGGCCGGACGCCTGCAGGCGGCGGGGCTGGACTACTACAACCACAATCTGGACACTTCGCCGGAGTTCTACGGCACGGTGATCACTACCCGCACCTACCAGGATCGGCTGAACACCTTGCGGTATGTCCGTGAGGCGGGGATCAAGGTGTGTTGCGGCGGTATCCTCGGAATGGGCGAGGAGCGCAAGGATCGGATCGGGCTGCTGCTGCAACTGGCGAACATGGAGCAGCACCCGGACAGCGTCCCGGTCAATCTGCTGGTGCAGGTGGAGGGTACGCCGCTGGAGGCGGTCGATCAGCTGGATCCGCTGGAGTTCGTGCGCTGTATCGCAGTGGCGCGGATCATGATGCCCGCCTCGCTGGTGCGGCTCTCCGCCGGGCGGGAGAGCATGAGCGACGAGCTGCAGGCGCTCTGCTTCCTGGCGGGGGCCAACTCGGTTTTCTACGGAGACAAGCTGCTCACCACACCCAATGCGGAAACCTGCGGGGATGACGAACTGTTCGGCCGCCTGGGTATGCAGCGGATGAAACCGGCGGATGACGGGCGTGCGGTGACCCCTTCCGGCGATATCAGCTACCGGGCCTGCGGGAGTTCCTGACCATGTTGCAGATAGAAGAGGCCTCCTTCCATAACGGCATCGGCCTGTGGCGTCTGGGCTTTCGCCCCTTTTTCCTGGGCGCCGGGGTTTTTGCGGTATTGCTGATGGCCGTTTGGATGGCGATTTATCTGTTCGGCTGGAACATCGTACCGGCCGGCTATGCCGCGCCGGTATGGCATGCCCACGAGATGATCTATGGATACGCTGTGGCGGTGATTGCCGGATTTCTGCTCACGGCGGTGAGGAACTGGACCAACGTACAGACGCTGCACGGTCCCGGCCTGATGGCGCTGTTTGCGCTGTGGGTCGTTGCCCGGTTGAGCCCCTTTTTCGGCTCG
>JAJRUX010000194.1 GCA_024277575.1 Gammaproteobacteria bacterium | reverse complement strand
TCTCGCTATTTGCCTACCCCTATATTCACGGAAGCTTCATAAGCGGAGAACCACAGCAACTGACATCACTCGGGCAAGCGCTGGCACATCTCCATCGGGTACTGTGTCAATGCCCCTGGCAACGGGACGTATGGCGCCACGGCACAGCCCGCCAGCAGATGCTGCTGAACCGACTGCAACAGATCCAGAAAGGTCAGCATAACGGCCTGCCTGCCGCCGCTGTTTCTCTCTTGAATCAGATAAAAAGTGATCAGCTGGATATCCTGTATAACAACGCACACGTAGTCCATGGGGATTTGAATGCGGGGAATATCCTGTTTACCCATCAAGACCAGCACCCCGTATTCCTGGATTTCGAGGACAGCCTGACTGCCTGGTTCTCTCCGCTGACCGATCTTGCCTATCTGCTTGAGCGCTTTGCATTGGCCGGCCCCTCAGCACCGGCAGCCACAGAACAGATACTGCAAAGCTACTACCGCGCTGGAGGAATGCGGCTTGAATCTGCCGATCAGCTGAGCCGGATACTGCAGGCACTGGCCATCCGCGCCTTGCTGCTGCTGGCGGAAAAAACGGCTCGGCAGGAGGAAGTTCCAACGGCGTCAGAAGAGTGGCAAAAATTCATCTCCCTCCACCATGCTGCAGTCCACCAGGACAGGCAGATGGCTGCCCTTGTCACCCGGCTGCGCAGTATATGATCTCCCCTCCCCCAAAGGTTTTAATTTCCGCCCGCGATCCTGCCACGGCACATGCTGTTTGTGCGCTGCTACAGTATGCACAAACCGATTACAGGTTACGGTTCTCCGTTCTCGCCCAGTCTCCGGCACTGGAAATCCTGCAGCAGGCAGAATCGGCTTTCAGGCTACACCCTTTCCCCTCGCCGTCCGATACGGAGCAGCTATTGGCGGCAGCCGGGGCAGCCCTTGAGAAACTCAAACCGGAAATAATATTGAGTGGCGTTTCCGGCCCGGACAGCGGTGTCGATGAGGCGCTGCTGGCAGCAGGCCGCAAGCTGGGATTGCCCTGCTACGCCCTGCAGAACTTCTGGGGTGATGTGAACGATACCCTCGGCACCGTGGCGGAAACCTTTTTCGTACTGGATCAACAAGCCGCCCGGCTGACCCGGCTACGCTTTCCGGTCAGAACAGTTCCAATAGGTTCACTCAAGCATACCAACTACGCAGCATTTGATATTTCCGGTATGCGGCAGCAACAACGGATGAAACTGAAACTTCAACCGGAACAACCGTTGATAGGTATTTTCGGTCAACCGCTGGGACAGCTGCCCGGATACCTGGAAACCCTGCGACATCTCGCCCGGAACCTGTCATACAGGCCCCGCTCCGATACGGTTCTTTATCGCCCTCATCCCAAGGAAACCAAAACACAGCGCGACAAAAGTTTGACGATTTTACAGCAATCCGGCCTGAAGGTGCAGCTGGATTCCGAGGCCCAGGTGGAACGATCCCTATGCGCCTGTGATGTGGTGGTGAGCGCTTTTTCCAGTTGTGGTATCGATGCTCTCTATCTGAACGCCCTGTCGCCACAACCGCTGAACAGCGTACTTTTTCTGTTGTTCAACCCGGAGTTGCGCCGCTGGTATCACAGTTACACCCGGTTAAAAGAGCTTCCTCCGGTAACAGCGGGAATGGCTCTTCTCTGCACCGAATCAAACGAACTGGCATTAACCTTGCAGAATGCATTGCAGCCCCAAACCCGGCAGCAGTGCTGGAAAAAGAGTCGCCAACTGTCACCACCACAACAAGCGGCACGGGAAATTATTGAGACGCTGATGGCTGATTACAGCGCGTAAGACAAGGTAATAGCTATGCCAACTGACTGGAACCGCATAACCCTGCTACCGGAAACCACCATCCGGGAGACACTGATCAATCTGGATCGGAACTCCATGCAGATCGTGCTGATCGCCGATCGGCAGGGGCGGCTGCTGGGAACCGTCACCGATGGCGATCTGCGTCGTGCGCTGTTGCGGGGGGCCACGCTGGACAGCAGGGTGGAGCAGGCGATGAACGACCGGCCAAGCACAGGGGCGGAGCATGAAAGCCCGCTGGTGTGGCGCCAGCGCATGCAGCGGAAGTCGCTGCGTCACCTGCCGATAATCGACAAGGAGGGACGGCTGGTGGAACTGATCCATGACAAGGTGGACGGAACACGCCGATGGCCCAACCCGGTGGTGCTGATGCTGGGCGGTCTGGGAATGCGGCTGCGGCCGCTGACCCGGAAGGTTCCCAAGCCGATGCTGATGGTGGGGGACAAACCCATCCTGGAGACCATCCTCGAACATGTTGCCGGACAGGGCTTCAGCCGGTTCTATTTCTGCATCAACTATCTTGGCGAGATGATTCAGCAACACTTCGGCGACGGCTCCCGCTGGGGGGTGCAGATCGAATATATCAAAGAGAAACAGCGCATGGGAACCGCCGGCGCGCTCGGCCTGCTGGAGAGACCGCTGGAGGAGGACTTTCTGGTGATGAACGGCGATCTGCTCACCAAGGTGGATCTGGGCGCCCTGCTTTCGTTTCACCAGGAGCACCGGCATCAGGCCACCGTCTGCGTGCGGGAGCACCAGCAGCAGGTTCCCTACGGAGTGATGGAGATGGGCGGAACCCGCATCACCCAGCTGGTGGAGAAACCGATCTACCGCTATTTCGTCAACGCCGGGATCTACGCCCTGTCACCCCGGACACTGCAGCAGATCCCGAAAAACAGGCCTTTCGACATGCCGCAGCTGCTCAATGAGTTGATCGAACGGAAACAGGCCGTGGGCGGTTTTCCCCTTACCGAATACTGGCTGGATATCGGCCAACTGCCGGACTTCAGGCAGGCGCAGGCCGACTTCGACCTCCACTTCACCCGCATCGCCCCGGAGGAGAACGCCTGTGCCTGACATACTCGGCTTCATTCCGGCGCGCGGCGGCTCGAAGGGGATTCCGCAGAAAAACCTGTTTCCGGTAATGGGCAAACCGCTGCTGCAGTACACATTGGAGGCAGCCGCGGCCAGCCGCCACCTTACCCGCCGGATGCTCTCGTCGGAGGATTGGGAGATCCGTGATTTTGCCGCCCGGCACGGAGCAGATACCCGCTACCTGCGCCCGGCAGAGCTGGCCACCGATGAGGCAACCACCATCGACACCATGCTGCACGCCCTGGAGTGGCTGGAGAATCGCGACGAACTCCCCGACATCGTGGTGCTGCTGCAGCCAACCTCACCGCTGCGCACCCATCAGCATATCGACGCCGCCATCGAGCAGTTTCTGAACTCCGGCAGCGGCTCCCTGGTCAGCGTCCACCCCATGAACGAACACCCCTGGAAGTGCCTGAATGTCTCGGAGTCCGGCTGGCAGTTCCTCGCCCGCCCGCCCGAAAACGTCACCCGCCGCCAGGAGTACAGCAACGACTTCTACACCATCAACGGCGCACTCTACATCGCAACGCCGCAGTTCATCCGCGACACGCAGGGGTTCGTCACCGAAAATGAAACGGATCTGTTTTTCATGCCGCCCGCAGCAGGCGTGGATATCGACGAACTGCCCGATATCTTTCAGACCGAAGCCCATCTCAAAACCGCTCTTGCCGGCTGAAAAAATGGACTCTTTACTGACACTGATTGGCCGTGAACAACCGCTGTTTGAAGCGGATCTGAAAGCGCATGAAAAACAGCTCGACGAACTGGTCGGGCAGGCATCCTTTCTGGTGATCGGCGGCGCCGGCTCCATCGGCCAAGCGGTCTGCAAGGAGATCCTTTCCCGCTCGCCGGCAAGACTGCATGTGGTCGATATCAGCGAAAACAACCTGGTGGAACTGGTA
>JAJRUX010000015.1 GCA_024277575.1 Gammaproteobacteria bacterium | reverse complement strand
TGACGGCGCTGCATGGAACAGTCGCGCTCACCCAGGTGAATGGCAGCGCCCTCGCCGTCGGCCAGCACCTGGAATTCCACGTGGCGGGGATGCTCCAGGAATTTCTCCATGTACACCGTGTCGTCACCGAAAGCCGTGCGCGCCTCGGTACGGGTCAGGGAAATGGAGTTCAGCAGGTTGGCCTCGGCGTGCACCGTACGCATGCCGCGGCCACCACCGCCGGCGGCGGCTTTGATAATGATCGGGTAGCCGATATCGCGCGCCAGCTTCATGTTGGTTTCATCATCATCGCCCAGCGGCCCGTCACTACCCGGAACACAGGGCACACCGGCCTCTTTCATGGCACGGATCGCGGCGACCTTGTCACCCATGATACGGATGGTGTCGGCGCGTGGGCCGATGAAGATATAACCGCTGTTTTCCACCTGCTCGGCGAAATCGGCGTTTTCTGACAGGAAACCGTAACCGGGGTGGATGGCCACGGCATCGGTCACTTCAGCCGCGGCGATCAGCACCGGGATATTCAGGTAACTGTCGACCGAGGGCGCCGGGCCGATACACACCGACTCGTCGGCCAGCAGCACGTGCTTGAGGCTGCGGTCGGCTTCGGAATGGACGGCAACGGTTTTGATGCCCAGCTCACGGCAGGCGCGAAGAATCCGTAATGCGATTTCGCCGCGATTGGCGATGACGACTTTATCTAGCATAGGTTACGACTGAAACTGTTTATCACTGCTGGCAAGCATCATTCAATTATGAACAGCGGCTGGCCGTATTCGACCGGCTCGGCATTGTCGACCAGGATAGCCTTTATCACACCGGCCTGGTCTGCCTCAATCTGGTTGAGCATCTTCATCGCCTCGATGATACACAGCGTATCGCCGACATTGACCGACTGCCCCACTTCCACGAAGGCGCTGACGCCCGGCGAGGGTGCCCGGTAGAACGTACCGACCATGGGGGATTCAACGGCATGCCCTGACGGTATTTCCGGCGCGGCCGGTTCAGCGGCGGACTGCGGTGCTGCCGCCTCGGGCGCGGGGGCAGCGGCCGGCACCATCATCGGCATCGGTGCGGCAACGGGCGCATTGGCGGCGTAGCGACTGATACGCACCGATTCCTCGCCCTCGTGAATCTCGATTTCTGCAACGCCGGACTCTTCCAGCAGCTCAATAAGCTTCTTGACCTTACGAATATCCATCATCGTCCTGCAGGTTAATGAACGCGCGAAAGTATAACGCGAGTTGTCGGGAAATGTTAGCGAAAAGTGCCGATAATCGGCGAATACTCAGCTTGTCGGTTTTTTGTCGCCAAGATAAGACAGCGCTGCCTGCAAGGCCAGTTCGTAGCCGATTGGCCCCAGACCGCTGATAACACCGACAGCAATATCGGAGAAATAGGATTTGTGGCGGAATTCCTCGCGGGCGTGGACGTTGGAAAGGTGGATCTCGATGAAGGGGATCTTCACACCCAGCAGGGCATCGCGCAGGGCGACGCTGGTGTGGGTGAAGCCGGCCGGGTTGAAGAGGATAAAATCTATGCCTTCGTGGGGGGCGGCATGGATGTGGTCGATCAACTCGGGTTCGGCGTTGGACTGGAAGGTCAGCAACTGCCCGCCCGCCTCGTTGATCTGTACCAGCAACCGCTGGTTGATGTCGTCGAGGGTAACTGCGCCATAGTGATCAGGCTCACGGCTACCGAGCAGGTTCAGGTTGGGGCCATTCAGGACCAGGAAAGCGGCCATTGGTTAAATCCTTGTCGGGGTCAGCAGCGGTATTATCGACGAGATCCCTGCAAGCCCGCAACCGGGTCGTAGAAAATCGGCGGCGATGAACCTTGCCAGATTTCCGCCAACTGCAAAGGATTCAAGAATGCTGTCTACCTTTCTTTACACTATTGGCGCGCGCAGGAATAACAGGAAACATGCAAGCGCCTGAATCTTACTCGTATTACCCCGCTCGCACAGAACTTGCATGTTGTTAACACATACATCGCACCGAATTTAACAAGACGATGATCCCAGGGAGCGGGAAGAGAAGTAGCCCACCCCCCCTGTAATACCAGCAAACACCGGAAGGGAAGTGCGGCAAGGGAATGCACATGAATCACCAACTACGCAAACTTTTAGCCCGCACAGTAGCAACACTCATTCTCAGCGGTATTACCGCTCATACCAAACCAGCACTCATGATCAAGGAGCAATGACCATGAATATACGCAAAACATCTGTTGCCACTGCCGTTGCCACTATACTGGGCGCCACAAGCTACACAACTCAGGCGGCCCTTATCACAGGCAGCGTTCTTGAATTTGGTCCAGGCAGTTACTTTGCCTTTGACAATAATGCCAATGGCACCATCCAGCCCGACGAGAAACTACCCATCTCCATGTACGACGGCATCATTATCGGCGCCACCCAACTCACTGGCGGCAGTCATGGTGGTGTTCCAGATGGCACCGAAAACCCGGGTATCGACAACCCCTGGTCATGGCTCATTAACACCGGGATGCATCAAACCCTGAGTCCGGTCACCGTCGCCAATAATGATGTTAACAATGACGGCGGTTTTACCAAGGCTCTCGATTTCTCTGGCTGGGGCGTAACCTGGAACGCAATTCCCAATATTCCTCTGGGAGGGGGCATGCAAGATTGCGGCACCTCCAGCGATGGCATTTGCGTAACCAACGGACCGAACTCCGTTGATATCGGCGGCACATATGATAATGGTACTGGACTGGCCACTATTACCTGCTCTACAGCGTCCTGTTCAGCCAGCAGCACATTTACACTGAACTACTCCGCTATCACGCCACAAGCCCACACCTCAAATTTTGGTGGTGTTTTATACAGCCTGAGCATGGTAGGCCATGTGAGCGCTGTTCCGGTTCCAGCAGCCGTCTGGTTATTTGGCAGCGGTCTGCTTGGACTGGGCGGGCTCACCCGCCGCAGAAACCGGGAAGCATAAATCAACCGTAGGAGCGGGCGAGCCCGCTCCTACGGTTTTTTTAAATACAGCCTGCCATTTTTACTGCGCAACCTGCGCTGCTCAAGTGTTTCAACAAGCGGCCTTTCATTTATCCCTATTTGCTCACCAACAAATCGAACTACCGGGTCACTCGGGTGTAGAGGGAACGCACTTACAGTTTCACCCGCATATTCCACCCCGCTTGTATGCACCAGACAATCCCGTACTGCCAGGGGATAAACACACTCTTCAAGAAAACGCTGGTCATTTCCAAAAGCGTCTGTAAACGAATGGCCGGCTATTAATACATCAAGCTGCTTCAGGCATTCAGAACGACAGCCCCACATCCCCGCCATCATGCGCGGAGTATGCTGCGGGTTATCACGCATAATATGGAATCCTTTCCCGCTCGAAAGCCATTCCTCAACTGCAGCCTGCTCCCTCCAGCCCAGCCGGCTGTCAGTGTCCCTGACAATAAATATGTCCACATCGGGATCAATCGCCGGAAGAAAACGCCAAATCGTTTTTACGAAATGAAGATTTTCAAGCTGAAGAATATCCGAACCGAAAACAACCTCGGCACCTCCTGCCTTCAGCTCATTGACAAGTGCCCCGGGCACATTCTTGTCAACATAGAACCTGCAAATCCAATCCGGGTAAATCTCAGACTGGCGCACCAGATTTTGTAGCGCGCCTGTAAAATAGAGTTCATCCGTGCCAAACAGGCTAAAGCTGATAATTTTTTTCATTCCAGATTTTGTGCTCTCGACCCCTGCTTTGTCGCAATCAAGTTCAGACTGATAAGCTCATCCTTGAAGCGCATGCTACTGCAATCCTGGAAAATCCCGAATTCATCGGCTTTCCTGATTGAGCCAAACCCGGCACTTTTAAGGTATCCGACCAGAAACTCCTGATTCAGACCAACAACATGGTAGTCGTATTTATCCATGTGCCCGCCAAACATCATGCGCATAACCTCAAATCGCTCATTAGTCGTCAGCCTGCCCTTCTCCAGAAACAGCCGCGCCAATACATCCATATCCGGTACACTGACAAGTAAATCTCCGCCATATTCCAGGACGCGATTCCATTCTTTAAGTGTAGACAGCAACTCGTCCCTGTAATCGAGATGCTCTACCACATGTGATGCATAAATTGCTGAAAATGTGCCCTCGGAAAATTGCGGTAAATTATTTGCGTTACCAATGTGGTCAACGTGAGGGCCCGGCAGGGCATTCAGAATCTCCCAGTCATGCTCCGGCAGTATCCCGCCTATATGAAGTTTCCTGGACATCTTAAGAATAATTACGCAAGGGGCTTCAGATGTTTTCCCCCGGTCAGGATAAGATAACTCCTGTCACCCAGGGTAGCCGCATGCCTTAACCAGAACTGCAAAGCAAAGAGCTCCCTCATGGGATCGGTTCCTTTGCCATCTTCATCATAGCAATCGACCTCGTCGTCAAAAACCCAGTTCTTATCGACAAAGTCCTCGTAGAATTGCCAATCCTCTCCATATTTAAACGCCTCTTTACCAGCATTTATTTGCGCGTATTCAGGATATATCTCTGCATATTCAGAACAGCCACGTTTCACCTTGACTGTGATATCAGGCGAAATATCATCAGCAACTGCTTCTCCTATAATCCGGCAAAGTTCATTCGCCTCTTCAAGGCCCCTGCAGTAAACGAATCCCTTGTATGGCACAGGGCTGGACGGCCTCTGCTCCACCATGCACTTGCGGGTGTTATCCCGGGGGAGTTTGATTTTTTCGAAAACCATTAGCAACTTGAAAAGCTCGACTACGGTACGCAGTTCGACCATCACCTTATAGCAATCGAAACAATATTTCGGGACCACACCGAAATCCATAAAAAGCGCGATGCATTGAGAGCATCCGCCTCGTGGTGCATTTTCCCAGAAACGGGGCGCCTGCCCCCTGTGAATTTGCAGACTGAACTTACCGCTTAAACGATAATTCTTGTTTTTTCTGTTATTCAGTCTGTTAAGGCCGGTAAGAACATCCGGGAGATCCAGCAGCTTCTTGAACGACTGCCTTACCTCTTTATTTGATATCAAGGCTAAGGCCCTCTTTAATAAACTTTTTTCAGTATTTTGGTCCGGGACTCGAGTTTACTGCACCCTCCCATGCAATGTCCACGCACAGCAGTGCCAGGCCAGATCCTGCGGGACTCCCGTTTTCGCAAATAACCGCAAAACTGGCTATAATCGCGAGAACTAAAAAGAATCAGCGATGGGGAGCGCTATCGTGAAAACAAGAATCAACACATATAAAGTCTATACCTGTGTGACATGGGCGGTTGCTGCCCTTGCTGTAACACTCAGCGGCTGCACAACCGTTCAGACTTTCCCTGACAAGGCCCGGGCAGGCGATACAATCACTCTATCTGTAGGTTCAGCTGATGGCATGACCCGCTTAAATACGACCATCAGCTACAATTCAGACGCAGGCTCCAGCGTTGATCTGACGCCTAACATCAGAGCCATCACAAAGATTTACCCGGACAAAACGAGCGAAGCCTGGCTATTTGATGATCAGCTGCTGGGAAATATTCCGACCTATTCAAACCACGGCCCGTGGGAAACTGTTGTTGTTATCGACTTGCCAGCATCAATGCCCGTTGGAACAGGCAATATCCAGGTAACCACTGCTGCAACCTATCCAACGGCTGCCCTCAGCGTAAACAGTATCCCGATAAGCCTGGAAATACTGGATGGAGTGGGCGCACCTAACCCGTTTAATTACCGGGTAACCGGTTCAACCGACTTTACAGGCAACCTGTCTTCTCTCGAACCGCTTCCCCAGGCTGTGATACGCACACCGGTTGGCGCTTCCGCCCCGGATTACGGCGCTATTGAGCTCGTCGTAAGAGCGACAATAAAAAAGAATGATGGTAGTGGCACTGGCACGCCAACCTCGGATATCCGAATCGTTGTGGATGACATGGGGAGCACGAATCTCTCCTCGCAGTTGCAAAGCAGCTGGGTAAAAAACAACAAACTGATCACTGTTAACTTCATAAGCCCTACCGGACTTATGAAATACTATGAGTCACGTTTTTCCATCGTATTAAAACCGGGCAATATATTTGCAGATCCGCAACCCTCTATAATCTCGGCGACTTACTACGACATTAATGGCAATGTCACCACCGGGCCAACACCAACGATAACGGTTGAATAAATCCCGGGCACAGCATCAGTCAGCCTGGATTGCAATCCCCTGCCGCCCCCGGACACGCCCTTGCGCGGTCACGGGAGGCACGTCTGGCTGCTCAAAAACATCTTCCCCGCCAAGATCAAGCAGCATTCCCACAGGCCACTGGGACTCCGGGAAACCAGCAGGTTTCCGGGCATACCCCTGCGAGCCTTCACTAGACTGATAACGGTCGTTACCCGTGACGTCAATCAGCATACCCGCGCCAAAGGGTTTCAGGCCGGTCCCCTGGGACAGGCGCGTCGCCTGGTAGCTGTCGTCACCACGATAGTCGTAAAGCACACCTGCCGCTCGATCAATTCCTACACCCTGGCAATGCTCATATCCTGAATAACTGTCATCACCCGCCCAGTCCCCCAGGATAGCAGCACCCAGGTGCAGGCTCTCACCCTGGCAGTGCTCGAATGCGTCATAGCTGTCATTCCCGGCACGATCCACCAACATACCCAAACCAAACCAGTAGGAACTACCCTGGGCGAACAGGTCTGCACGATAATGATCATTGCCCTCGCGATCGAGCAACAACCCCACCCCCCCGGATATTTGTGGCCTGATACCAAAGGCATAACCCTGGCACATACTAATATAGTGCACCTTCTCGTGGCGCTCGCGCCTGTCCGGCGCCCGATCAGGCACCAAACCACCACAGAAAAAACTGTCGTTTCCCAGCAGGTCAACCTGGATACCAATCCCGCCCGGCCCGCCGAAACCCTGCCCGTAAAGATCAGCCGCATAATCATCGTCACCCGCTTCATCAATCAGGATGCCGACACCATACTGGCCCACGCCCTCCACCATGGATCCACCCTGGTAGTGATCATTGCCCGCAATATCCCAGAGCACACCCGCTCCAAGCAGACCCACCCCCATGCCCATATTGGAACCTGTATAATTGTCATTCCCGTCAGCATCCAGCCATAGGCTGATCCCCAGGAGCCCGGCACCAGGCCCTGCTGACTTTTCCCAACGCACAGTGTCATTTCCCGCAAGGTCGATGACTACTGATATTCGTCCGGGTTCAAGCGGCTGACCAACATCCTGGTAAACATCATCACCACCAAGATCAATCAGCAGCGCGTATGCACCTGAATGGTGATCGTTGCCACCACCGGCAATCCGCACCCTCCCCAGCGGCGTACTCCACTCCAGGGCTGCATCGGGGGGAATGATGTCTCTCAGCCGGGGCAAAACCTCCTCCACTACTGCCAGTAACTGCACCACAGCGGTCGCAAGCCCCTCCAGCTCGATACGTTCACCAATTGCGTGATAGGCAGTCGGCATCAGCCGGCGCGGATCGAGTTCCGGCCCACCGTACGAAACGGATGCCTGCAAGTGATCCTGCAACGCTGCCAGCTCCCTGGTACCGGGTTTGCCGCCTGCGCCCTGATAAATCTGCTGCACCTGTAGAATCCCGGAGAAAATGAGGTGCAGGGTGGTTTTCAGCCGGGCATCGTTCACTTTATCGGCGGGCATCATTGCCGCCAAAAGTTCTGCAGTTGCAGCCGTATCAACAAGTTCTGATACCGGGTAGGACAGTTCAGTACCCAACTCGGCCAACAGGTGCGCAAGATATGCGGCCCGGGCGCCGGCAATCGGATCTATTTCTGCAAGCCGCCGGGAAAGTCCGACCATACTGACAGGCCGTTGCAGGGCCGCATCCACCACCGCCAGACGACCGGGTGTGGAATACGGTCGCCCCAGTTTGGGAAGGGACAAGGCTTCAACCGTCAAACCCACTTTCTCGAGCGCCCGACCCACTGCGGTTTCGGCCAGTCCCTGTGGCGTCTCCGGTTGCGGCGTACAGGCAGCGATCCACAGGCCAAACACGAGCCCTCCCCCCGCTGCGCGCACCCCGGACCACCAGCAACCTGCCAGATCTCTTATAAGCATATGAAAATCATATAATATTTTATATCCGCAGTATTATAACAAACCGGCCCCCGGGATCACTTCAAGATCACACTCAAGTCTGTATTATCTCGTCCGGAGATGATTTCGATTAGCGCACGCAGGAAAATACGTTACAATCTGACAGGCTTCGGAAGACAGATTATAAAATAAGAAAACCAGCCCTTTCAGGGCAAATTCCTCTAACGACACTAATTAAATCAGACACGATTGATTCGATTATTTTCAGAGTATATACATATGCCTCAACAAGATATCAGCACACTGACAGACCAGGCACTTACGCTGCTTGAAAGCGGCAATTTAACTGCCGCCAAATCCATTTATGACAAGATCAGTGAGATAGACCCCAATGATGCCGATGCCTGGATGATGCGAGGCGCCATTAATGCTGAACTGGGCAACGCCTCCGAAGCAATTTCATTACTGCGGCAAGCCACAACCCTGGCCCCGGACATGGCCGAAGCCCACTACCAGCTCGGCAACATTTTGCGTATGACGGGAGATCTTCAGGGCGCAGTCGATACGCTGCAGCAGGCAGTGGCCAGTAAACCTGATTACGCTGAAGCCTGGCTGATGCTGGGTGGCATACACGGCATACTCGGCAACTATGAACTTGCCGTAAATTGTTGCCGGCAAGCGGCCCTGCACCAACCAGACTTGCCTGACGCCCATATAAACCTGGCCAACGCGCTGCAACAACTGGGAAACACCGAAGAAGCTATTGAAATTTACCAGGAAGTGCTGAAGGCACAACCTGATCTCGCCATGGTCTGGTTCATGTTAAGCCGGGCCCAGCTCCAGCAGGAAAATACCACAGCAACAGAATCATCCTGCCGCCGGGCGCTTTCACTACAGCCGGATCTGGCCGAGGCGCACTTCCTGTTAGGCACCATACTGGAAGCCAATGGAAATGCCGGTGAAGCCGAAACCAGTTACCGGAATACCATCCGCCTCCAGCCAGATCATGCAAACGCGCATGCCAACCTTGGTTATGTACTGAATCTTCAAGGCAGACATGAGGAAGCAGCGACGGCCTATCAGCAAGCTTTGATATTTGATCCGGGCAACGCAGAAGTCCATTACAACCTGAGCCAGGCGCTTATAGCACTGGGACGCAACGACGAGGCAGAGGACATTCTGCAAACTGCATTGCGTCTGAAACCGGATTATTCCGAGGCTTACCTCAATCTCGCAGGTCTGCTCCAGGTAAAAGGTAACTACCCGGAAGCAGAAGCCACCCTGCAGAAGGCTATTAGCTACAACCCGGATTCTGCCAGCGCCCATCAAAAACTCGCTGTCGTGCTAAACAGTCTGGGCCGACAAAGCGAGGCTGTGACCTGCTGTCAGGAAGCGCTGCGCTGCAAACCGGATTTTGTCGACGCCCATATCGCCCTCGCCGCTGCCATTATCACACTGCAGAAACCCGATGAAGCCATGGAACACTGTAACCGGGCACTGGAAATCGAACCGGATAACATCAACGCGATTTCCCTGGCGGCAAACATTGCCATTCATTCCGGTGACAGGGAAGCCGCCAGCCAGATACTGAGCCCCCTTTTAGGAAAAGGATTTGACGAATTCGGCCCCGAACATATCAACATAGCACTTGCCTTTGCCCTGATCAGCAAGGACCTTGACCAGCAGGAGGAAGCTACCGCCTTACTGGAAAAACTGCTGCAAGACCCGCTCATTCCTGTTGGCAACCGCAGCAATCTGCTCTTCAACCTTGGCAAACTCTATGATGCAACCGGCAAGTACGATAAAGCATTCCACAATTACCAGCAGGGCAATGCATCAAAACCGCTGACATTTGATGCAACCCGGCATGATGCAGAAATTGAGACTTTGATAGCGGCGTACAGCCCTGATGTCATGATGCGCATGCCACGCGCTTCAAACCGCTCGGAGCAACCGGTATTTGTAGTGGGCATGCCTCGCTCCGGCACCAGCCTGGTTGAGCAGATCCTCGCCAGCCACCCACAGATATTCGGCGCCGGAGAACTCCCCAATATCATTCAGCTACCGCTCTCACTGAGCTCGATACTGGAGACCGAAAAACCATACCCCCAATGCCTGCCACTGCTGACCCAGGAAAAAATGGATGAACTTGCGCAGGATTATCTCGACCATATCGGGCGATTGTCAGACGACACTCCCCGCGTCATTGACAAGATGCCCGGGAATTTCATGCATCTTGGCCTTATCGAACTTCTGTTCCCGAATGCCCGGGTGATCCATTGCATGCGCGACCCGCTGGACACTTGTTTGTCCTGTTACTTCCAGGACTTCTCGCGCACCCACCCCTATTCCTATGACCTGGAGAATCTCGGTGCCTTTTACCGAGGCTACGAGAAAATCATGCGACACTGGAAAAGCATACTGTCAATTCCTGTGATCGATGTGCAATACGAAGAACTGGTCAGTAACCAGGAACCGATCAGTCGCTCCATGATCGAGTTCTGCGGGCTGGAATGGGACGAACAGTGCCTGCAATTCCACAAAACGGAGCGCTTTGTAGGCACCGCCAGCTACGACCAGGTGCGTCAACCGATTTACAAAAAATCTTCCGGCCGCTGGAAAAATTACGAACAGCACCTGGGCCCCCTCAAGGAGGCGCTGGAACGCCATAAAACCCCGGCAACCTGAAATCGCGTGGCAACAATAAAGAACAGCCTGACCCGTGGCAAAAAAAAGCAGGCAACACAACTTTTTGCCAATAATCAATTAGCGGAAGCCAGGACGCTTTTCGAGAAAGTCTGCCAGAGTGACAGAGGTGACACAGAAGCCTGGATTTACCTGGTCAGGATCAACGCACAACTGGGTGATAGCAAAGCTGTCGAGAAATGTTGCCGAACGATTATAAGCATGCATCCGGATATGCACGATGCCCATTTCCACCTGGGCACTGCACTCCTGTTACAAGGCAAGCGCGAAGATGCCCTGCAGAGCTTCCGCGATGCACATCGTTTGCAACCCGATAATCCATCAACGCTCTTCCAACTCGGCAAAGCCTTTCATCTTTTGACCCGCTTTGACGAGGCACTGGAACACTACAGGAAAACTATCACGCTCGCCCCCGGTTTCGCCGAAGTTTACGATTCTATTGGAAGCATCCTGAAATCCCGGGGCGACCTGGAGGGCGCAATAGAAAACTATCAGAAGGCCTTGCGGGCCAGGCCGGGCTTTGACAAGGCGCACAGCGATCTTGTCTTCGCCCTGAACTACAGCCCCCGCTATAACGCAGCAACCATTTACCAGCAACATGTCCGCTGGGGGCAGACACACAGACTCCCACCTGCCGTCTCGTCCGGACCGGCCAACAACTCCGACCCGGAACGACCATTGCGAGTTGGCTATGTTTCACCCGACTTCTGCAAACATTCGGTTGCCTTTTTCATTGAGCCGTTGCTCGCAAATCACGACCCCGACCATTTCGAGACATTCTGTTATTCCGACACGAGCAAACCGGACGAGGTAACGCAGCGGCTTCAGAGCATTGCATCACACTGGCGTGTTATCACAGGCATGGACGACCGGCAGCTGGCTGAACAAGTCCGGCTGGACGGCATTGATATCCTGGTCGATCTCACCGGCCATACCGCCAACAGCCGGCTGCTGGCCTTTACGGCCAAACCTGCCCCGATACAGGTCTCGTATCTTGGCTACCCCAACACTACGGGTGTTCCCGCCATCGATTACAGACTGACTGATGCCTGGGCAGACCCGCCAGGCCTGACAGATGACTATCACACCGAGACACTCATTCGCCTGCCGGACGGTTTCCTGTGTTACCTTCCTGCCGCCTATGCACCGCCGGTTACAACACTGCCTGCGGCTCACTGCGGGCATATCACCTTCGGTTCCTTCAATAACCTTGCCAAGATTACACCGGAAGTTGTTTCGCTCTGGGCGTCCGTTTTACAAGCCACACCCGGTTCGCGGCTCATCATCAAGAACATCTCGTTACGCGACAACACAACACGCGAACACTATGTACAATTATTCGAAAAATATAGCATCGATCCCGTACGGCTGGATCTTATACCTCCAATATATGACAACGCTGAACACCTGGAGCTATACGGAAAAATTGATATCGGACTCGACACCTTCCCGTACAATGGCACCACCACGACCTGTGAGGCTTTCTGGATGGGCATACCGGTCATCACACTGGCCGGGAACATGCATGCCGGCCGTGTCGGCATCAGCCTGCTTTCTCAAGTTGGGTTAACCGAGCTTATCGCTGAAACCCCACAGGCTTATGTTCGCCTCGCGACAGAACTTGCGGCCGATCGCGAATGTCTTTCACAAATACGCGATACGCTCCGTGAACGCATGCGTAACTCCGCGCTATGTAATGGCAAACAATTTGCTCGCAGCGTCGAAACTGCCTACAGTGAGATGTGGAAAAATGCCTGACAGTAATACCCGCCTGCTTGAGAAAAAAAATCGCGCGCTGCAACTGCTCCAGGAAGGCCGCCAGCAGGAAGCGCGATCTCTGTTCCAGGAAGTGTGTAAAGCTGACGGAAATGACACCGGCGCCCGCTACATGCTCGCCGTCGCCGATGCACAGCTGGGCGATTATGGCGCTGCGGAAACCGGGATGCGGCAAGTTACCAAAGCAATGCCGGAAATGGCAGATGCGCATTTCATGCTTGGCCAGGTGCTGCAGGGACAGCAAAAACTGGATGAAGCCGCAAAAAGTTACCGCAAGGTATTATCAATCCAGCCAGGCAAGCCCGAAGCACACTACAGCCTGGGGTGTGTACTGCAATCACAAGGCGACCGGAATGGTGCCCTGCGGTGCTACCGCCAGACACTACAGATCAAACCGGACCACGTGGATGCACTGACCAACCAGGGCGGCGCCTTACAGGCACTGGGCAAGCTGGATGCCGCCGTAGCCAGCTACCAGAAGGCTCTTGCGCTGCGCCCCGACCTTGACTACCTGCGTGGTGCACTCGGCGTCGCCCTTGTACAGCAGGGTAACCAGGAAACCGGCCTGGACATGCTGCAACAGGGCCTGCATATTAATTCCAGTCGCATTAGTGCACTGCAGGTTCCTACCCCACAGGATCACCGCACTATCGAACCCGGAAACCTCGCCAAAGCGGCACAATCCCTGCCTGATATAACAATAGCCACCACGATTGCACCGAAGAATATCGACAACCAGAGAGAAGCAATCAACAGCTGGAAACGGCTTGGCTTCAACGTTGTATCGATAAACTCCGCACAGGAAATCGAACAGCTGCAATCCAGCTTCCATGATATCAATTTTATCATTGCCGACAGAGATGCGAAGGCACGATGCGGAAAACCCTATATCTATTTTGACGATTTCCTGGCCTATTTCAGAACGACCGACAGCAGAATATGCAGCATCATCAATTCCGACATTCACCTGACGGATGAACGACTGAAAACCCTCGTCAGCACGGAAGCAGAGGATGCTTTCCTGTTCGGCTGCAGACTCGATGTCAGCTCACTGGCAACCACGCAAGGCACTGTGTTCCGGGATGGTTTTGATTATTTCTTCTTCGACATAAAATACCTGGACGTCTACCCGGAGAACGAGTTCTGCCTTGGACTGCCCTGGTGGGACTACTGGGCCGTGCTGGTACCGATGCTCAGCCAGGTGCCGGTAAAAAAGCTGACGGCGCCCGTGGCCCACCATATTACCCACCCGATAAACTGGGACGAGGATAACTGGAAGCTGCTGAGCCTGAAAATCGGGGAGTATATCGGCATGCCAGAACAGCCGACCATACAAATGCTGGGCTATTGCGCCAGGTACATTGTCTTCCTCATAGACAAATATTCTGAAAAAATAGCGTTGGCATGAAACCGGAAATATCAATTATCTACTCACTGGCCCGATCCGGGGCCACCCTGATGTCGAGGTGCATGGGTTGCGCCGATGGTAATGTCATCCTGAGCGAAATTAATCCCCGCTTTTCGTGGTTCAATCCGCTGGTACAGGCCTGGGAGTGGTACGGCCTATTCACCGACCAGGAAATGATGCAACTAAAGTCTAACCGGGGGCTCCGCTACATCGATGCGATTATGGCGATCAGCGAAAAATGCCGGGGCAAAGGTCTCAAGCTGATTATCCGGGACTGGACTCATATCGATTTTACACCAGGTGACTACCCGGTAGAGCCGATCTATCAACTGGCACAGGACGTGGTGTTGCGCGATCATTTTGAAATCAGTGAAATCGCCATCACACGGCACCCGCTCGACACCTGGCTAAGCGTCTGCAAAGTACCACGCATGCAGGAATCGCTGAACCTGAACCAGTACATGGCAGGATTTCTCAAATTCGCGGAACTCGCAAAACGTATTGGCTTTGTACGCTACGAGGACTTCTGCAAAGACCCGCAACCGGTGCTTAAAAATGCCTGCAACATCTTACAGGCCGACTATGCCGATGACTTCGAGGCACGCTACCCATCAAACATCAAAGTCACCGGTGAAATTTATACGGCACAGGATACTGAAACAGTTACCGGGGAAGTCGTGGGGGAAAGAAGCCGGCGCGAAATCCGCCTCCCGCCACGTCGGGAAATCCCGGCACACATTGAACGGGAGCTGGCTACCTGCCAGGATTACCCGAAAATACTGGATACGCTGGGTTATACCCGCTAACGCCAATGGCCAGAAAGAAAAAAAACATTAACACCACCCGCATTCACCTGTCGCCGCAGTTTCTGGCCCGACTATCAAAATCCGTACAGGACTACCAAAGCAATCCATCAGATGCTTCAGCCCTGGCGGACATACGAAAATCACGCGCACAGAGTGCGCAATTCTGGGAAAACGCCACAACAGACCAACTGGAAACCCTGTACTCCAGCACCCCGGGCAAGGTGCAGCAACTGCTACTGTCGAGCGATATTCAGAACGAACCCTTACACCCGGATGAAGAAAAATACGCCGACCAGCTATGCAGCCACATGAAAGACCAGCACCAGGCGCCCGCTGCCATCAATCATCTCATGGCCGCCATGCTCTATCGCCCGGCTGACCAGTTGCCGGAAAATATATTACAGCTCACGATTCCACCCTGGTATATGGAGAGCTTCGCCACGTACCTGCTGCGTGCAAAACGCTTCTTCAGTCAAAAAGGCGAAATAGAAACCTGGCACCAGTACATGAACAGGGTAGTGAGCTTCTTCTATGCTGCAGGCTCACCCGAACCGGCTGCCGCAAACCTGTTTACACGCTATGCCAACATGATCTCCCTGTATTTCGGGTACAGCGACCTGAAAGATATTATGCTGAAGCGCGCCCGGCTGGCTGAAGCCGCATTGGCCAATGCTTGTGCAACAGTTGACGCGGACATGCCCGGACACACAACCAGCCATGACCGAATCCGGCTCGGGATACTGAATGCCCACTACAACCCGCAAACAGAAACCTATGCCACACTGCCGGTATTCGAGCACCTGGATCGCACCAGATACGAAATCATCCTGTACGGCACCGACCTGCGCGGGCACGCGCTTGAACGCTACTGCCAGAGCCGGGCAGACAAACTGGTTGCTCTGCCCAAAACACTGGATAGCCAGGTGCGTGCCATTCGCGGGGACAATCTCGATCTTCTGTTTATCGGCTCTAATATAACTGCGGTCAACACTGCGATCAGCCAGCTTGCCACACAGCGTATGGCACCGGTGCAGGTCACATCCATCTGCTCGCCGGTAACCACCGGCTTCACCAACATTGATTACTATATTGCAGGTGACCTCACAGTCTCGGCAGAACAGGACCAGGACCACTATACCGAGCGACTGATAACCGTGCCCGGATCAGGGCTCTGCTTCAGCTACGCCGCTGAAAACACCAGCTCAACGGTCCCGCCCGAACGCAAACAAATGGGCATTCCGGAGGAGGCCGTGCTGTTCGTATCCGGTGCAAACTTCTACAAAATCACGCCCGAGTTGCGCGAGGCCTGGACAAAAATCATCGCAGAAGTCCCCGACTCACTGCTGGTACTGTATCCCTTCAATCCCTACTGGAGCCGCTCCTACCCGGGAGGCTCGCTCATTATGCATATGCAGCGCCTTTTCGGCGAGTACAGCATTGATCCACAGCGCCTGGTCATACTGAAGCCCTTCCCGCAACGCGCTGATATCAAGGCCCTGTTAAGCGTATGCGACGTGTACCTGGATGCTTACCCTTATGGTGGCGCCACCTCGATCATCGATCCCCTACAAACCGGGTTACCTCCGGTTGTCATGGAAGGAGAATACCTGCGTTTCAGACAGGCTTCCGCAATGTTGCTGGAATTGCAAATGCCCGGGCTGATTACCGAAAACGAAGATGACTACAGGAAACTGGCCGTCAGGCTTGGCAAAAACCCGGAACTAAGAGAGCAACTTAGCCACGAAATTACAGAAAAAATGGAGTCCAATCCGCCATTTCTGAACAGCCGGAGATATTCTGCGCAAACCGGCATGTTATTTGAGCGTTTGCTTAAGGAGCCTGAGGCTCCCCACTAATCATAGATTGAAAACCTGGAGAAACACTCTTCCCATGCCCCTTTCCATACCAAGCGAGATAGATTTCTGCGTAGTATCCTCAGGTGGAGTAGGCTCTAAAATGCTGGTAAAGGCATTAAAAGCATCATCTCACCTGCACAGAACAGGTGAAAGAGAGATTATTGCTGCACACAGCCATTTACGAGTACCACCGAAAATTATTTCAGCGAACACGAGGATACTCTATATGTTCGGTGACCCCAGAGATGCAGTCGTATCATTCTTCGACAGGCGCAAGTCCAAGCATGACAGGCATGGATTTAACACGAAGATTATAGACAAACCCAACATACACTGGGTTCTCCAGCACTGCGACAATATTGAAAGCCAAGCTTTTGATATGGATGAAACATGGGATCTTCACAAATTTCTGGGGAATGGGTTGGACTATTTCAAGCTGGAAGAGCACTTTGATAACTGGTTCTATTCAAACATGGATTACAATATTGTTTTTGTTCGATATGAAAACATCTGGGACAATGTTAAAGCTCTTGGAAAAACACTCCAGCTGAATATAGACCACTTCCCCGATAAGATTGAGCGCCGAAGCAAATGGAGGAATCTCGATAGCACAGACAAAACCAGGTGCAATGAAATATACGGTTCCTTTTCTGAACGGATGAATAAACTGCCTGATATATTCACTGTCAGACTGGGCAGCATTATGCCGTGCTCCTATCTGTAATTGCTCTGAAGCACTCCGGCCGCAATATCAATGCCAGGCAACGCGTTTATTCTAGTACCTGCTTAACTAAGAACTAACAGTTAATACCTGAACCGATAATTCTTGGGGGTAACAACAGAGATTGCACTTTAACATCACTCATTCCCTCAAAGAATACGTCAATAAATGCCTGCGGACTAAATCGATAATAATCGCTAGGAGCCGCATGCACTTCGAATGTAATCGTGGCATTAGGTACACTATCAATGTGTATTGAGGAAACGCCATCAACATAAGACACACTCCCAGGATAAACTGTAAACCCCGGCACCCCTATTACAACAAGCCCACCTGACTTCGCCACCCTTTTTATTTCTTCTATCGTCTTCCAGAAATACCTATCATGTTCCAGCATTGCATTACAAAGAACCACGTCAAATCTATTTGTTTCGAAACATTCCATCGAATTTGCATTGCCTTTCACTATCTCTATATCCTGGTATGAGTACGGTCCATCAAGATTGATTCCTACCTTTTCTCTGGCATTCTTCAATGATTTCATACGTAAAAGACTGGTCTCTCTTGGAACTGCACCCACCTCCAGTACTGAGCCAGATATCTTTCTTGCTGAGCAAATGTTTTCAAATTCTTGGTATACTGCTTGGTGCATGGATGTCTCCCAGCTAATATTTAATTCCGCCAAAGCATACACATTATAATACGTCACCAAGTCACTATAAAGCCGCATTTATCTGGAAGAATTGAACTTATATATGACATCACTGCTGTCCCGTTAACTTTCACAGCAAAACCATCTGATTAATATCGGGTTGATTATCGCGTGGCGGATCGCCTCTGAGTAGCGCCATCAAGTCCCGCTTCTCAAACAGATTGAGCTGCAATAATCGTAAAATCTGTTGCGTGCTTTTCTGTAACTT
>JAJRUX010000193.1 GCA_024277575.1 Gammaproteobacteria bacterium | reverse complement strand
TACACATAACTTTAACTCGACGTCAGATCGACGTGGAATTTTACGTTGATCCAACGTGTATCTCCGCTCCTCTCGCTCTTCGAACAGCTTGATTCCATAGCGGTTATTTTTTGTTAAATATTTGTAATTCCAACGATAATGTACACTGTTTTTGTTCTTCTATGGGTTAACTTAACACCTTAGGAAAACAATATGGAATGTGGAATTACATCGTTCTTACAGCATATTACAAGTTAAGTCCATATTCCATAATATCGGCATATTATTTATCACGGTACACGATCATGGCTCAAGGCAGATCTTCTCCTTTTCTTGATTCTGTTCGCGATTCGATGCGGGTCAGGCATTACAGTATCCGTACCGAACAGGCTTATCTTGGCTGGATCAAGCGATTTATCCTTTTTCATAATAAACGCCATCCCAGAGAGCTTGGGGAAAAGGAGGTGGTGGAATTTCTAACTCATCTTGCTGTTTCCAGAAGGGTGGCACCAGGAACTCAGAATCAGGCGTTTAACGCACTTGTTTTTCTTTATAAAGTGGTGCTTGGCCGGCCGTTGGAGGATCTTTCCACTACCGTCAGGGCGAAGAAGCCCCAGAAGCTACCCGTTGTGCTGACGCCTCAGGAGGTAGGCAAGGTCTTGCGGCAGCTTAATGGCCAGTACTGGCTGGCCGCATGTCTGATGTATGGTTCGGGGCTGCGCCTGATGGAGTGTATGCGGCTGAGGATCAAGGACCTCGACTTTAACCATCGCGCGATTGTGGTGCGTAACGGGAAAGGGGCCAAGGATCGGGTGGTGACGCTGGCGGATGATTTGATTGTACCACTGCAACGTCATCTGGAATCAGTAAAGATGATCCATGAAAAGGATCTTGAAGATGGTTTTGGTGCCGTTTATCTGCCTTATGCGCTGGAGCGGAAGTATCCCAATGCGCCGACGGAGTGGGGTTGGCAGTATCTGTTTCCCGCCGGGGAGCGAAGCATTGATCCTCGCTCCGGTGTAGAGCGGCGTCACCATCTGGGCGAACAATCAGTGCAGCGGGCCATGAAAAAGGCGGTGCGCAAGGCCGACATTCACAAGCCAGCCAGTTGTCATACCCTACGCCACTCTTTTGCAACTCACTTGCTGGAGCGGGGAATGGATATTCGCACAGTGCAGGAGCAGTTGGGGCATGCCGATATCCGTACCACGCAAATCTATACCCATGTGCTAAAGCGTGGCGGAAATGCCGTCATGAGTCCTTTGGGGGCCGTTATCGGTCGGGATTCCTGATTGGGGACAGACGTTTTCCGGTGCTTCATCTTTTGGTTTATTTTGTCAGCGACATGAACAGTTTGGGCAGCTGTTCGGGTAGTTTGTTTATGTGGTCGATTACTGCATAACCATTTTTGCCGAATATTGAGCTTACATACTCATCCGCTTTGGGATCGAGCGAGATGCAGTGGGTAGAGACCCCTTCTGCCGCCACTTCATCGACAGCCTTCTTGGTGTCATGAAGAAGATACTCGGGATCCTTTACATCGATATCTGCGGGTTCACCATCGGTAAGTATAAGGAGCAGCTTTTTATCATTCGGCCGTTTGCTCAGGTAATGCCCGGCATGGCGAATAGCCGCTCCCATCCGGGTGGAATAGCCTCCCTCCATCGCGGCAAGCCGTGCCTTTGGCACATCACTCCACGGTTCGTTGAATCCCTTGAAGTGCAGGTAACGCACTTCATGGCGGGTGTTTGAGGCAAATCCGGCGATGGCAAAGGGATCGCCAAGCTGGTCAATGGCCCAGGCCAGCAGTGATACCGCCTCCTGGCTCAGCTCGCGGACGGTGCTGTCGCAACCCGCCGGGGTTTCGTTGATGGAGGCGGAGAGATCCAGCAGCAGAGTGACGGCAATATCCCGGCCGGCGTGCTCCTGGCTCATGTGGATGCGGGGATCAGGAGTCACGCCGGCGCGGTAGTCCACCATGGCGCGGATGGCGATGTCCAGATCCAGTTCGCTGCCCTCTTCCTGATAGCGGATGCGCCTGGGTTGTTGGGGTTTGAGCAGGTCGACGATCTTCTTGAGCCGTTTGGCCAGCAGCTGGTTTTTCTGCAGCAGTTTGTCGATCTCTGCGGCATTACCGCTCTCCTGCAGCGATTCATAGACGGTTACCCAGTCGGGCCTGTAGCTATTGGTCTGGTAGTCCCACTCCACATGATGCCGGGAGAACAGGGTTTGATCCTCCTCTGCTGCCGCCCTCGGATTTGCGGTGGCATGGTCGGAGTGGAAGTCATCTTCATCATCGGTGTCCTCCAGAAACAGCCACATGTAGCGGTTGTCATCACGATAACTAACCTCGGTATCCTTGAACCAGACTTTTGATTGACGAAATGCGGGAGTATGAATGGCGGTGAGATACTTGATACCCAGTTCAACGGCCAGTTTCCCATCGTGTGGATCCTGCGCCATGCGTTCATGAAAGCGCTCTACAAACTCCAGCAGTTTTGGCTCCGTGTAGGGGTGATCCGGATCCAGCAGAGCGCGTGACAGCATAGTCAGCTCATGGCGGATACAGGAGTATTCATCAGTACACTCTCCTGCTGTGGGGATTGGATGCAGCGCCATCCATAGCCGGCGCAGGCCCGGGAAGCGCTGGATGGCCAGTGCTTCGACCCGCGCATCTTCAAAGGTTTCAATGACCAGTTGCTGAAAGGGGCTGTAGTTGTCGGCGATGTAGGGCTTGGTAAACAGGCGGTGTGCCGCAAGATGAGCGATAACGGCCCGGTATCGATCGATACCTGCCACGCCGTTCAGTTCTTCGTACACATCCGGCAGATGGAACCCCTTGCGGTCGATGTAGGGGTGCGGCTTGCGCAGTTTGTCGAACGCCAGGGAGTATGGGTGACACTCCTGCTCGAGCTCCCACAGCGCATGCAGGAAGAACTCCAGCTTGCGCTCATTGTCCACGTACAGCGTACCGTGCCGTTCCCGCTGCAGCGCCGCCTGGCTGTCTGCCGATTGCAGGCTGAAATAGTCGGCAATACGGTGCGGCTGGAAGCTGTAACCGCGCAGCCCGTACTCCATCCAGTTCTTCAGGCCGCCAAGGGAGATCTGATTGAGCAGAAAATCGCTATTCTGCAACAGCGGGATCAGTCCTCCACTGGCCTCTTTGGCCATACGCTCAATCAAAGCAAAATATTCACGCAACAGGCGGGGCTCTTCCAGACGCCGGGCCACTGCCGGAAGTTTGGAGAGGAAGGGATTGATGGCCTTGCCGTTGGCGGTGGTGGAGAACAGGGTTGTCATCTCAACCACTTCGGGAATAATCTCTTCCCCAACCACCCTGGAAACGATGGGGATCCCCTGCAGGAAGATCAGTACCAACTCTGTACCGCGCCCCAAGCCGCATACTACGGAAGCGCCATCAAGGTAGGCATCGATACCCTCGGGAGAGAGCAACTCCAGTGCCTCATTCATGCAATCTTCAAAGATGTCGTCCACCCGCGCCACGTTGCAGATCAAACGCTCCCGGTACTTTTCCAGATTTGTGTTTGGTTCGTTCATGACATGGAAACTACCACACTATCGGGATCCACAAAAGCACCGTTTTTATATTGGCTGTGCCCCTTATGTTAAGGTATTACCTCATGCATTGGCGGATCGGTAAAACAGGGAAGTAGATGAGTTCATTAAAAATCGGCAACGGCAGAGCCAACCGCTGGCTGGTGCTACTTCTATTTTTACTGATCTTTCCGGCAGCCCATGCTGCACCTGAATTCCCGGCGCTGACGGGGCGGATTGTCGATCAGGCGGGATTGCTCTCCAGCACGGCACAAGACAAGCTGGAGCAACTACTCGCCCGTCACGAAACAGAAACATCCAACCAGGTTGTGGTGCTGACTCTCACTTCGCTGCAGGGCTACGATATTGCAGATTTTGGTTATCAACTGGGACGCCACTGGGGAATCGGGCAGGAACAGCATGACAACGGGGCGGTCCTGATTGTTGCACCCAACGAACGCCGGGTGCGGATTGAGGTCGGCTATGGCCTGGAAGGTGTACTGACCGATGCACTGAGCAGCAACATCATCCAGACCCAAATCCTGCCCAGGTTTCGCCAGGAAAAATATGAAGCCGGAATTGTTGCCGGCGTCGAGGCCATTCTGGCCGCTATTGCCGGCAGCTACAAACCGATGGATAAATCCAACGAGGAGTCCCTTGCCCCGGTGTTTGTTTTCCTTCTGTTCATGCTGCTGTTCCTGCTGATGATCTATCTTCGGGATCGGCGGGCCTACACCAAACGAAGCTCCGGTCAGGACGGTTTCATCTATCTTCCACCCGGATCACACAGTGGTGGCTGGGGCGGTTTTGGGGGTGGCGGTGGTTTTGGTGCGGGGGGCGGCAGCTTTGGAGGCGGCGGCGCCTCGGGAGGGTGGTGATATGTTCCTGAGTGAAACGGACAAACAGCGCATCAGCGCAGCCATTAAAAAAGCCGAATCCAAAACCACCGGCGAACTGGTGACGGTCATCGTCCATTCCAGTGACGCCTATCGCTATATTCCCCTGCTTTGGGCATCACTCATTGCCCTCTCGCTACCCGCTCTGATCTATCTGCTCTGGCTGTGGACCGGGCAGCTTGGTGAACATGCAAACTGGGGGCACCACCACCCCTATGACATGGCGTACCTCTTCATTTTTCAGATTGCCATTTTTGTGCTGCTGGTACCGCTGTTTCTATGGCAACCGCTCAAGATGCGCCTGATCCCGCGATCGGTCAAACACCTGCGCGCCAGCCGGTTTGCCTACGAACAATTTTTTGCCCAGGGGTTGCATCTGACAAAACGGCGCAATGGCATACTGATTTATGTTTCAGTGGCCGAACGTTTTGTCGAAATTCTTGCTGACAAGGGGATCAATGACCAGGTGGAGGAAGGGTACTGGGATGAGATCATCAATCGCTTCGTTCTGCGGGTCAAGGAAGGTCGGATCGCGGACGGTTTTATTGCAGCAATCGAGTCCTGCGGAGCAGTGCTGGCGCAGCATTTTCCACAAACGCCTGATGATATCGATGAGCTGCCAAATCACCTTGTGGAAATTGAACCCGGATTAATCAGTTGACCGCTTCGAGGTAAACCCAGATTGAATGAAATCCTCTCGCCCTCCTGGAGAGGAGCCAGAACAAGGGAGGGTGAGAGGATGTTCGCAGTGATTTATGATTAATGTACCTGCCGAAAAGGAACAACATCGGCAATTTTCTGCTGTACTTTTGGATATGTTTCCTTCTCTTCAACAGAGTTGAGAAGGGATTTCAACATCGCCTGCTGCCGGTAGAAAGATTCCCACATCATCTCGGACAGGGTTAGAAAAGAGGCCGTCGGGTTGGGCGCCATCGTCCGGACGCTATCGATGCGCCACTGCAAGCCGGTCATGCGTTGTTGTCGCTCTTCAGGTATTTGTTGAATCAGGGCCCGGATAGCCTCTTCCCGTGCAGCTTCAAAAGCCGCCGGATCACGCTCGGCCAGCATGCGCCACTCATCAAAATCGAAACCGTTTTCCAGAGAAATAACCATATTCCACCCTCGTACCGTATGGAGCAGCTCTCCTGTTTTTTATTCTGGAGGCTGCCGGTCAAGACCAAAATCAATCTTGATCTCAAGTCTAGTACAGGGGGGATATGAGCAGGATATGTACTCTGTCAATTCAATGTAAATTAAGTCCAGACAGATTCGATAAATTACTGGAATTTGCGATTTCCCACGCTCTCGCGTGGGAAAGAACTGAGCCGGCCGGAATGAAGCGCGGACTCAGATGTTACTGACGCTTCATGGAGTCAAAGAACTCTGCATTGGTTTTGGTGACCTTGAGCCTGTCCTGCAAAAACTCCATGGCCGCCAGTTCATCCATTGGGTGCAGCAGTTTGCGCAGAATCCAGATCTTCTGCAATTCATCCGCAGCGATAAGTTTCTCTTCACGGCGGGTGCCGGAGCGGTTGATGTTAATGGCCGGATAGATGCGCTTTTCGGCAATCTTGCGATCCAGATGAAGCTCCATGTTGCCGGTGCCCTTGAACTCTTCGTAGATCACATCATCCATGCGTGAGCCGGTATCCACCAGTGCCGTGGCAATAATGGTGAGAGAACCACCCTCTTCAATATTACGCGCAGCACCGAAAAAACGCTTGGGTCGGTGCAGGGCATTGGCATCAACACCCCCAGTCAGAACCTTGCCGGAAGAGGGAATGACGGTGTTATAGGCACGCGCCAGTCGGGTAATGGAATCAAGCAGAATTACCACATCTTTTTTATGCTCCACCAGCCGTTTGGCCTTCTCGATCACCATCTCGGCCACCTGTACATGGCGCGTGGCTGGCTCATCGAAGGTGCTGGAGACCACCTCACCGCGTACCGAACGCTCCATCTCCGTTACCTCTTCCGGTCGCTCATCGATAAGCAGCACAATCAGATAGCACTCGGGATTTTTTGAGGCGATCGAGTGGGCAAGCTGCTGCAGCATCATGGTTTTACCCGCTT
>JAJRUX010000192.1 GCA_024277575.1 Gammaproteobacteria bacterium | reverse complement strand
TTCGGGGCGGCAGGAACAGCGTACGTACCACCCTCTACATGGCAACCTTGAGTGCCACGCAATGCAACCCCGTTATCAAATCTTTCTATAAAAACTTAATCAAAAAAGGGAAGCTAAAAAAGGTGGCTATCATTGCCTGCATGCGAAAGTTTATTGTTATTCTGAACGCCATGGTTCGCGACCAGAGGAAGTGGTCATGTGAATGATTTGCTGCGGTTGACATCACAGTCGCTTGTTAGCAGCTTTTTCTTCAAGACGCTCAACAAGCCAGAGTTTGATTATGGACTGACGGGTGACACCAATACGACTTGCTTCTCTATCCAGTGAATCTATTACCCAGGAAGGAAAGTCTACATTGATTCGTTTTTGTTTTTGGTTAGGGCGTTTGGCACTAGATAAATCAAGATCATCAATAATGTCTTGTTTATTGTCATCAAATTTTCTATCAAAGTCTTTAGCTTTCATAAAGTTCCACCTCTTTATTACGGGAACGCCTGACTGAAATTATTCTGATGGCATCACCACGATATGTTATTACAGCTGACCAATGCTTTTTTGCAATGAGGCCAATTACTATTAACCCGGCAACAATATATGTCTTGTTCAGAGCTTCAGGCAGGCGCCTTGAGCCAGCGCCTGCCTGAAGCTCCTGACCGATTGAAATCGAATGACAGGCCGTCGCGTGCCGGCTCGCAGGCTGCGTTGGCAAAGTTTGCTGTAGAAGTGCTACAGCGGCACTTTGCCGCCTTGCTGCGAGCCGGCACACGACGGCTGAACACGATATATATTGTTGCCGGGTTAATAACAGCATGTTGGCTTCACAATGGAGCGATCAACTGCGGTTTCTAGGTTTATAGATGGTTTGCTGGTTGCTTTCACCCGATATTGTCAAACCTGATGACAGCTCTCTCTCCCAAAAGATGAAACGGCTCCAGATAAGGGTATACTCAATACATCATCACTTCAGGAGACGGTATGCTCGAACTGCTAAACGAAAACGTGCTCTGGTGGCACTGGGTTGTGCTGGGGCTGGCGCTGCTTGTGGCGGAGATGATGACCGGCACCTTTGTCCTGCTGGGGCTGGGCATAGCCGCCATCATGGTCGGCGGAATCGGGTTGCTGTCCGGCGTCTCTTTCAACACCGAGCTTTTGCTGTGGCTGGTCTTTTCCGTGGTGGCGATGGGGATCTGGTTCAAGTGGTTCAAGACCAAACCCGTCAGCCAGAGCGGACAATCGAACTATCGCCTGGATACACTGGGCACAGTAATGGAGGAGATCGTCCCCCATCATCGCGGCAAGGTGTTATTCGACACGCCCGTCCTGGGCAATACCGCATGGCCGGCCACGGCCAGGGAGCGGATTCCCAGGGACGCCAGGGTAAAGATCGTGCAGATCAACGGACAACTTATCGAAGTGGAAAAAATCTAGGAGCCTGTCATGGAAATGCTCAATATACTGGTGGTGCTTGCAGTCGCTGTTATCGTAACGCTCTACATGGGGATCAAGATTGTGCCCCAAGGCGAGGAGTGGGTGGTGGAAAAACTGGGGAAGTTTTCCCGCACCCTGCACCCCGGTCTCAACTTCATCATCCCCTATGTCGAGCGCGTGAGACAGCGCATCTCCACCCGGGACATCATCATGGACATTCCGCAGCAGGAGGTGATTACCCGGGACAACGCCGTTATCTTGACCAACGCGATTGCATTTGTCAGAGTCACCAATCCAAGGGACGCCCTCTATGGCGTCGAGAATTTTCAACTGGCTATCGTCAATCTGATCATGACCACCCTGCGCTCCATTGTGGGCGAGATGAAGCTCGATGAAGCGTTGTCCAATCGCGAACAGATAAAGGCGCGGCTCAAGGAGCAGATCATCGACGACGTGGCCGACTGGGGCGTCACGGTAAAGTCGGTGGAGATTCAGGATATCAGCCCCAGCAAGTCCATGCAGGCATCCATGGAGCGGCAGGCCGCCGCCGAACGCGAAAGACGCGCCATCGAGACAACCGCAGAGGGGAACAAAAACGCCATGATCCTGGAGGCGCAGGGGAAACTGGAGGCCGCCAAAAAGGAGGCGCAGGCACAGATTGCCCTGGCCAGCGCCTCTGCCAAGGCTATCGAGATGATCAGCCAGACGGTTCAGGACAAGGAACTGCCCGCCATGTTTCTGCTGGGTGACCGGTATATCAGCACGTTGGAAAAAATGGGACAGAGTGAAAATGCCAAGCTTGTCGTCTACCCGGCGGATCTGCAGGTAACCATCAAGGGAATGCTGGGAAATGTCTTCAAGAAATAGGAAGGGAAACGGATAGGGCAAAATGGTCCGCCTCGTCGGCATGGTTCTGGCGACTGCAGCCCTGTCCGGCTGCAGCCTGCTGCAGCCCAGGCACGGCTCTCCCATACTGCCGGAGACACCACCGGCCTGGACCGCGGCAGACACCGGCAAACAAACATTTGATGTTACCGCCTGGCAGAAGGAGTTTGCTGATCCGGCACTGGCGTCATTGATTGAGGAGGCCGTCGGCAACAACTTCGATCTGCGCAGTGCCGCTGCCCGCGTCAGCGCCGCACGGGCCAGCGCCATCGTCAGCGGCGCCGACCGGATACCCCAGGTCTCCGCCTCCCTAAGCGCCAGCCGCGCCAAGCGAGCCACGGTGGTGGGCGGCACCGTCATCTCCGGCATCAGCAACTACTTCCAGAGCGGGATAGAGATCCGCTGGGAGGCGGATCTCTGGGGCCGGCTCAGCCACCAGGCCCGAGCCGCCGCCCTGGAACTGGCCGCCAGTGAGGCTGACTACCGCGCCGCCCGGCTCTCACTGGCCGCCAGCATCAGCCGCAGCTGGTTCAACGCCATCGAGGCTAGACAGCAGGTGGAACTCTCCCGGCAGACCGTCGCCAACTATCAGCGGGCACTGGAGAGCACCCGGGAAAGCTATCGCGCCGGGCTGAACAGTGCCCTGGATCTGCGTCTGGCTCGCAGCAACCTGGCCACCGCAAAAAGCCAGCTGGCGGGTCAACAGATCCGCCTGGATGAACAGCTGCGCACGCTGCAGACCTTGCTGGGGCGCTACCCTTCGCAGCAGCTGAATCTGGCGGACGACCTTCCCGAACTGCTGCGGCCCGTACCAGCGGGGCTGCCTTCCGAACTGCTGGCGCGGCGCCCGGATCTGATCGCGGCGGAAAACCGCTTGCGGGCAGCCGATGAACGCGCCAGTCAGGCAGCAAAAAACCGCTTGCCGCGCATCCAGCTCACCGCCAGCGGCGGCACCAGCAGCGATCAGCTGAACAACCTGCTGGATGGTGACCGCCTGATCTGGAGCCTGGTGGGCGGCATCACCGCTCCCCTGTTCCAGGGAGGACGCCTGAAAGCAAACCAGCAACTGGCGCAAGCCAATGCAGACCAGGCGATGAACCAGTATGCGCAGACGCTGCTCAACGCCTTTCGCGAGGTGGAAACGGCGCTGGCCGCCGCACCACTTCTGGAGACGCAACAGCAAGCGTTGCAAACAGCGGCAGAGGAGGCGCGGGAGTCGGAACGGCTGGCCGCCGAACAATACCGCGCCGGACTGGTCGATATAACCACTTGGCTGGAGGCACAACGGCGGCTGTTCAATGCTCGCAGTACGCTACTACAGATCCGCAACCAGCGGCTGCAGAGCCGCATCGATCTGCACCTTGCCCTGGGCGGGGATTTTTCTGCCGCTCCTGAAGCCGGGGCGGCAATGCTACCGAGGTGATGAGCAGCTACGGAGTGAGTTGATTGAGGGACTTTATTAACCCGGCAACAATATATATCGTGTTCAGAGCTTCAGGCAGGCGCTGGATCAAGGCGCAGCGCGCAGGTAATGGCCATTCCATTGGCAAGCGCTGCAACAC
>JAJRUX010000191.1 GCA_024277575.1 Gammaproteobacteria bacterium | reverse complement strand
TTTTTTAGCGCAACATCTGTTTTTTTTGCATCATGTGTCATATCTCGCGCTCCGCCGCCCATTTCTCGATTTCCTTGTCGATGTTTCGCGCTACGGCATGGGCAAAATTGAGCAGCATATACTCTCCATACGCCGCATAGTTTCTGCTGGCCAGCATTTGCCCCACCAGCATCATATCGTTCTTGTACATATCAGAGGCCACATCTTGCACGAACTCGCCGGACCAGCCGCGTTCTGCTGCCAGTTCCAGGGCCAGGTCGCGCTTTTCGTCGTCGCTTAAGTTGTCAAACCGTCTGCCTTTCAGCGCGCAATAATCACAACTGATCTCGAAATCGGTTTTGGGGGTACGCTGTGGCGGTGTTGGCGGATCGAGCTGTTGATCCGGTACGTTTTCGGGCGTTTGTAAAAGGCTCTCCGCGTATTCGTTCATGTTCATGATTTTTCCTCTGTTAGCTTTCCATCTTTAGCAACGTACCAGGTGTCCGGCTTTATGCCGTCTGACCCGACACAGCCAACTGCAAACCCGATGCATTTCCCATTGTCAAATTCAGCTAATGAAATCCATGTACCAGCACATCCCTTTGCTCTTGCCCCATTGCCAGACGACGCGATGACAGAATCACTTCCTAGTGCGAAATGGCGGGCATAATCCCCTGACGAGATTTGGCGGACGCCATCCCCTGACGAAACATGGCGGGCATAATCCCCTGACGAGGCTTGGCGGGCGCTAGGTCCTGACGAGGCTTGGTGGGCATAAATCCCTGCTGAGGTCTGGTGGGCATAAATCCCTGACGAGGCCTGGCGGACGCCAGGTCCTGACGAGGCTTGGTGGGCATAAATCCCTGACGAGATTTGGCTAACATTATACCCTGACGAGGCTTGGTGGACATAAATCCCTGACGAGATTTGGCTGACACCCCGCCCTGACGAGACTTGGTGGGAGAAATCAGCTTTTTCTTCTTCATTCTTCATCGCCCAATCAACACAGTGTTGTATAAATTCATGCAACGACAGTTCTTTTTTTATCGTGATTGTGCGGGCAGCAGCTTTTGTATCTTCTTCCTTCCTGTCGATATCGCCTGACTGCTCAACCACAGCAAACCTGCTCTCTGCAATATCCCGATATTCACAGCAATCCATCGGATTCTTGCAAGCGTGAAACCCTGAGCGGCAAACCTCAACTTTGCCGTTGTGGGTGTAGGTCTGGCCGACCTCGTATTGGAACCCTCTGCATGTCCTGTCTTTTTCACACATCTTATAGGCAGTGATTTTGTTGCTCATGATTTATCCTCCAGCCATTCCGGCGCAGACCAGTTCCCGGCGCGGATTCGTGCGCCCATTTTGTCGGCTTCACGCCGCCCGAAACGTCGTACCAGCCTGTCGTGGTAGGCGATCGTTCCGGGGGTGCATCTTGGATAGCGCAGGCGTTTTTTCGGTGCGCCGATGGTTCGGGCTTTTGTGTGCTGTGGCGGGGTATATGGCAGGGTGAAATTCCTAGCAGGCGGCGGGGTCCATTCCCCCCCTGCCGAAAATACACCTGCCATTGTAGCCAACAGGTGTTTGAATGTTCCGTTGCGTTTCATCGTTTTCTCCTATTCAAATTCAAATAATTTAGCACCATGATAATCACAGCCCATGGAGATACACATTTCCTCAGCCTCTTCGGCAGTCATTGCCCCGCACTGTTGGCATGGCGGTTTGCTGCGGTCTGTTGAGGGGCATCCGGGGTAGATAGTGCCGGTGACCGTGTACAGGGCGCCATCGTGGCGTACATCGACTGTAAATGCTTTCATGATTTCGTCCGGTCAAAAACCTGCCACCAGCCGCGTGCGTAGGCGGCTAATTGTGCGGAGGTGTGCCCCTGTTTCCGCCGCCGGGCCTGGTGGCGGAGCAATTCTTTTCTGGCGACTTTTCGGTTGCGTTTTTTCATGGGGTTCCTGTCCTGATTTCCTGCGGTGTAGGACAATAATACCTAGTTTAACCAGAATTGCAAGTACTTTCTTGCTTTTATTTTTATCCCCTGTATTATAGCGTCATGGAAGATTTACCGCTATTGGATATTACCCTGCTACGGCTTAAAAACCGGCAGGAATCGTTACGTGCCGTGGCCTCCGGGGCCGGGGTGGAATTTGAATGGCTGGCAAAGTTCGGCCAGGGGCGGATTGCCGATCCCGGAGTGCGCAAAGTGCAGAAAGTCCATGATTACCTGAGCAAAAAGCAATGAAGCACATGGCGCTCTGCAAAGGTCACGGCTGCGACAAGCGCACGTCCTGCCGGCGGTACATGACCAAGGCGGCCAAATACTCGGGTTATGTCACGCCGTGGATCGAGGCGGGGAAATGCCCGAATTTTCTGCCGGTGAAAAAACAGAAATAAACGACTTGAAATAGGATAAACATGGCGTTATCATCGGGGCATGAAATCGCCTATCAGAAAATACCGAGAGCAGATCGGATTATCTCAGATCGAACTGGCCCGAAAAACCAACCTGTCGCAGGGTCGCTTGTCGAATTATGAGCGCCTTGACCGAACGCCTGACATACCGACTGCCAGGATATTGCTCAAGGCTCTGCAGGACTCAGGGGCAGACATACCGTCTATCAACGAGCTGTATCCCTGATGGAAATAAGGGCGGTCAACTGGTCGTCGTATCAGTCCTACCGCGACCGAAAGCCGCCGTGGATCAGGCTGCATAAATCACTGCTTGATAATTTTGAGTTCCAGTCGATGAGCGTTGGGGCGAGGGCATTTTTGCCCATGCTCTGGTTGCTGGCTAGCGAGCACAAAAACCCGACATCTGGAATTGTTTGTGATTCTGCGAAGAAAATTGCATTCAGATTGCGGCTCCCGGAGAAAGAAGTTACCAAGGCAATATCTGAAATAATTGACGCTGGTTTTTTCGTTAAGATTCAACCATGTAACGAAACCGTAACGAAACCGTATCAGAACCGTAGCCAAGGCGTACCCTCAGAGACAGAGACAGAGACAGAGACAGAGACAGAGATATTCTCGCACTGGCAAACCGCGTTTGGCCACAAAAAGGCAGTGCTCACTGTCAGCAGGAAAAAGCTGATCAGACGAAGATTGCTGGAATATTCGGCAGAGGATCTTTGCCAGGCGATTAACGGCTGCGCGAAGACGCCATTCAACATGGGTGAAAACAAGGACGGTAGAGTTTATGACAGCATCGAGCTGATTTTGCGAGATGCCAAGCATATCGAGGATTTCATGCGTAATGACCGGCACCCGCCAAAACCACGAGAGGCCAATAATGGAAAATTATCAGCAGTTGAACGAGTCCGGCGCGCCACTGGATGTGACTTACGTGACCACATTGGATAAAGCCGCAAAAGTCTGGTCGGCGCTGACCGAGATTTTCGGGAATACGCTGGTGTCCAATTTTGGCGAATCTCCCCCGCCGATCTGGCGAGAGAAAATTCAGCTGTTGAGCAATGAGGAAATTGCGCAGGGGCTGGAAAAACTGTCAGGGGCAGATTCCGGGTATGCGCCAACGCTGGGACAGTTTATGGCGGCCTGTAAAAAAACCGGATACCAGCGGCAGGGACTGCAGCAGATTGGATATCAGGACATCCAGACGTGTCGATACAAGACCGCCATGAACCGGATGCTGCTGCTTCACGTCATGCGGAAAACAGCGGTACCGCCAGCCATGCTAAAGGCTTTACTGTCCTATCGGGACCGTGTGGCGGCTGATTTCCGGAAAATGTGGGGAGACGCACCGAACCAGGAGGAAATGGGGGATATTTTGCTGAACGTGAACAGGGAATTTACCCGCATCACTAACGAGGAGGCATCATGATCAATGGACAGGAACTCAAGCAGATCGGCCTGGATCTCGTATCCAGTCACAATCCGGCCTGGCTGGGGCGAATGCGCACTCATGCACGGCACTGCGCCCGCACATATGGAGCGGTCAGCGCAGATGATATCCGGGTATTTGCCGAGCAGACCAATGATCATCCTGCCCACGGCAATTGTTACGGCGCTGTTTTTCGAGGCCGGGAATGGCGCTGCATCGGGAGAAAGAGGTCGGCCATTGCATCAAATCACGCCCGGGAAATACGAATCTGGGCATTAACCGCGTCATAGGAGATGAAACAATGAAAAAACTGTTACTGATACTGGTTCTGGTTGCTACTCCGGCACTGGCCGGCACGGCATTTTTCAAATACGAGCGCACCAGCGGGATGAACAAGTTGTGTTTTTATGATTATCTCGGCAGTGAGGTGGCGATTACGATAAAGGTCACCCAGCTTTGCCCGCTCACGATCCAGGTCTGACATGGACGCGGTAAGCGCCACCATTGCAAAATATACCTCCCTGGTGGACGGAACGATGCGGTTGTATCTCGACCTGCACAGCCCCTGCACGGATTTTTGCGAGGTCGGGGCAACAGTCGGGCTGGCGAAACTGGGCGATACCAGCATCCTGTCGATTGATGGGCCGGAGGAGCCAACCCGGCAGGCCGGAGGCGCCAACGCGACCGGCGATGTTCCCCGTGGAACAAAGCACTGGGATGACCTGCCGCCAACCCAGCAGTGCGCCATTCGCTGCACGGAGGAGCGGTTCCAGCAGTTTATGGGCGCAACCGATGAGGCAGATTGTGCAGAAAAAATCAGGCGGGCACTGGGGATCGAAACCCGCGCCGAGCTGAATACCAATACCAGAAAAGCCAGCCTGTGGCGGCAGCGGGATGCGGCATTTACCGTCTGGCGGGATTACGGATGAGCAACGAATTTCCGGACTGGCGCGCAGTGATGTCGGCCTGGCCGGCAGGGCGCGAGTTTGCTGATGATGTCGGCGTCAGCCTCAATCTCGTCAACAGCTGGAAGCACCGCAACCGCATTCCCCCGGAACACTGGGCGGCAGTACTCGATGCCGCGTGGGCACGAGGGATCGACCTGGTGGCAGACGATCTGGTGGCCATTGCGGAGCGCTATCGTGGCGAGCCTGCGGGCAGCAATTAACAGGAAATGCCGGGAATGCATTTATGATCCCGGCGGCGGCGGAACGTGGCGGCAGCAGGTTACGGCCTGCGAGAGCGCAAAATGCCCGCTTTTCAGCGTCAGGCCGGTATTTACACGGGCTGGTGAGGCTGACCCCTTGCTCGTTCGAGAAAGTGGCAAAAACGGGGATGAACCGGGGTAAAATGGGGTGAAAACAGAGCAATTGATCGGCAGGCTCAGGGAGCAGGCACACAGGGAGCTGACTGAAAATGGTCGGCAGTCGTTATCCAACCTGCTCAATCGTGCGGCAGACGCGCTGGAACGTGATCGGCAGGAACGCAATGCGCCCGGCCTGGTGCGGGACTTCGAGGTAACGCCGCGCCGTGAAAATCAAACGTAGCGCCGCCGACCACTGGTTTTCGTTGTGCGTCCGGGAGCGGGCAGGCTGGCGGTGTGAGCGGTGCCGAAAACAACTGCCGGAAAACGCCCAGAACCTGCACTGCAGCCACATTTTCAGCCGCCGCCACCAAGCAACTCGATACGACCCCGACAACTGCCAGGCGTTGTGCTTTTCCTGCCACCAGCAGCTAGGCGAGAACCCGGTATTGTTCGCGCAATTCGCCAGGCAGGAATTGGGTGAGCGGCGACTGGAAATCCTCACGGAGCGACACCAGATGATAAAAAAACGGGCGAAAAACGAAAAAAAGGACATCGCCCGGCACTACCGCAACGAGTACCGGGCAATGCTCGAAAAACGACAGGCCGGGGAAACCGGCTATCTGGAGTTCACCGCCTACGACTGACGCTATCTCCGGGTCAATCGGCAGATCGTTCCTGATTATTTCTCCTGTGAGTGTCGTGCTTATACGTCGTGACCTGCCGCAGCGGCGAGCGCCACAAATTCCGGCACGTCGTCGTCTGAGATTATATCCAGCAGCTCCAGCGCCTGGGCCGACAGCGGGCGCGTGTCGTAATCGACCGGATCAGGCCACTGCGGGCCGGTGTGATCAGGATCAATAAAATGATTCGCGGCAATAATCGCAATTTTCAGGTTTTCAGCGTTCGGTGTCATGATGATTCCTCTGTGAGTGATCAAGCAGTCAGGTAATATATTACTACTATCGCAGCTAATGTCAACCCCTGTCTTTAATATCTGTAGCTCCTCCCACAACACGACCACACAACTGCCTGAATGCAAACAAGAATCATTCGCATCTGGGAATGCGCCAGAATATTCGTTTCATAGTGAAATAGTTTCAGATTGAAGGAATGTCTAGCCCGCCCTGAAAGCCGCATGAACTATAGGTTTTTTCGGTGATTGGCAGGGCTTCCGTGCTCTGACTGATCGTGCCGCAGCGCATTAACTGTACAGTTTTTGTACAGCAATAGGCTGTTATCTTGGTACCAAGGTACAAGAATACATGGACATAAGAATACCGGGATAATGGTTAGGGAGAACCGGTAGAGGCAGGCCGAGGGGATCGAGGTGAACTGTCGCGGTACATCGTCGCTGCGCTTCCTCTTCCCGCTGTGCCAGTGGTTTTTGAGAAACTCTGCGCCGACTGAAGCCCAGGGGGATTATTAAGGGGGGAAATCGCCATCCTGTCAATAGCGTGTCAAGGGTTTTGGCGTTTCTGTTCACCAGGTGGTCACGCAGCCATAAGTAACCATGTCGTGATCCAGCGACCACCAGGCGGTCACCCACGCCAGGCATCGCCTGGAGCAGACAGGCGGACGATCACGGCGGCCCTGACGCTCTGGGAGGGCAACAGAGCACCGTGACCACCTGGTGGATAAGGCAGAAGTACGGAAGTACCGAAAGCCAGGAATCGCGCTGACCACCTGGTGGACAATCATCGGCAAGAAAGACGTGACCACCTGGTGGACGCGGCACCCCCCGGGGGCTTTACCAATACCAACACAAACACCAAAACTGACCCCGAAATAAATCCGTAGTATTTCTGCTTCAACACAAAGTGCAAGCGCTGATGTTGTTGGTTTTTGCGTGTTGTGTGGTTTATATTGAGGGGATGGTTGAGCCTTTGAAGCGAGTTCGGACGGAGCAGGTACAGAAGGAGGCGCGTCGTTATTCTCTGGCGATGTTGGAGCGGATGATAGCGATCGGTTTGGGTAATGTTTTGTCTACGGGCAAGCCGGCGCCGGTGGCTGCGCAGTTTGAGGCGCAGAAGTACGTATTGGAGCGTGGTATAGGTAAGATACCGACGGTGGTGGAGTTGGATGTAGACATGAATGTGACGGAGATGTCGCAGAAGCAGTTGGAGAAGATTGTGGCGGGTCATATGATAGAGGGGGTATGTGAGGAGGTTCAGGCAGATGAAGAACCGTCGTGCGATTGAGTTGTTCACGGTGAAGGAGAAGGCGGATTCTGATGAGTGTTTGAGCGTTCGCACCACATATGGTAGTTATCCGGTATGGAGCTGGCGTGTTGTGGCTCGTGTTTCGAGTATTGAGGAGGCGCAACGATTGATTGCGGGGACGGATCGGGTGATCGTTCATGGCGGCAAGGAATGATGGGTGGAAGATCAGGTAGGGCATGTCGGCACATCGGCAACGGTATTGGGGTGGTCAGCGGCAGCGGTTTCGAGCCTGTTGAATGTTTTGCTGGGCACGTGGCGCGTGCAGTCGGTTAAGGAGATTCGGGCCTTGCAGCGTCGTGTTGAGGAGATGCGTCGTGAAGACAACCGGTCTCACACAAGGATGTATGAGCGGATGGACCAGATTGATGCGAAGATTGATGAAAGCCGTCGTGAGATCAAGACGGATCTGGGTGTGGTGGTGTCATTGCTGAATGGTCGCAAGCAATGAAATTTGTGGTTGGGGTTTTGGGCGCGGTGGCTTCTGCGGCGGTGTTGTGGGGGTTGGCGCAGTTGAATGCCAACATGGTATGGGCCTCTGATTTGAAGGACGTGGTGGACACACAACAGGAGCAGGCGGGGACGTTGGTGAACGTGCAGTTGATACTGTTGCGGTCTGAAATTCGGGATATTTCTGCCGAATTGCGGGCGCTGGAGGGGGCGAAGCCTCTGGATGGCGCCGAGTTGCGTCTGGAGCGCATGCTTACGGAAGATTTGCAGCAAGCCCAGGACCAGATGGATGCCCTGATGGGGATTCCGCACTGAGTGCCCCAGCCCCCTTCCCATTCTGAATCACTGAAAAACCAGCTGGCCCGGCGGCGGAAAGAACGCGAAAAAAGCGCCAGAAAGAAAAAAACCCGCCAGTTTTGCGCGGAAATTCGGGGAAAAGAGGCGGCACACAAAAAAGAAGTCAAACGCCGCTCTGCTCCGGAAAAACTGGCGAAAAAAAGAAAACAACAGGCCGAAATCCCTGATATTGTCCGCAAGGCTGCTGCTGAACTGCTGCGGCTGAAGGAAATCCGGGCCGATATGCGCCGCTATCGCGAATATATGGAGCCTACCGGGCACCTTGATTTCAAATTCGCCCCTGCCCGCCACCATGAAATCATCATAGACGCCGTCCAGAGACTGAAAGCCGCTGTTGATGATAGCGCCGCCAAGAATATCCTGCTGATGATGCCGCCGGGATCGGCAAAATCGACTTATGTTTCGGTGCAGTTCGCAACATGGTATTTTGCCAACCATCCGGATCACAACATACTGGCCTGCTCCAATACCACTGATCTTGCCGAGAATTTCAACCGCAGGCGGCGGGGGGTATGCCTGACCAAAGAATGGGAGCGTCTTGCCGATACCCGCCTCAAGGACGATGCTCGAGGCGTCGGGCATTTCCAGACCGAAAAAGGCGGGTCGACTACTGCCGCTGGGGTCGGCAGCGCCATTGCCGGATTGCGCTGTCAGCTGCTGATTCTCGATGACCCGGTACAAAGCCTTGAACAGGCCATGTCCGTTTCTCAACTGGATAAAATCTGGAACTGGTGGGAATCCGATGCCTGCACCAGGCTGCTCCCCGGGGGGAAGCGGGTTGTAGTGACCACCAGATGGGCAAGGAAAGACCCGGCGGGTCGGATTCTCAAGCTGGTCGAGTCCGGTGAAGAGCAGTGGACCATCATCAGGATGCCCATGCTTTGCGATGATCCTGAGAACGACCCAATGGGACGGGCCAAGGGAGAGGCGCTCTGGCCGGAATGGTTTACTGATACCCAGATCGCCCAGAACATCAGAAATCCGCTTCGCTGGGCCTCTTTGTACCAACAAGTCCCCCTGTCCGACTCCGGATCGTGGGTGGATGAGATGCATATCCACTACGTGGACGCAGACAGGATCCCCCCTCTTGATCAGATGAACATTGGTATTGCCGGAGACCTTGCGCTGGAAATGGCGCGGGGGGACTGGACGGTCTTTATCGTCTTTGGAATTGATGAGGCGCGCAATATCTATATTCTCGATGTATTGCGGTTTCGGGAGACTCCGGATAATACGGTTTATCGGCTGTTTGCGCTGGTTGAGCAGTACGGCCCCTCAACAGTCATGATGGATGACGATAATGCCACCAAGGTGTTCATGCGATTACTGCTCGAACTGGCGCGGGCGAAACGGGTTTCCGTCCCTGTCGATATCATGCCCATTCGGGGGAAGAACAAGGAAATCAGGGCCGCCCCCATGCGCGGCTGGTTCATGCAGGACCGGGTATTGATCAAAAAAGCATCGTGGAACAATACGCTGTACGAGGAAATGCACGAATTCCCGGATGTCGATCACGATGACCAGATTGATTGCCTGTCGCTGATCGGCAGAAAGCTGGCTGAAATGCGCCCACCGCGAAAAAAACAGGAAACAGAGCCGGGAACGCTCGTTTATCATGACAAAACCGGGAGAATCATGTTAAATACCTCACTTCGCGAACTTTTCCGGGAAAGAGAGCAATCCTTGCCGCGCCGAAACAGGATGATGTGATGATTTCAGAAGCAAAAGACTTTGCCAACACCAGCAAGGGCTGGCAGGACCGCTGGGAGGCCGAACTGCTGGCATCCAGAAAAATGCTGCGAAAATGGCATAAACGTGGCAACAAGACCATCGAAGTCTTTCTGGATAGCAGGGGGGCGGGCGAGTCCGATGCATTCAAACTGAATCTTTTTAATTCCACAGTCAGCGTAATGCGGTCATTGCTGTTTGGCTCGACGCCGAAAGTCGATGTTTCCAGGCGGTATGCCGATCAGGATGATGACGTGGCGCGGGTAGCCGGCGAAATCCTCTACCGGATGCTCAACAACGACACCGAGGAATCTGGCGAGGACTTTGCTACTGCGTTGCGCTGTGCCCTTGATGACCGGCTGCTGCCAGGCTTTGGGCTGGCGCGGGTTCGATACGAACTCCAGACTGACAAGCGTGAGATTGACGCTACTTATGACGAGACGGGAGAAGAGGTAACCGCTGCCTATGTGGATGAGGTCCTTCTTTCCGAAGAAGCGGAAGTCGATTATGTCCACTGGCGGGATGTGTTGTGGTCCTATTCCAGAAACTGGAAAGAATTGCGCTGGCTGGCCTTTCGCTCCTACCTGAACAAGGACGAGGCGGCGAAGCGATTTGGAGAAAAGACAGCAGCACTGCTCGATTACAAGATCCAGAATGCAGCAGGAACCCGTGATTCCCAGCTCTCCAACGTGGTGGATACCTGGCAAAAAGCGGAAATCTGGGAGATATGGCACAAGGATGACAGAAAGGTGTACTGGTTCTCGCAAGGGACGGGCCGGATTCTTGACATTAAGGATGACCCGCTGCAACTGCAAGGATTCTGGCCAGCACCGAAAGCCATGATTGCCAATCTGACCACCACCACGATGCTCCCGGTTCCTGATTATTACATCGCACAGGACTTGTATCAGGAGATTGACCGGCTGGAGACCAGGATTTCCATTCTGACTGACGCGGTAAAAGCGGTTGGTGTCTATGACTCTGCTGCCGAAGGCGTGCAGCGGATGTTCAAGGAAGGGGTGGAAAACGACCTGATCCCGGTTGAAAACTGGTCACAGTTTGCGGAAAAAGGCGGGATCAGGGGATGCGTGGACTGGATGCCGATTGCTGATATTGTCAGCGCGCTGGACAAGCTGGTGCAGCGCCGGGACGATGCAATCAAGCTGCTGTACCAGGTTACCGGGCTGTCCGACATGATGCGCGGCGGCAGCACACAGGGCAATGCCCGGGTGTCGGCGACAGAACAGGGGCTGAAAGCCCGGTTTGGCTCAATCCGCATACAGGCATTACAGGATGAATTTGCCCGTTTTGCTTCTGATCTTGCCGCCCTGAAAGCAGAGATTATCTGCAAGCATTTCTCCCCTGAGACGATTGTCAGACAATCCAACATGGAGTATTCCCCTGACCGGGAATATTTGCCCGCCGCATTGCAATTATTGAAAGACTCCTATGCGGCGAGCTGGCGCATCGAGATCAAGTCGGAAAATGTTGCCATGACGGATTATGCGCAGCTTCAATCCGAGCGCACCCAATACATCAATGCGCTGGCTGTTTTCCTGCAATCCTCTGCCCCGCTGGTACAGTTTGAGCCAAAATCCGCGCCGATTCTCATGGAGCTGCTGAAGTGGGGGCTGGCCGGGTTCAAGGGGTCGAACCAGATCGAGGGGATTATAGACAAGGCGATTGAACAGATGCAGACCGCCGCGAAGCAGCCTCAGCAATCCCGGCCTTCTCCGGAAGAAGCGAAAGCACAGGCCAAGCTGGACGAGATTCAGGCCAAGCATAAGGCCAAGCTGGACGAGATTCAGGTAGACTCAGAGGCTGATCTGAAGCTGATCAAGGCCAAGACACAAGGAGCAATTCGTGAAGAGCAGGCAGAGACCCTGTTCAACATTGAGGAAGAAAAAGCCCGGGGGACGTCCGGGGTGATCCAGTCCTATGCAAAATCCCTGAGCGCGGGGAGCGGAGGAAACGGATAAATGGCGATCAGGCACTGGAAGCAGGACCCCGAAACAGGCGAGATGATCCCGGCAGAAGAGCACCATGCAAAATATGGCCACCGCCGAACGCTGGCGAGATCAAGGATTATCGGCGATATGCCGGACTTCGTTTCTCCGATTGACGGCACGATCGTCAATGGCCGCAAGGGGTGGCGGGAAATGTGCCGCCGCCATGATGTCACGCACTATTCGGATTTTACACAGGAATGGAAGCAGAAAGCACAGCAGCGCGAAGCAGTAGCAGAAGGGCGGTGCGCGAAAACGAGAGAAGAACGAAAACGGGATATAGCCAAGGCGATGGAGATTTGTAATGGGTGATTTGAGAGAAGAACTGGAAAAAGCCTTTGAGGCAGAGGGGGGGAATGAAGCAACTGATGAGGAGAACGCGGCAGAAGGTTCTGCTGATCCGGCTGTGGATGATCAATCAACAGGTGCTTCGCCTGATCCGGAGGGAGAAGCGGGCACAGATGAAAGCGGCGATGCTCAGCCTGAAAGCGAAGCAGGCGATCAGGATGCTTCGGGAGACACTGCCGCAGAAAAAGCTGCCGGCGAAGCAGAGAAAGAGCCGGAGGAAGGCGCTGGCAGCGGCAAGAAAGCCGAAAAAGATGCGCTAGACAGCGCGCCGCATTCGTGGAGTCCTGCGGTTCGCGAACATTGGAGCGAGATCCCAAAAGCGGCCCGAGAAGTCATTGTCAAGCGGGAAGGGGAGATCCTTTCAAAGATGGAAGAACTCAAGGGGTATACCGAGTTCAGCCGCCAGTTCAACGAGGTCATTCGCCCATTTGAAGCGCTCATGGCCGCACAGGGTGTGACAGCCCTTGAGGCGACCAAAAACCTGATGACCACATCGGCCCGTCTCACGATGGGGACGGCGCAGGAAAAAGCAGCGGTGGTGAAAGAGATTATTGACGGGTTCGGAGTGGATATCGGGATTCTTGACGGGGTGCTGGCCGGAGAAGCCGGAGCGGGAGAAAACGCCCAGATTGCGGCGCTACTGGACCAGCGGCTTGCGCCGATACAGAATTTCATGCAGCAGCAGGCCAATGTTCAGCGTCAGCAATACCAGACACAGGCACAGGAAGTGAATTCCACCATTGAGCAATTTTATGCCGATCCGAAGAACGAGTTTGCCGGTGATGTTGCTTCGGTCATGGCGGACCTGATGGAGGCTGCTGCCAATCGCGGTCAGGAAATGTCGCTTGAGAAGGCTTATGAAAGCGCCTGCTATGCTGATCCGGAAATCAGGAAAATCCTTGTCTCCAGGGAGCGGGCGGCGGCGGCAAAAGAAAATGCAGCGCGGGTGAGCGGGAAAAAGGCTGCCGCATCGAGTATTTCAGGGTCTCCCGGGGGGGCATCGTCCAGTCCTGTATCGAAGGGGATACGCGGAGATATTGAAAACGCATGGGACGCCCTGCAGGAAGGTTGACGGGCCAGGCTGTTCGGGGTAAAAAGAGCGGGAAGGAAAACTCCAGCGGACTGAACGCAAGGGGTTTCGGGAAGTTTATGCGATCCAGCGTTTTTGCAATCGCTTTTCCCTGAATCTCTCCAGCAACAGAAGCAAGCAATCCAGAAAATTGTTTCATTCAGTTAAAGGAGAGATGTTATGGCATTCGCCAACGCAAACATCAGCGATATCCTTGCGACGACGATTGAAAATCGCTCCCGCAAACTTGCTGATAATGTATCAAATAACTGTGCGCTGCTGAAGCGGCTCGAACAGCGTGGCAAGATCAAGACGTTTTCCGGCGGGCACAAGATCCTGCAGGAGCTTGCCTTTGCCGAGAACGCCAACAGTGCATGGTATTCCGGCTATGATCTGTTGCCTGTCGGGGCTTCTGATGTCATCAGTGCAGCAGAGTACACCATCAAGCAGGCAGCTGTTCCTGTTGTCATGTCTGGACTTGAAATGCTCCAGAACGCCGGCAAGGAAAAGATGATCGACCTGATGGAAGGACGGATACAGGTTGCCGAAAAAACCCTGGCCAATCTGATCACCGATGGTCTTTATTCGGACGGCACCGGCTCCGGTGGCAAGGAGATCGACGGCCTTGATGCCGCCGTGCCAACCACGCCGACGACCGGGACATATGGCGGGATCAACCGGGCGAATTATACGTTCTGGCGCCCGTACTATGCTTCCGGAACGACCACAACGGCGGCCAATGTGCAGGGGCAGTTCAACCTGGCATGGGCCAACCTGACTCGTGGCGCAGATCGTCCTGACCTGATCATGGTCGATAACAATATGTGGGGCCTGTTCATGCAGTCGTTGCAGGACATTCAGCGCATTACCGGGACATCGGAAGGCAAGGCGGGGTTCCCGTCAATCAAGTTCATTGATGCTGATGTGGTTCTGGACGGGGGGCTTTATCCGGGCACAGGAACCGGGGCAACGACATCGACCGCCTATTTCCTGAATACGGACTACCTGCATTATCGACCGCACGCGTCTCGAAACATGGTGCCGCTTTCTCCGAATCGTCGTTATGCGACGAATCAGGATGCGGAAGTTCAAATCATCGGCTGGGCCGGGAACCTGACCTGTAGTGGTCAGCAGTTCCAGGGTCGGCTCAACGGCGCATAGGAGAGTCTGTTATGGGTTCATATACGCAAATTGGTGTCGATGTTACGGCGGTCTGGGATTCCAGCGCTGCTGGAACTGGGACTGTTCCGGAAACCTCCCCTTACGAGCCGGGGATGAGGCATGTTGCTGCGGATGGTACCAAGTACATCTACACACAGGCAGCGGCCTCTATCACTAATGGTACGCGGCATAATGTTCTGGATACGGGGGTGACTTCCTCCAACGCATCCGGGGCATGGGCTAATACCACTGGTGGGACCGTCGCTGCTGGCGACCGGTTCTGGGCGCAGTTCTATACCGCGTCCAATATCATCACTGGCTAGTTTCGTGGCTATTTTCCGGGGATGAAATACTCCCCGGAGCTTTTTAAGGAGAAGGAACAATGGTGAGCTATCGCGGCGGGCAGACAATGCTTGATGACGGGAGCCTGGCCGTTGGGCTGGGCATACCTGTTACATGGGTCACACCGACGGTTGCTGGCGTGGCGACATCAGAGTTACTGCTGGATGCCGGTGCGACGACGACGGTGAAGGAATTGCTCAAGGCGGTGTTTACGCTATCAGCGGAGGATCTTGCTAGTGCTGCTGATCTGGTGAAGTTCCCGCGCAGTGCGGATGCCCCGGAGGCACTGCCCGGGACTGGAGTTATTTTGTCGTCTGATACGGCAATCACGGATGTTTTTGCCGCCGGGGTCAGTGCGACGGTGGACGCGGCGGCATCGAACGTGATGCTGTTCAATGAATCGACTGACGCGACGATACGCAGCGCGCTGACGCAGTTTGAGTTTGCTGCATCGGATGACGTGCGCTCGGTAGTGATCATGCTGACCTGTCCGTTCGGTACGGTGCAGTCAGGGTTCACTTATGGCCAGTATGGTCTGTTGCGGGTGTGGGGGAGGAAGTCATGACTGATGCTGTAAATCTGGGCCAAGCGCCCCTGCGCCGTGTTCTGGCCAAGACCCCGAACATTTATATTCCTTGTCATGACCCGTGGGACAAGAATAACCCTGCTGTCAGTGGCTATGCTGAGGGCGATGCGGCGGGCAATGCAGATGTGCTTGACGTGATGATGGGCTACTACGATCTGGCCGATGGCAGTGGTGAGCAGCAGGTACAGTTGACGCTGAACAACAACAATTCGGATGTTCAGTGGGGCGGAGCGAATCCCGACGGGTATTATCAGGGTTCGACAGCGAACACCACGGACTTTGCCACCTTGGCGATGGATGCGGGGAATGCCGATCTTTTTACCAATGTGCTGAATCTGAAAGACAACGCGGCGCTGGTCTGCTTCAGGGGCAGGGCGGATGCTGCAGCACCTTTGGGCGCGGTGACCCGCTTTGCCTCGCTGATGGATCAGCTTGGCTCCCCGGCAAAAGCGATGTGGGAGATAAAATACGCGACGGATCTGAGACCTGATTTTTTTCAGGTAAATAGCAGCGTGTCAAATGCGGCGATCCAGACGGCGTTCACCAACGGGCAGGAACTGCTGGTGATGTTCTATATCAATAATACTGGAACGGGGTCTGCGCAGTGTCACAGCTATCCGCTGGCTTCCAAGGTGAAGCACGGGACGGGGCTGGCGAAAACAGAGTATATGCCGCTCGCAAATGTTGTCCCGACGATCGGTAATGCAATATTTGGTATTGCCTGTCTGGTCAACAACAACACTCCGGCATACTCGGCGCAGTTGCGGGACGCGTCTTTACAGGATTTCCGTGTGATCAACTTCGGGGCAACTCCACCGGCTGATGTCAACTCGATCATGGAAGATATGGCGGTGAACAACCTGAAAGGGACGACGCTGGATCTGTAATGCTGCGAGCGATTCTAGGCGCACCAGAGACCGGCGGGCAGAAAATCTCGGTCTGTTCGTTCTCTACCGCAACGGTCACGGCGACCTGCTCTGGCGGTAGTGTGGCTGTTACAACGCCGGATGACCGGGGGCCGACCGGCAAACCGATCACTTCTACGCTTGTGACCATCACCGGTCTGGCCCCGTGGCAGACCTACTCATACACCGTATCGCAGGAGGGAGAGTCGATATCCGGGACTTTCCGTACAGCACCGGGGGATCAGAACACAGATTTCAGCTTTGTCATTTCTACCTGCGACTGGAACCAGAATATCAACACGTTCGATCCGTACAGCTCGTTGCGCAAGATTATGGGCAAACATCCGGAACCGATGATCTGCCAGTTCCATATTGACGACGTGCTCTACGCCGATGCGGTACAAGTGAATGATGCGGATACTGGTATTGTCTCGACCGGTAAGCCGCAGGATACGCTGGAGCCGAGCGACTACGCTATTGCGTGGGCCGCCTACTTTGGGATGTTCCAGTCCTCGACGCCAGAGTACAGCAAATGGAGCAGTGAGGATCGGCAGTGGATTTACCGCAACCTGCCCCGCTGTGTTTCTGGTGGAGATCATGCGGTCGGAGACAACCACTGCCGTGGCGACGTTCAGGCTTCGACGGGATATATCGGCTGCGACCGAACTCCGGGAACGGGGCGGGAAGCGGTAGCCAAGGCCGAATGGGATACGTTCTTTGGCCGGATCAACCCAGACCCGTTGACTGCCGGGAAGTGGCATTGGGGATTGGAGCTTGGCCCTTTGCGGTTGGCGCTGTTTGACTACTCGTTATATTCGCAGCCATTTGACTCGAATGTGAATGACCCAAATCTGGTTGGATACGGCGCTGAGCAGATTACCGCCATTATGAACTACATGGATGTAGCAAGTGTCCCGTTCAAATGTTTCTTCCACGAATCGCACCCGTACATGGGGCAGGGGTGGCAACGCTGGCATCCGAACGAAGCGGACGGCTGGAAAACGGACTTTGATGCATCGGCCAACCTGAACGGGACATCAGGAAACAGCTTTGCCTGCGCCGGGGACAACCATGCGATTTATGCCACCGAGTTCGACACCTTCTGGATGTTTGGCCCTGGGCTTCTTAATAGCATTCTCAGCGTTGATTTCAGTATGGATGCCGAGGGGCAGATTGCAGCACTGGCCGGAACGTGGGGCGGGAAAACAAAATTCAAGATTGAAGGCTATCAATCCGGCACAAACGGCGACCACATCTACGGCGGCTGGTGGCACTTCCGGGTGCTCGCATCCCAGAGTCCGAAGAAAATCGAGGCACGGTGTTATTCCGCCATTGACGGCAGCTTGCTCAGCCCGGTTTATACGCTGGTTGAAGGGGCGGCGAACAATCAGTGGACGAAGGCTGCGAGGAAGATTGGGTAATTTTCAACACACACAACAGGAGAGTAACAATGCAAGAAGCAAGCTACGACATGACTCAACAGGCAATGGCAGACCCTCGACAGGGGGCTAAGAACGGGGATGAAACCCTGTACGTCAAGTTCGAGAACGTTGCATTACAGGATAATGTGGCATCACAGGAGCAGGGCAGGCCAATATTCAGGGATGTCGCATTTATCAATATCCAGGCCCCGGGCAACAAGGACTCCATCATTCGCCGTGAGGTTCGCCCCGGGGATGCAGAGCGATTCCCCGTACAGTGGGCGGCCTTCAACAAGGACGAGGAACAGGTGCAAAACGGAACGCCTCTTGAGGCATGGCCGGCGATTACCCGAGCAATGGTTGAGGAGCTGCGCCACTTCAAGATTTACACCGTTGACCAGCTGGCCGGGATGTCTTTGTCAAACCTGCAGAACTTTCATGGCGGGGTAAACCTTCAGGAACGCGCCAAGCTGTTTCTCAAGGCGGCAGAAGGGACTGCCCCGCTGGAAGCGCTGAAGGCAAAAAATGACGAGCAGGCCAACATCATTGAGACAATGAAGCGCCAGATACAGGAACTGCAGTCCCAGTTTGATGCAGAAAAGGCTGCTCGGCCAAAGCGCGGCAGGCCGCCAAAGGAATAAGCCATGGCTGATATCGCCCGGTATATTACTGCTCAGGAGATTATTAACCGAACCTCGATAGAATGCGGGTTGGGGGAATCAGGAGATCCTTTTGCAGACAATGACCCGGCTTTTCTTCAGCTGATCAGGTTGCTGACCTCCTGCGGCCAGGAACTGGTCGAGGCGTTCCAGTGGGAGCACATGATCAAGGAGTGGACGTTCACCACTCAGGTCGGGCGATACACGATTGACTATTCCGGGTTATCCAATGGCCCCTTTGTTGTGGGGGAGACTGTCTCTGGGCAGTCCTCTCTCGCAACAGGGGTAATCCGCAGTGATACCGGAACACAGCTGAACATTGCAGCAACAACCGGGACATTCATTGCATCAGAGACCATCCAGCAGGATGGGACATCGCCATTAACCACGGCAACAGCAGATACCATTACAGAGGTTACAGGGGATAACGGGACTTACCCCCTGCCGAATGATTTTTCCTACATGATCCCGCAGACAGGCTGGGAGAGAAGCCAGCAGGTTCCGCTATACGGGCCATATTCCTCACAGGACTGGCAATACATCGAGGGACGGAACCTTCAGGAAACCACCATCTATGCATCGTTCCGGTTCTGGGACGATACGCTTCGGCTGTATCCCTTCCCTCCGGGAGATAATCTCAAGATCGCAATGGAGTATATGTCGAGGAACTGGATTGAGATTGCCGGGGGAACCGACCACAGGGATACGGTGCAGGCCAACGATGACAAAATCCTGTTCCCCCCCATACTGATGGTCAAGATGCTCAAGGCAAGATTTCTGGATGTCCGTGGGTTTGATACCACCAAGGCAGACCAACAGTTTGCCCGGGTACTGGAGGGGTACCAGGGGAAGAATAATTCGTCTCCGGTCCTGAATGCAGGCCGCTGGTCCAGATGGTTCCCGTATATCCAGACCTACCGAAATACGCCTGACAGCGGGTACGGATTATGATTCCACAGGCAATACAAAGGGCAATTAACCAGAGCCGGCCAAGACGACAGGCAACGGACAGCTTTACCGTCCCCGCTCCTGTAAAGGGGATCAATGCAGTGGATTCATTATTCGAGATGGGGCCAACCGATGCGATCTACCTGTACAACGTGGTTCCATCAGAGTTCGGCTGTCGTGTCAGGAAGGGGTCTGTCGAGTGGGCAAACAACTCCGGGGCAACGGGGCTTAAAGATGTTCGGTCGCTGTTGCCCTACACATCGTCTGATGGAACAACAAAACTGTTTGCCGTGACTTCTGATGGTGTTTACGACATCACCACCAAGAGTACAACCTCTCCGTCGCTGGTCGTTGATTATTCCTCTGTTGCAGGGTTCGTGACCACCGGAGATGCAGGCTGGTGTTCTCATGACCAGTTAACCAATATTGGCGGGGGGTCATACCTGCTGGTTGCCGATGAGGCAAATGGTTATTTTTATTATGATGGGACAACATGGACAACAGCGCCAACCCTGAGCAGTGGACTGACTGATCCAAAAACTGTCTCTCACGTTCGAGTATGGAAAAACCGGGTATGGCTGACCAGAGAGTCCACTGGTGCGGCATATTATCTCGGGCTTGGCGCGGTATCGGGGTCAAATACTATTTTTGATTTCGGGAACAAGTTTTCTCATGGCGGATCACTCAAAGGGCTGTGGAACTTTACCCGTGATGGCGGGGATGGCATTGATGATTTTCTGGTTGCGATTTCTTCTGGCGGGGATCTTCTGGTCTACCAGGGATATGACCCGGCCAATGCGGCAACATTCGAGATGAAGGGTTCGTGGTATTTGGGGGAAATGCCTGCAGGAAAGAGGATTGCCAGTGATTTTGGTGGTGATCTGCTGATTCTTTCCCCGATGGGGATATTATCGTTGACCAGCCTGCTTTCAGGGCAAAACACGTCGAACCCGGAATTTTATCTTACCTACCGGATTGGCCGCCTGCTCAGGAATATCATGGAGACTGACAAGGATTCACGGGGATGGGAGATATCCATTCACCCCCGTGATGCTTTATTGATTTTGAGCACGCCAAGAAAAACCGGCGCTGATGCGCTGCAATATATCATGCACATCAATACTCGTGGGTGGGGGGCATGGCGAGGACTGGATATGATCTCCATGCTGTCATGGAATAATGAATTTTACTTCGGGGTTCCAGAGTCCAGCTCTGCGAATGACAGTGCGGTCTGGTATCTGAGCGGAAATATAGACGGGGTGGATATCGCCGGAACCGGGTCAGCCGGACAGGTAGCCTTTTCCGGGCTGTCTGCCTACAGTAACCTTGGTATTTCCGGGAGAAGAAAGCGGTGCCAGTTTATCCGCCCGGTCTGGGTGGCGGAAACGGCTCCGGGGTTTCATGTCAAGGCATTATATGAATTTGATGCGGCTGAACTGATGGAAGTAATCTCCGCTCCGTCCTCAACCTCGGCAGATGTCTGGGATTCCGGTAAATGGGATTCCGCAGTATGGGGCGGAGGCGCCGAAAGCTCGCCATTTGAGGCAATGGTTGGTGGCATTGGTATGGGCCGGCACATGGCGCTGGCGTGGAAAGGGGTTTCTTTAAGTGATACAACTTATGCTGGATCTGACGTGATGGTGGATGTCGGTGGTTTGCTTTAGAGCTTTAGACCCTGATAAGGACTGGGGGTGGGTGAAGGCCCGCGCTGCGCCTGATCTTTGTGCGAGCACCAAGGGGATTATTGCTGAGGACGAATCAGGAAAGATCGCAGCGGTGATCATGGATTCATGGAGCAAATCCTCATGCCAGATACACATTTGCATAGAGAAAATGAGCGTTCTCCGGCATGGGCTTTTGGAAGAAGTGGCGCGCTATGTTTTTGATACTGCAGGCCGATCAATCATTATTGGAGTTACGCCGTCAAACAATGAAAAGGCGTTGAAATTCAATGAGCATATCGGCCTTAAGGAGATATTCAGGATCAAGGACGGGTATGACATGGGCATAGATTACGTCATCACCCGCATGGATAGGGATTCATGCCGGTGGTACCAACACAAGGAGGCCGCCTGATGGGAGGGAAATCAACCCCGCCACCGCCTGATTACAGGGCAGCGGCCCAGGCGCAGGCACAATCGTCAAAAGAAGTGACGAACATGCAGACCTATGCAAACCGGCCTGATCAGGTCACGCCATGGGGGCGGACCTCGTGGGGGACAGAGGCATTTATCGACCCTGCTACCGGGCAGGAAGTGACAAAATGGTCGCAAAACACCAGTCTTGACCCACGGCTTCAGGATGCGCTTGATAAGCAGATTGCCGTGCAAAGAGCCAAGTCCGGGCTTGCCTATGGTATGCAGGGGCGCATGGCGGATGAATATGCCAACAAGATGGACTGGTCTGGATTTCAGGACTTCGGTCAATCTCCCGAACAAAGGTATGTCACGCCGGAGAACATCCAGAGAGGTCTGGACTATAGCGGGCTTGACCCTTTGAATTCCCCTGACCGATACCGGCAGGAATCCATTGATGCGGCATATGGGCAGGCAACATCCCGCCTTGATCCTGCTTTCGAGCAGCAAAAAGGTGATCTTGAGGCCAGGCTGATGGCTCAGGGCCTGCGCCCAGGAGATGAAGCATATGACAGGGAGATGGACAACTTCTCCCGGCGCAAGGTGGACGCATACAATCAGGCACAGTTCTCTGCGATTGGACAAGGAGCTGCCGATGCATCCAGGATGTATGGTATGGAAGCGGCCCGAAGGGGTCAGTTGGCTGGCGAGATCGGGCAGCAGGGGGCTTTCGCGAATCAGGCCGCAGCGATGTCATTTGGCCAGGGAGCGGCGGCAGCGGGACAGAATTATGGACAGGACGTGACTACGGCGAATTACCAGACAAGACTTCGCCAGCAGCAGATTGCCGAACAGTTGCAGCAGAGAGGATTCAGCTTGAATGAAATCAATGCAATCCTCACCGGGCAACAGGTAGGGATGCCGAGCATGCCATCGTTCAGCCCGGCGGCGCGTTCTGAGGCAGCACAATATAATCGCGCCGCAGAGAATCAGTGGGGCGCAGAACTTGACCGGTTTAATGCACAGCAGGGCGGCATGCAGATGCTGTTGGGAGGGGCAACCGATCTTACCGGAGCAGTAAACGGGTTCAAGTTCTCGGATCGCAGGCTGAAGCGGGATATCATGAAGATCGGGAATCTGGATTCCGGGCTTTCGTTGTATGTCTTTGAATATATCTGGGGCAGTCGCGCTATTGGAGTGATGGCGGATGAAGTGCTGCGCCTGTTTCCGTCTGCAGTCGCGGTACATCCCTCTGGCTACCTGATGGTGAATTATGGAGAGATCGGATGAATAACGAACAGGCAATGGCCTTGCAAATACAACTTGACAATATGGCCAGGTCAGGGCAATTCACCCCGGAGCAGATCAGGCAAAAGGCAATCGAGATGCAGGCGATGTATCCTGATCCGGAACCCGGCTCCGACCAGTGGGCGGCTGACCAGATACAGCAGATCGAGAGGATGGCTCCAGATCAGCCTGCTCCTGTTCCTGCTCCTGTTCCTGTTCCTGTTCCTGCTGCTGCTCCTGCTGCTGCTCCTGCTGCTGCTGCTGCTGTTCCTACTGCTCCTACTGCTGCTGTTCAGGGCCAGCATGGGGATGCTGTCACGCAAAGCGATCCTGCGGTTTCCGGGATGACTGCTGGGGCGAAGCCTGTTTATGGCATATCGAGATCAATATTTTCCGATCCAAAAGTCGCCCGGCAAATCATGCAAATGGGGGCGGTTGATGATGAGCAGGCGCGGCTGGCTACACAGCTGGAAAAGGCAAACATGCTCAGAGATGCTTCTCTCAGAAGTGGTATTCAGGCGGGGAGAACATATATTGCTGCCAGCCCGCTTTCCGCTCTTGCCACCATTGGCAAGCAGCTGAGCGGGAGAAAAAAGGTGCGGGATATCGAGGGCGAAGGAGGGAAACAGGACGTTCTGGACGCAAAAGCGGCGGCATCGAGAAAGGCATTATATGACGCTCTGGCAAAAAGTCGTGGCCTGCTGGCCGTAGAAACGGGGCAAAATGCCCCGTCTGCTCATGCGGGAATGCCACAGACCGGGTTACTGAGCCGCGCATTGAGAGAGAAAATGTACTGAAATGATCCCGATAGAGAAACAAATCATGACTGCAGGCGCCCTTCGGGGCAAGCCGCTGCTGCCTTCTGCGCAGGAATTACGCGCTCAGAATGATCTCGGCCTGGTCGCCATGCTGTCCGGCAGTAATGAGTTTCAGCGGGTTGGGTCGGCGCTTTCTTCCGAAGCCACCGGGCTGATCAAGGCCATGGAGGCCAACAAGCTGAAAGAGCAGTCACAGCGCGCTCTTGAGAAGTATTGGGAACAACAGGACGAACGGGCAAGGATCAAGGAAGAGAACACCCGCAAATACCGAGAGCAGCAACTGGCCATGATGCAGGGTCGCAACGAGGCATTGCTGGCTGATCGCGACAGGAAGCTGCGAGAACGAAATATCATGAAATTGTCCGACCGGCTTGAAAAATCCGGGGTCATCCCGCTGGGGCAAAAAGTAAAAACAGTGATGGACAAGCTGGCGGACCAGGGCGTCACACTGGATGATGCCACCGGAAAGTGGAATATTCCCGGGGATATTGAGGGCCTTGGCGGAATGGCCAATATCCCGATATGGACAACCCTGACCGGATCAGAGCGGGCAAAACAGACCAAGGCGGCGATTGAAGATTTGCGCGGATATCTGCGCAAGATCATTTCCGGAACAGCCGTGTCCAGTCAGGAAATGAAAGCTGAAGCGGAAAGAATCATGCTTAACCCGATGAATACGGAGGCTGATTTTCTTAGTGCGCTTGCCTCGATGCGCAGGGCATACATGGATCAGGCCGCTGGAATTCTTGGCGGGCAGGTAGATGTAAAGGACGAATATTTGAGAAACTTGCAGGAACTGGGCGGATCATTGTATGGGTTTGACCCTGTACAGGCTCATGACAGTGCTCCGTTTCAGCCGACGGCTCCGGGGGAAACAGGGCCATGGGAGAGGCAGTGGTGACGCCTGAAGTAGGAACTGTTGTAGAAGGATATATCTTCCATGGCGGAGACCCGAACCGGAAAGAATCGTGGCAAAAAGCATCAGAACGCCAGCTGAAGCTGTTGGGAGAGTACCAGGCAGAAGCGCAGCGGCCTGAATTTGGTGCTGCTTCCGAATCTGCAATAGAAAATGCCATTACCGGGTTTGATCGCGGTATTACGCGGCTTGGGCAGGGCCTGGCAACTTCTCTGGGCCTGATGGACAAGGCGGATTATGAAGAGGCAAGGCGGCTTGATGCCGACCTGATGGACACCAAAGCCGGGACGGCTGGAAACTTTGCCGGGGAGATGATTGCTACCGCTCCGCTGGCTTCTCCCGGCGGGAAAGTCGGGGCCGGAGTGTTGTCAAGGGCGCTTGCCCCGCGCACAGGGGCTGCTGTTGGGGAAGGGGCGCTGTTTGGTGCGGCAGTATCAGATCCCGGGGAAAGAATGCAGGGCGCCGCTCTTGGGGCGGCAATGGGCGGCGGGATGACAAAAGGGGGGCAGGCGCTCAAGAAGGTTTTTGCAAAGGGACTGGCCAAGGTAAGCCGGTCAGCGGAACAGATCATGGACGAAACCGGGGCGTTTATTCCTCTGGCGCAGTCCGGAACCGGCCTCATACAGACGATTTTCAGGGATTTCATTGCCAACATACCCGGCAGCACGCAAATTGCCGCCAAGCAAGCGGCCAAGGCGCTTAATGTCTGGAATGATTTTGTCCATCAAAGAGCGATACCGAAATATGCCGGGCGGGTTTTTGAAAAAACAGACTCTCCCGGGGTAGTGAACAAGAAAATACAGGAATTCTGGGAGTCTGCATTTAATCCTGTCAGATCACTTGATTATCAGCTGTTTCAGCGGGACTGGAGGCGTTTTGCTCCGTCCCACAAGGCAGCAATCAAGGCGTTCCGGTTAATCAGGAAGAACTTTGCCAATACCAACGGGAGGCTTGACCGGCTACAGAAATGGATGATGCCCGAGAGAGCGAGGCTGAAGGTGGCCGGGGAAACAGGAAAGCCGGATATGACTTTCAGCGGTGAAGATTTGCTTGATTTGCGAATTGCAGTCAAGAAGTCCGCAGCAATGACGGATGATATCACTGAAAAAACCTTCCTTGAATCATTGGCTACCCGGATCGACGATACAATCAAGGAGAACCTGAATCCTTCCGGCAAGGGCAAGGGGAAAATTGCGCAAATATATAACGAATGGGTCGAGACAGGCGTTCCCTATCAGGCCAAGGATGCTCTTGAGGAAAGCCCTTATGCCTACTGGAGCCTGATGAAAAAAGCATCCAGAGCGAATGACGCCACGCTTGGGTTCACTCCGAAGGAGCTGTTCCGGGCGGCCAGCAAAAAAGGTGGGAGCAAGGGGTTGTCCGGCGAGGCAATGGGGCAGGATATTGCGACAACAGGGATGGAGGCATTCCCCCCGCTGTCCCAGACGCCCAACATTTTCCAGTTGGGTGCGGCTCTTGGTATTGGCAGCGGATTTGTCCCTGGGTTTGCGCCGGTTGCTGTGGCCACCGGCGGGCTGATGGCTGGAGCACGAGCGGCCTCTACAGAGGGCTTTCAGAAAGCCCTGATGGGGCGCACTGCTGCTCAGAGGGAAATTGCAAAACTTCTTCGTGAAAACACGAGATATACTCGTCCTGCTGGAAAGATCATGCGGCAGGCTGTCGTAACAGGAGTGAACTGATGGCACGCGATGCAAACGGTAATTATTCCCTGCCTTCCGGGAATCCGCCAACCACTGGGACGGATATTACCGTTACGTGGGCAAACTCTACTTTTGTTCTTGACATGGGGCCGGAGATTCAGGACTCCCTTTCCCGATCCGGGAAAGGCGGGATGCTTGCTCCGCTCAAGCTGACTGATGGGTCTGCTGCTGCCCCCGCGCTGAGCTTCAGCAATGAAACGACCTCCGGGGTATACCGGGCCGGGAGCAGTGATCTGCGGGTTTCTGTTGCGGGGACAGACGCACTCAGGTTCAACGGTTCTGCTGCTCTTGAGGTGTGGAGAGGCGGAGCGTGGGCGGTCGTCCCCGACCTGACTTCGGCGCAGACTTTTGCCGGTATTCAGACTTATGGGGCGGCACAGCGCGCTGCAGATGGCAGTGCTGGTGTTCCTGCATATTCGTTTACTTCTGATATTGATACCGGGTTGTGGCTAAGCGGAGCAGGAATTCTTGATGTTACGGTAGCCGGAACAACACGGCTGTCATTCAAGACTACCGCCATAGAAAACCAGTCCGGTTCAGGCTCTTTGCCTGCCTACAGTTTTTCCGGAGACCCTGATACAGGGGTATACAGGATTGGCGCCAACAATCTTGGATTGACCGCAGGCGGTGTGCTGGCGCTCGATATCAATACAGCCCGCATAGCGACGAAACAGCCTGTTCAATCGCTGGATGAGTCTGCCGCATCCCCCGCTTATTCCTTTGCTTCTGCAACAGACGCGGGGATGTATTATGGTTCCAGCGCGGTGCGGTTTGCGCATTCCGGGGCGGAAATCGGCGGGTTTTATGCCGACAGCCTGCGCATGGCATCAGGCAAGTCGTTGCAAGCAGCATTAGGTTCTGCTGCTGCTCCGGGACTGACTTTTGTTGGTGATACGGATACCGGCTTTTATCGTGCTCTTGCTAATGTCATGGGGGTCGCTATAGGCGGAACACTGAGGGCGGAATGGAGAAGCACCGGTCTGTGGTTCGCCAACTCATACGGGGTCAAGGGCTATACAACGGCAGCAGCGGACAAGTGGCTGCTACGGATGACCACATCCGATGCTATAGAAGTAGGGGACACCGCTCGTTCCGAGGCCCTGAATCTTCACGGGCTGACCTGCGGGGTTTATGATGCCGGACTTGATTCAGGAGTGGTAAGGATTGCTTCGTACCAGAGAAAGAATGGCTGGACAAAGGGAGAATATACAGCAACCCAGACCGTAACAGCTTCGGCAACAACACAATTCGATGCCAATACGTCCAATTCATTCTATTGCAATGTCAGTACGAATATCACCACATTCACCCTGAGCAATATTTCAGACGGGCAAACCGTGTCTTTCCTGTTGAATAATTCGGGAACCAACACCATCGCATGGCCTGTTGCATGGGTATGGATTGGCGGGGTGGTTCCGACATTTACCTCCGGGGCTGGCAAGAAAGATTTGCTTACGGTCTCCAATATCAACGGGACGCTGGTTGCATCTATTTTGCAGGATGTTTCCTGATGTGGTCTCGTCCTCATGGATTCCAGCCCCTGTCCGTAAAGGTCTCGCCGACCAGCTATGTGCAGGTACTGACCAACGGTGATTCACCACATACCAGCAGCCCTTTTGTTGCAACAGTATCCGGGGGGAATCCGGCCTATTCCTATGCGTGGTCATGGGTTGGGGCGGGGACGGGACTGACCATCAATACCCCGTCAGCATCAACCACCACCATCACCGCGACTGGATCAGACGTGGAACGAAGTGATACCCTTCGATGCACTGTTACTGACACACTGGGTAATGCTTCTGCTGACTCCAGTGTTTCAATTACATTTGGAACGCCATGATGAATGAACACCAGAAAATAGCCCAGTTTATTTTTGCCCACTTTCAAAATGCACTTGTTCCGGCAAAGGACGGTCATAATGCAGCTGTTGCAATACAGTGGTTGGGCGAAGTTGTTAACGGAGCACTGATCGTATCCAAAGACACTGAATGCCAACATGATGACAGCGAGGACTCGACATGAAAGAAACAGTCACCGGCGCACTGATTGCTGCGCTGATCGGGTTTGTTACCGGGTTTATCGCCCTGTTCCAGATGGAAGGCGTCACTTCATGGCGCGACATCGCCGAGGCCAGCTGGTGGGTATTGGCCGGCGGGGCGGTACTGAGCTTTTTGAAGGACTACCAGGCGTTGGCCACACGCCGGATGATCGGCAAGATGCGGGGCAACGCCATGATCTGGGCTGTTCTTGTGCTGCCGCTAATCATGTTGCCGGGCTGCGTGACACGGCCCACCGTGGACAGTATAGAGGATGCCATTGCCGTGACATCAGTGGAGATTGTGGCACTGTCGGGAACGGTACAGACCTTGTGCGGGAATACCGTCACAGACGGGGAGTGCCGGGCAGATGCAGTGATCACCACCAAAACCAAGGCCCGGCTCAAGGCACACTTGCAGCGCGGGGTCGATGCGCTCGGACTGGCCAAGCGGATGCTGGTCGAGGGCGATATCCAGAACGCTCAGGATCAACTGGCACTGGCCAACAGCATATTGAAATTCCTGCAAACCGAAGTACGGAGGTTACAAAATGGACCAGGCACTAATGCTCAAGCTGATCGACACGGCGCTGGCAGTCACTGGAACCCTGCAATCGCTTGGGGTTAACTACCAGCAGGTCATGGCGGCCCAGGAGCGCGCCAACGCCGAGGGCAGGGAACTGTCCTCGGACGAATTGCAGGCGTTTATTGATCAGGCTCAGGCGGCTGTAGACAGGCTGTAACCATACCCCGAAGACGGGGCCAGTCGAAATTGTCCCCACTCCCATCCCGCTTGCCGCTCGGATCGATCTTGAAGGGCTTGGCGGATCCGCCCCGGATTGCCGCGTAGCGCACCGTATCGTGCCCGGCGACCACATCAAGGCTGATGCCCTGATCCAGCAAAAGTCCCGCCAGCGCGCTGTACTGGGCCTGTGTGAAGCCTGATTTAGCGGTCCCGACCAGTTCTATCCCCAGCGTCCAGCGGTTACAGTTCTTGCGCCCGTTCATGATCGAGGCTCCGGCATGGTATGCCTGGTGGTCGAAGGGGACGAGTTTCCAGATTTCACCATCCTGCCCGATCAGGACATGGGCAGAGGCGTACAGGCGCCGGTCCGGCCATTTCTCCTCCAGCATGTAGATGGTGCGCATATCTCGTGGCCGGTTGAGGTCGATAAACAGGTTTCGGCACACGGTCATGTTGAAGGCGTGTGGCGGGTCTACGTTGATGGCGCTGAAATAGTGGATAACGGCCCCTTCTATCGACAGGGAGCGGCTCGAATAGCAGAAATCCGGGAGAATTTTCTCAATCACGGCATGCTCCTTGGATTAACCCGCGCTACGTATATTTTCTCCCACTGTTCCGGTGTTCCCGACCAGCACCATACCTTGCCTGCCGGATGCTCGTAGCAGATCGTGAAGTACTCCGGCGCGACGATCAGGCGGGACTGGTATTCCGGGCGTATCCAGTTCGGGAGGGTGAGCATGGCGAGGATCAGTGCGGTCATGGCGTCACTAAAAACATATCTTCTTGCGCTGTCTCGTTTTTGAGCCGATTTATCGCCGCGTTATAATAATCTGTATCAATCTCACAGCCAACTAAATCACATCCGAAGTAGTGGGCCGCTATGGCACTCGAGCCGCTGCCTAGATGGGTGTCTATAATGCGATGTCCTGGTTTAGCATATTTGTGTAGAAGAAATTCATAAAGTTTTATCGGCTTTTGTGTTGGATGTATTTTCCCCGGCTCCCTGTTCCCGTTTTGTCTTTTGAAAAGAGCCGCAGGGCTATTAAATGATGTCCATGCCATTTCCCATTGTGAGAAATTCTCCCAAGGCTGCTCTTTATCCCAGCAGATTACGCACCGTGTAGGAGGAAGGTCGAAATAGTTCCCCCCCCAAATTATCTGGTCTTTTGATACTCTAAACAACTCCTTAAAGTATGAGCTAACTGGCGGATAATTATCCCAGTGCGAGCAAGCAGTATTTAATATCCGGTTTTTTAATTTTCCAGCCCCTTGCGATAACCGGCCCTTTCTCCCTTTTGTGTAGCTTCTGGAATTGCGGCCCCTTCTCCCCATACCAAATTTTGTTGCAGATATCCCATAGGGAGGATCCACGATGGCAAGATCAAACGACTTATCTGCACACCCCGCCATATATTCCATGCAGTCAATATTCAATAGCGTGATCACCCTGTCACTCCGTAAGGCTTCTCCCGTATCTGCTTGCCGCAATAGCAGCAGTACTTCATGCCGTGATCTGACGGTTTTCCGTCGTTGAGTTCAAAACAATTGTCGCACGTTGTTTCGTAGGCGTTGAAGTCGAAATCTTCCCGCTTCCACTCGCAGAAGTCATCGTCAGATATTACTCGGAAGTCTGTCATTTCTCTCCCCATCCAGTATTCAACTGATTCATGCAATGCCCTGAGCGCAAATTGCAAATATGCCTCCGGCGCTGTTTCCGCCACAAACCACAGTCCGTCGTCATCAGCCTGTGCGGCTACCAGATCACGCGGAACTTGCGGTGGGGTATTCCGGGCGATCATAATCCACACATCCCTTCGCATTCTCGCTCAAACATACCGGCCCCAAGTGATATGATGATGTTCATGTCATCTGTTCCACTCGTTTGTGATCACCTTGTACGCAAACCGCTCAGCTTCTTCCGCTGTCTCTCTGTCTGGAAAAACCGGCCCTGAATCAACGTCAATCTCTTCTTCCTGCCTGAACTCCGGCGGGTTATAAAATTCTGCTATCCATTTCCCGGTTACTGCATCGTATCGGCTCATTTCTGGCTCTCCATCTGCTTTTGATCAGTTCCGTCAGCCAGGCACAGGCGTTTGTGTCGTTGTCGTTGTAATAATTCACGCGCTCCACCTGGTCCTGTATTGCACAATGTCCCTGATCGTCGATTCGCCGCAACCGAAGCGCTTTGCCAGCCGCCCGTAGCCTCCTTCATCGGGATACGCGGACCGAATTTCGGCAACCTTTGCATC
>JAJRUX010000190.1 GCA_024277575.1 Gammaproteobacteria bacterium | reverse complement strand
CGACATCGGCCAGCGCCATAATCTCGCGCATGGCATGGCCGTACTCCCGTTTTTCGTACAGGGAGGCAATCTCCTCGCCGGAGCGGATGAAGCTTGCATGGAGATCGCTGTCGGGCAGGGTATCGGTCAATCTTCCGTTGAACCGTTTGCCGATGAAACCGGCGCAGCGGGAGGCGATGTTGACCAGCTTGCCCACCAGGTCGCTGTTGACCCGCGCCATGAAATCCTGCAGGTTCAGGTCGATATCATCTACCCCGGAACCCAGTTTCGCCGCGAAATAGTAGCGCAGGTATTCCGGGTTGAGTTGCTCCAGATAGGTGCGCGCCCGGATAAAGGTATTGCGTGACTTGGACATTTTCTGTCCGTTGATGGTCAGAAAACCGTGACACCATACCGCCGTGGGTTTGCGGAACCCCGCCCCTTCCAGCATCGCCGGCCAGAACAGGGTGTGGAAATAGGCGATATCCTTGCCGATGAAGTGATACAGTTCGGTAGAAGTTTCCCCCTCCTTGCTCCAGTAATCATCAAAATCGATGCCACTGCGATCACAGTAGTTTCTGAAGCTGGCCATGTAACCGATGGGAGCATCCAGCCAGACATAGAAATACTTGCCGGGCGCATCCGGGATCTCGAACCCCCAGTAGGGAGCATCCCGCGAAATATCCCAATCCTGCAGTCCGGACTGAAACCACTCATCCAGCTTGTTGCTGATCTCGGGTTGCAGATGGCCGCTGTGCACCCACTTCTTCAGCATCTTGCTGAAATCGCCCAACTTGAAAAAGTAATGTTCCGTCTCCCGCTCCACCGGTTTTGCACCAGAGATGACAGACAGCGCATTTTTCAGCTCGGTCGGTGCATAGGTGGCACCGCACACTTCGCAAGAATCACCATATTGATCCGCAGCGCCGCAGCGTGGGCACTCCCCCTTGATGAAGCGATCCGGAAGAAACATCTCCGCCTCCGGATCGTAGGCCTGGGTAATGGTGCGCCGGGTAATGTGGCCAGCTTCGCGCAGACGTTTGTAGATAAGATTGGCGTAGTGGCGGTTCTCTTCCGAGTGAGTACTGTAGTAGTTGTCGAAACCGATCAGGAAATCGGCAAAATCGGCCTGGTGTTCCGCGCTGATGCGGGCGATCAGCTGCTCCGGCGTGATCCCCTCCTGCTGCGCCTTGAGCATGATGGGTGTTCCGTGGGCATCATCGGCGCATACGTAGATGCACTGGTGGCCGCGCAACTTCTGAAAACGAACCCAGATGTCGGTTTGGATATACTCCACAAGATGTCCCAGGTGGATGGGACCGTTGGCGTAGGGGAGGGCGCTGGTGACAAGAATTTTTCGCATTGGATCGACAGGCTCATACAGGTTACTCGTAACCGCCCAAGAGTAGCAACAAAGGGAAGGTTATGCCAGCATTCCCGCAACCGAGAGCGTAATCACTCCACAGTAGATCCGCACTCGACTTTTTTTCCTCTGTTGCCTGAGCTTGGTGAGCCAAGCAGGCCGTTGATTTTGTCCCCGGTATAGAGTGCGATGCCTCCTGCAAGAGTGGAGAGATAGAGCAGTCTGGCAGGTCGGTTATTCAATCCCCGATACTGCATAATTACCCCTTTTCCCGCGTGAAGAGAGAAACGCACATACTGAATGCATGCCCTGGTCAGAGCCCAGGGTGCGGTAAAAAACCAATTCATGTTGTTGTTCAGTATTGCCTGCTGTCCGATCAGTTTTCCTGCGGCATTGTGCTCCGGAGAGACTGCGGTCAATTGCCCCACCTTCCGTTGTTCATCGCTGTAGTAGATGCGCAGTATTTCATTGCTAAACAGAGTTTTGTACTTCAGCGATATCTGATGCCATACGATGTGTGGCATAACATGGTATTTCACCTTTGGGAAAGGGTGTTTCCGCAGAATATCAACACGGACAAATCCCCACTTTTCCCCGATCACCTTGTATTTGTACTCCAGCTCGAGCGAGTCGGATATCAGATAGTCTTCGGGGAATCTGTTACCGGCAAGATTTCCGTTTTGGTCTTCACATAACACAGTAACGCCGGAAAACTTATCTCTTTCTTCAGCCGGAATCGTATTCCATAGTTGATAAAAACGTTCGAGTGCATGTGGAACGCAACGGTCATCTGAATCCAGGATCAGAAAAAACTTTCCTTTCGCGATGGCTATACATTCATTAAAGGTGTTCTGGTAGCCGGTGTTCTCCGGCCAGGATAGAAATCGTATGCAGAGGCTGGACTCTCTTGTCCATTGCTCTACCAGTTCTCTGGTATTGTCCGTGGAACCGTTATCAAATACGATCCACTCAAAATCACCAAAGGTTTGTGCCAACAGACTTTCATAGACGCGGTGCAGAGTCGTTGCGCGATTATAGGTGCAGGTGAAAACGGTGAAAGTGTGAACTGTGCTCATTCCCTAATGGATATGTTGGTAGCATAAAGAATAAAAACCGTTATAGGGTATAGTCGACAGCTACCAGAATTTACTTGAGACGGAACAATCGTTGTGCTCGTACATCATTGCTGTTTGTACTAACAGAGATGCAGGCATAAAACAGGTTCACTATAGCTGAAGCATTTCTGGAAAAAGTTGAAAATGAAATTTGTTTTTCTGGTTGTTCCAAGGCGCTATCCGCCACTCCTCATCTACGGATATACGGCTCCATCTGTGAAATGCTTTATCTGGTGTTTGGTATGGAGGAGCAGAAATAACCATACATCATGGCGATGACGCATGGTGTTTTACTTGCCTGTTTTGCGGATTTGTTCGTATCTGTATGGCGCGCCCGAGAGGATTCGAACCTCTGACCTCTGCCTCCGGAGGGCAGCGCTCTATCCAGCTGAGCTACGGGCGCGAAGAGCGCATAGCATACCCTTGTTGAGGGTTTTCGTCTATTGTTTGGCGCGCCGGTACTCGGCTTCCGCTTCGGGCAGGTATTTCTGCAGCTGCCGGATACGGGTTTTGCCCACCGGGTGGGTGCTCAGAAATTCGGGCGGGCGTTTTCCCTGTTTGGCGCCCCAGGCAGCAAACCGCTTCCAGAAGTCGATGGATGTTTTGGGATCATAGCCCGCGCGTGCCATATACAGCTGGCCAAGCCGGTCGGCCTCCAGCTCATTGGCGCGGGAGTAGGGGAGCATTACCCCGACCGTGGTTCCCATTCCGTAGGCGGCGTTGATCAGGGCCCGGGTCTGGGGTGACTTGCTGGCGGTGGCAATATTGACTATCTGCCCGCCAAGCTGCGCCAGCAGTCCCTGGGACATGCGTTCCGCACCATGGCGGGCCACGGCGTGGGCCACCTCATGCCCGATCACCGTTGCCAGTCCCTCTTCGTTCCTGGTGATGGGCAGGATCCCGGTGTAGATCCCGACCTTTCCGCCCGGCAGACAGAAGGCGTTGGCCATTTCGGGATCATCGAAAACGACGAATTCCCACTGGGCGTTGGGCAGGGGGGCAACGGAGGCGATGCGTTTGCCGACCCGCTGAACCATTGCATTGATTTCGGGATCCTTGCTGATCGGTGTCTCTTTCTTGATTTTTTCGAAGGCTTCGAGTCCCAGCTGCATCTCCTGTGGCGGG
>JAJRUX010000189.1 GCA_024277575.1 Gammaproteobacteria bacterium | reverse complement strand
CCCAACCACCCCCTGATGACATAACCGTGTTCGATAATCTGACTCATGACCCCTTTGGCAAGGCTGACCGGGATGGCGAAGCCGATTCCCTGTGAGCCGCCGGAACGGGAGCAAATGGCGGTGTTGATCCCGACCAGTTGGCCTGCTGCATTGACCAGTGCGCCGCCGGAGTTGCCGGGATTAATGGCGGCATCGGTCTGGAGGAAGTTCTCAAAGGTGCTAAGCCCCAGTCGGCTGCGCCCAGTTGCGCTGACGATACCCATGGTTACCGTCTGACCTACACCGAAAGGGTTACCGATGGCGAGAACCACATCTCCAACATGCAGATTCTGCGTCTCGCTGAGGGTAATGCTGGGGAGCTTGTCCAGCTTGATTCTGAGAACGGCCAGATCGGTTTCCGGATCGGTTCCGACAATGGTGGCAGATACACCACGACCATCCCGCAGCGCAATCTGGATGGCGTCGGCTTCCCTTATTACGTGGTTGTTGGTGAGAATATAGCCTTTCTGGCTGACAATAACGCCGGAACCCAGACTTGTCTCCAGTCGTTGGCGGGGAACCCCCAACTGTTTGCCGAACAACTGTCGAAACAGGGGATCGTTCATGTACGGATGTGGTTGTTCCGTAATTCTTTTCTGGCTGTATATGTTGACAACAGCGGGAGCTGCAGTCTCCACTGCCTGACTGTAGCTTACTGGTCCGGACGACTGTTGCAAGTTGTTGTCAGGTGCTGTTTCTGCGCTTTTTTCGGGATCGGGGTGCTGGGGACGAAGCAGCACGACAGCGCTGCCTGCAATTACGCCTACGATTACGGCCTGCAACAAAAAATGTAGTAGTTTCCGGGTCTTCATGCCTTATACTTTACTGTAAATCCGGATGGAGAGAAAAAAGTCTGATGGTGCAAAGGCAGGAGTTAGTCGCTTACATAGATGAGTTGCTTGATGCGGGAACGTATCAGGATAGCTGCCCCAATGGCCTTCAGGTTGAAGGGCGGAGGGAGATCGGACACTTGGTAACCGGGGTAACCGCTAGTCTGATGCTGCTTGAACAGGCAGTGGAGAGCGGAGCGGATGCCATTCTGGTTCATCATGGTCTTTTCTGGAAAGGGGAGGCAGCTGCTGTGGTGGGGATGAAGCAGCGCCGTTTGAAGCAGCTGTTGTGCAACGATGTCAATTTGTTGGCCTGGCATCTACCGCTGGATGCACATCCCGTCTATGGGAATAATGCCCGGCTGGCAAAACTGCTCGGACTTCGGTCTGAAGGTGGTTTTGGTGGCAGTCCCGCCATCGGAATGGTGGGGAGATTGAGTATGCCCGTGAATGCCGACGCCTTTGCTGAACGTATAACCAGACAGCTGGGCAGAACACCTTTTTATATTCCGGCCGGTCCGGAAACGATTACCACCATTGCCTGGTGCAGCGGTGCGGCACAGTCCTGGCTCGACCAGGCGGTGGAATTAGGCGTGGATGCGTTTCTCACCGGCGAGGTATCCGAGCCAACGGTACATACTGCCAGAGAGAGCGGCATCCATTTTTTTGCAGCGGGACATCACGCCACTGAGCGGTACGGCGTGAAGGCGCTGGGTGAACACTTGGCGCAGCGGTTCAACTTGGAACACCGCTTTATCGACATTGACAACCCGATATAAGCGCCGTATCATTCCGCTTTTGCATGTGGTGCCCATTAGAGTGAGCTGTGGGTTGCGATATGTGTTTGGTCTGTGAAAGAGGGTGTTGCCATGAAGCCGGATATTCATCCTGCCTATGAAGAGATTAACGTGACTTGCAGTTGTGGCGAGTCGTTTAAAACAAAATCCACCGCCGGACGTGATCTGCATATTGATGTCTGCTCCAGTTGCCATCCGTTCTTCACTGGCAAGCAGAAGATTGTTGACACTGCCGGACGGGTTGACAAATTCCGTCAGAAATATGGTATGAAATAACTGCTGCTGGGTTTCAGTGCAGGAAAGAGCGCCTTGCGAGGCGCTTTTTTTATGTCTCGGCCAAAGGTTGGGGCAGCGATCTATCTTCTGCCAGCAGTTGTTCAACCTTTTGACTTGAGGCTCGGTGCATGGGTTTTCCATCCACCGGGCTGATGGGTGCTTGGCGAACGCCACTGGCAGGAAAAACCACCAGCTCAATATCGGTTTCACCGGCAACAAACCGGTAGCCAGGGAACGACCGCTCTGTTCCGTTCAGCCGCAGATGATACTCCTCCACCTTGAATGGTATCTCTTTTTCCATCAGTGTAAATGCAATATCTTCTGCCGTGTCTGCAAACAGGTGTAGGGTAACGGCGTCATGTTTTCCGGCGCTGCCGCTCAGTACCGACCCAACCAGCCGTGGGTTGAATGTTGACAACAATCGCATGGTCTGCAGTGCCGTGCTGCGCAGATAGCGTAGCTGTTGAGGGTGCTGGCGGGAGCTGAACAGGCGTTGATGTTCAATGCGGGCAGCCTCAATCGCTTCATTGCGCGGCAGATGGCGGGTATTGGCAACCCCCAGTTGGGTTGCCGCCTTGTGCTTGGCGGTGTAGTAGTCACGGATGCCGTGCTCCACCATAAGGCGTGCAGCCTCCTGGGCGATGCGGATCCTCATCTGCTGATCTTTGCCAATGGTGCGGTGCGACATGATGGCAGTGTCCTAAAAGAGCTCGGAGAGCCCCTTGGTGTTCTCTTCGCTGCTTTCCCAGTAGGTTTCCGGCTGGGCCTCCGGTACGTGCCCGGTGCGGAAGGTCTCGAAGATCGTCTTTGGCGTACTGGCGTTGGCCAGAAGTCCATTTTCCGGATCAATGCGGACCGTTACCAGATCAGGTGGCTGCTTCAACGGCAGCTCAGGAACCCCTTCCAGTGCTACACGCATAAAATCTATCCAGATAGGCAGGGCAGCCTTGCCACCGGTTTCGCTGTTACCCATGGGTTTTGGGTTATCAAAGCCCGTCCATACCGTTGTCACAATGGCATGATTAAAACCGGAAAACCAGGCGTCAAACTGATCATTGGTAGTCCCGGTTTTCCCGGCCAGATCATTGCGTTTCAACTCCATCGCCCGGTGACCGGTACCGAAACGAACCACGTCACGCATCATGGAGGTCATCAGGTAGCTGTTTTGCGTAGTGATGACTCGCCTGGCTGTTGCACGAGGGAGTGCATCGCTGCTTGTCGGGGCGGTTGATTCTTCGCATTTTGTGCAGACCTGAACCGGCTCAGCTTGCCATACGATATCACCATCAGCATTTTCGATTCGCTGAATGAAGTAGGGAGAGACCAGGTAACCACCGTTGGCAAATACGGCGTAGCCGGTGGCCAGCTCCAGTGGGGTAACGCTGCCACTACCCAGCGCCAGCGACAGGTCACGCGGCAAACTGTCAGACTTGAATCCAAACCGGGTGGCGTATTTGGCCGCATGGCCGACACCGATGGCGCGTAAGAGCCGAATGGAAACCAGGTTGCGTGACTTGGTCAGGGCAACGCGCAGACGGGTTGGGCCAAAGAATCGGCCGCTGTAGTTTTGCGGTTTCCAGGTTTCGTCGAGATTTTCATCATCCATTACTACCGGGGCGTCATTAATAATACTGGCTGCTGTGTAGCCTTTCTCCAGTGCGGCAGAATAGATAAAGGGTTTGAATGAGGAGCCTGGTTGGCGTTTGGCCTGAGTAACCCGGTTGAATTTGCTTTTGAAAAAATCAAAACCGCCACTCAGGGCGAGAATGGCACCATCCTGCGGGTTGAGTGAAACCAGTGCGCCTTCCGTTGGAGGAATACCAGCCAACTCCCAATTTCCGTTATTCTGCTGGCGGATACGGATGATATCACCGGCTTTGAAGATGTCTGTTACTTTTCTGGAGCCTTTGTTTTTCTTGTCAGAACCTGACTTGAGTGCCCAGGAGAAGCCTGAATAAGGCAGCTTGACAAGCTTCTCATCTGCCAGCAGAACTGTGATGCCCTCGGCCGCCGGGTGAACAACCAGTGCGGGTAGCAGACCGCCCAGTGCCGGAATCCGCTGCAGTTCTGCTTGTGCTTCTGTGACTGCTGATGGAGGTGTGGCTGTGCTGCTGTTCTGGCTGCGCAACCACTGTTTCAATTCCGCAAAAGGCAGATCAAGGTGTTTTTCCGGACCGGAGTAGCCGTGGCGATGGAGATAGCCGAGCAGCCCGTTGCGCAAAGCTCGGTTAGCTGCATTCTGCAACCGGCTGTCTACTGTTGTAAAAACCTTGTAACCGGTACTGTAGACCTCTTCTCCGAAGCGCTTAACCACCTCACTGCGCGCCATTTCACCAACATAGGGAGCCTCCACCTCGGAACGGGATTTATGACGGCGGGCATCGTCTTTTTCCTCCAGGGCTTGCTGGTAGGTTCTGGCGTCAATGCTGCCCAGAGCGTACATCCGTTCCAGTGCGTAATTACGGCGCTGTAGAGCCCGTTGCGGATTGGCGATCGGGTTATAGATGGATGGTGCTTTCGGCAGACCGGCAATCATTGCCATCTGCGCCACGCTCAGTTCATCAAGATTCTTCCCATAGTAGGCTTTGGCGGCTGCTCCTACGCCATAAGCGCGGTTCCCGAAATAGATTTTGTTGAGATAGAGCTCAAGAATTTCCTGTTTGCTCAGCTCCTTTTCTATTTTGAGGGCGAGCAGGATTTCGTTGATCTTGCGCAGATAGGTTTTTTCCCTGCTCAGAAAAAAATTACGTGCAACCTGCATGGTAATGGTACTGCCGCCCTGACTTTTTTCCCCGGTACGCAGCAGGGTTATTGTGGCGCGCAGGATACCTTTGATATCTACCCCGGGGTGTTCAAAAAAGCGGTTATCCTCAGCCGCCAATACCGCCCTGATCATTGCAGGTGGTATTTCTTCATAGCGTAGCGCAATACGGCGCTGCTCCCCATATTCAGCAATCAGCTTTCCATCTGCGCTGTAGATGCGCAGCGGAGTCTGGAGTTGAACCTCCTTGAGAGCGTCAAGAGGAGGAAGCTTGGGAGTTAGATAGAACCAGGCGCCGGCAGCAGTGATCAGTCCTGCCAGGATTATGGTCAGAACCAGAATGGCGCTGAAAAGAGCAATTTTTCGTCGAGACGGCATAGTTACGGGGGTCTTCAAACCGGCAAAAAAACAAGCCATTAGTATAAATGCTTCCCCAACCGGGCGAAATATGTCCATGTTTTTTATTTTTGCCTTTGGTTGCGGCTGGAAGAAGCTATCTTTCCCAAAACGGCAGTAAAGAAAAAAACCCGGCATGCCGATAACCATTATCAGAGCGATATAGCAGGCGCATTGATTTATTGGAAATTTTGCAAATAAGAGGTTCTGTGATGCTGTCACACCTTTGGCAAGGTAAACAAAACAAAGTACTTGGTTTGGACATTGGTGCTTCCGCGGTGCGGTTGGTTGAGCTGTCTCGCAGTGGCGGGCGGTATCGGCTGGAGCGGTTTGCAATTGAGAGAATGCCGATGAATGCCATGTCCGAGAATGATATCAAGGATGTCAATGCGGTTGCTTCTACAGTACAACGCGCCTTTCTGCGCTCAGGTAGCAAGGTCGGAAATAGTGCAGTTGCGGTAAGCAGCTCCCAGGTAATTATTAAGACTATAACGATGCCTGCCGGGTTCAGTGAGAGTGAGCTGGAGGAGCAGATTATGGTAGAGGCTGCCCAGTATATCCCCTATCCCATGGAGGAGGTCAATCTGGATTTCTGTGTGGGGGACAGTGTTGGTGAGGGGGAGCTGGTGGAGGTTCTGCTGGTGGCATCCCGTAGTGAGAATGTAGATGCCCGTATCGCGGTTTTGGAGCAGGCAGGGCTGAATGCCGCTGTCATGGATGTGGAAACCTTTGCCTTGGAGAACGCATTTCCCCTGGTTGGCACACAGCTGACCGACAGCGCTCAGGTGCATACCGTAGCCCTGATTAATATTGGTGACGTGACCACTACCATGGCCGTATTGAGGGATGGGAATGGTATCTACTCCCGTGAGCAGATGTTTGGCGACATCCAGCTCACCGAGGCCATTCAGCAGCACTACGGTTTGTCTTTTGAGCAGGCCGAGCAGGCCAGACAGAATAATGAGCTTCCTGAAGATTTCGATACCGAGGTGTTGCCTTCCTTTCGCAAGGCAGTAGCCCAACAGGCTTCCCGCCTGTTGCAGTTCTTTTTTTCCGCCAGCGGGGTAAGCCATGTGGATCACGTTCTGTTGTCCGGTGAGTGCGCAACGATTCCTGATGTTGCCGCCACGGTAGCTGAGCTGACCGGTATCTCTACGTCAATAGCCAGTCCATTTTCCACCATGGCTCTTTCCTCGGCTGTAGCCAGACAGGATCTGGAGCGAGAGGCACCTGCGATGATGATCGCCTGTGGTCTTGCCTTAAGGAGTTTTGACGAATGAAGCAAATAAACCTATTGCCCTGGCGAGAAGCGCGGCGCAAGGGCCAGCAGCGCCGATTTGCCCTGTTTGCGGCCGGCTGGACGATATCTGCAGCAGCGATGGTGCTGGGTGGATATTTTTATGTGGGTGACCAGATCGGGGCACAGCAGGTACGGAACGACTTTCTAAAGGAAAAGATAGCCGCACTTGACCAAAGTATTGCCAGTATCAAAGAGCTGAAAAAAGAGAAACAGCAGTTGATGTCGCGCATGGAAGTGATTGGCGAACTGCAAAGCAGCCGGACGGCCATCGTTCACATGCTTGATGAGCTGGCCAGGCTGGTTCCCGGTGGCGTCTATTTCACCGCCATGAGGCAGAGCGGGACAGTGCTGGAAATAGAGGGGGTAGCGCAATCAAATGCCAATGTATCGGATCTGATGCGCTACCTGGATAGTGCTGAATGGGTGGGGAATCCCCGGCTTGAGGTAATCGAAAGCAAGGACAAACATTCAAGTGGTCGAAGCAGCCGGTTTGTTTTGCGTGTAAACCATATTTCAGCACATGATGAGAACAAAGTAGAGGCAGGCTGATGAGTATTTCCAACTTGGCAAATGCAGAGCTGGACTTCCGCAACGTTTGTGGATGGCCTCGTCATCTGCAACTGATAGCTAGTTCGGTGCTTGGGGTGGCGGTACTGATAGCCGGATATTTTTTCGTTATTAACAGCCAGCTCGAGCAGTTGAACGAAGTGCGTGCAATGGAGGTGAGTTTAAAACAGGAGCTGGAGCAAAAGCAGCTGCTTGCTTCCAATTTCGACGCCTACCAAGAGCAGAACAAAGTAATGCGGGATATGTTTAACAGCATGTTGCAGCAGCTCCCCGGCAAGGCCGAGATTGCGGAGCTGCTGGTAGATATCTCCCAGGCAGGTATCGGTAACGGGCTGGAGTTCCAGCTGTTCAAGCCGCAGCAGGAGCAGATCAAGGAGTTCTATGCTGAGCTTCCAATTCAGATCCGTGTAGTGGGAAATTATCATCAGTTTGGCAGCTTTATCAGTGATACCGCCGCACTTTCCAGAATTGTCACCCTGCAAAACATATCCATCCGTAAAGCTGATAAAGCGGAGTCATCAAAACTGGTTATGGATCTGACAGCCAGAACGTATCGCTACCTTAGCGAGGAGGAGCAGGCAGAGCATGAGAAAACGAAGAAGGAGAGGAAAAAATGATCAGGCAAATCAATTCCAGACATCAGCTTCTGCATGCCTCCCTGATTCTGATAGCCGGGGTGCTGCTAACAGGATGTGCAAACGACAGTGTTGATGATCTGGTGAACTATGTTGCAGACATCAGGGAGACCAGAAAGGGGAAAGTCAAACCTCTTCCACCCATGACCAAAGAAGAAGGTTTCCGTTATCAGGCCAATGACCAGCGCGATCCTTTTCTTTCGATAACCAGTCTGCAACTGCTGAAGGAGCAGAGAAAAAACAACTCGATTCATCCTGATGCAAAACGTCAACGGGAAACGCTGGAATCCTATCAGCTTGACACCTTGCGCATGGTTGGAAGTTTGCAAAAAGCGGGGAAATTGCTGGCCCTGGTGCAATCACCGGACGGTGTGGTTTATCAGGTAAGAAAAAACAATTATCTGGGACATAACCATGGGCGGGTGACAAAGCTGTCAAGGGACAAGATCGAACTTATAGAAATTATACCAGATGGCATGGGTGGGTGGATGGAGCGCCCGGCCCAGATCAGTTTGAAGGATTAAGGGTGGGGATGATTATGAAACAAGTGACTGAAGCAGATCAGATTATGGAACACACTATAAAAGAACATCCGGCAGGTCGGGTTCGGATGTTGGTAATGGCTGCAATAGTAGCTACGTCGATGACCGGATGGTCCGTATCTTTCGCCAACGTGCTGAAAGAGGTGCAGGTCTCCGATCAGTCTGGAGGAGATACCAGTCTGGTTCTGGAAATGACTGATGCAGTTTCCAGGCCGGTTAGTTTTACTACCACCAATCCGCCACGAATTATTCTTGATTTGGCTGAAACATCCAACGGCTTGAAACGATACAACCAGTTTGTTGCTACAGGTGCAATAAAAAACATGCAGGTCGTGGAGGCGCAAGGACGAACCCGGCTCATCTTTGATCTCACCCGCATGCTCTCCTACGACATCCGTACCGAAGGAAGCCGTATTTATTTGACATTGGGCAGGAAGGTTGATGCTTTGTCCCCAGCATCCTTGGGTGAGGGTGTTCCTGATAGTAGTAAAAATGCCGTTGACATGATCAAGCATATCGATTTCCGGCGCAGTAAAAAAGGAGATGGACTGGTTGAGATAACCTATTCGAATGAGGGTGTTGTTGCTGATGTTCGTAAACAGGGAGACCGTATTGTTGTGAGTTTTAACGGTGTGAAACTCCCCGAAAAACTTGCGCGGCGGTTTGATGTTATGGATTTCGCCACTCCGGTTACCGCAGTGGATGGTTACGCGAAGGGAAATGGTGCCGAGCTGGTTATAAGCAGTATGGGGCCTTATGAATATCAGACCTATCAGTCTGGAAATCGTATGGTTATCAATGTGAGTGCGGTCAAGAAGATGGCAAGGAAAAGCAAGAAAAAAAGTCAGAAGCGCTATACTGGCGAACGCCTATCTCTTGATTTTCAGGATATAGAGGTTCGTGCAGCGCTGAAAATCATTGCTGATTTTACCAATCAAAATATTGTTGCCAGTGATAGTGTAACCGGGAGTATCACTCTGCACTTGAAGAATGTTCCCTGGGATGAGGCGCTGGATATTATTCTGAATACCAAGGGGCTGGATATGCGCCGCCGCGGAAATGTGATTTTGGTGGCTCCGGCAGAGGAGATTGCCGCACGTGAAAAATTTGAGATGGAGGCCCAGAGAAAACGGGAGGAACTGGCTCCGTTGTTAAGTGAATCCATCCAGGTCAACTATGCCAAGGCTTCTGATATTGCCGCTCTGTTCAACAAAGATGATAAAAAACGTGGTTCGATCGCCATTGATGAGCGAACCAATCGAATTCTTGTAACAGATACATACGAAAATCTGCAAAAGATGCGTGCCCAGGTGGCTGAGCTGGACATACCTGTGCGCCAGGTGATGATCGAGTCACGCATTGTGATTGCAAACAATGATTTCAGCCGTAATCTGGGAGCCCGGTTTGGTGTTACCGCGGCAGCAAAAAATGGTGCCAACGGGATAATCGGCGGGACTGGTTCCTCAAGCGGAACGGGTACCATGGTTGACAGTGCGCTAAACAATCTGCAAGGGGGTGGTGGCCCGCTGCCTGTAACGATGCCGGCGCTTGGGGATCGCTATAACGTCAATTTACCAGTAGTCAACCCGGCTGGTAGATTTGCCCTTGCGTTACTGGGTAAAGACTATCTGCTTGATATGGAACTGTCTGCCCTGCAGATGGAGGGTCGTGGTGAAGTTCTTTCCAATCCACGGGTGATTACTTCCAATCGCAGTGAGGCACTGATTGAGCAGGGTGTCGAGATTCCGTATCAGCAGGCAACCTCAAGTGGTGCGACCTCAGTCTCGTTCAAGAAAGCGGTGCTGAGTCTGAAAGTGGTTCCTCAGATCACTCCGGACGATCGCATCATTATGGATCTGAACGTTACCAAAGATAGTGTCGGCCAGGTGTTCAACGGTGTTCCCAGTATCAACTCCCGGGAGGTAAAGACCCAGGTGCTGGTCAAGGATGGCGATACCGTGGTGCTGGGCGGCATCTATGAGCAGACCCGCAGCAAGGAGGTTGACAGTGTCCCGTTTCTGGGTGACCTGCCTGTCATCGGAGCGCTGTTCCGTCAGACCCGTAAGGTGGATGACAAGGCAGAGCTGCTGATTTTCGTTACACCCAAAATTATCCGTGAAACGATGGATATGAAGTAGCTGATGAGCGGCGTAAATAACGAATATTGGCTGGCGGAGCAGATGTGCTGCTCTGACCAAACCTGGTAATAGGAGATTGTGAAATGGGTTGGTTACAGAAGGTTTCATTGAAAAACGTCCTGGCAGGTCTGTTTGTTGTGGCGATGTTGGCAGCCTGTGGTGATGAGGCAAGTTTTGGTGGTGTATCAGCGAACACCTCGGGTGGGAGTGGTGCCACCGATAATGCTGGAAACAGCGGAAATGGAGGAGACAATGTAACAGCATCCATCACTCTGCAGTTGATTTCGGCAAATACCGGGCAAAGCACACAAACCATTACCTCGGCTAACCCCGGACGCGTTATTGCCACGGTTTCCGGTATCTCCACTCCGCAGGTAGTAAGTTTCGTTACAACGGCCGGAGAGATCCCTGTTGCTACGGCGATTACCAATGGCAGCAATCAGGCGGTAGTGGATATTCTGGCGGGCAGCAGTCTTGGCGCAGGTACCATCACCGCGACGATATCCCCTGAAGTTTCCGCGACAATGGCGTTTGCGGTAGGTGCAACCAATTTGCGGATGGGAAGCGGAACTCCATTCCAGGAGGGGCTGGCTTCTGTCGGTGCTGCCCAGATTTCGGCGGGGGGGACAACGGTGATTTCGGTTTCGGTTATTGATGAGAACGGTGCCCCGTTTCTGGAACCGGTTGAAGTCAATTTCTCTTCATCCTGCAGCAGCCAGGCCGTCCCTACGGCGGTGCTCAGTTCCCCGGTCAATACGGTCAACGGCATTGCCAGCAGTACTTACCTGGCGCAGGGGTGCGTAGGTGATGATTCAATCAATGTTACTGCCAATGCGGGTGGGGTGAATCTGTCTGCCTCAGCCACAGTCAATGTACTGTCTG
>JAJRUX010000188.1 GCA_024277575.1 Gammaproteobacteria bacterium | reverse complement strand
AGCCGTCCGCCACTCATCTCGTCAATCAGGGCAACCAGCTTGTTGACCGCCGTTCCCATGCCAGGGAAGTTTTTCGGCCAGGTGGTCACGATCTTCCAGTGATAGGTTTTTGCGGAACCTCCCGTACTGTCTTTTTCCGCCTGCTGCTGGCCGGAGCACCCCGCTGCGGCAACCGTCCATGCAACCAGGGCACCCGCCCCCAACTGTTTGACAAAATCGCGTCTTTTCATAATATTATCCTTCTCAAAACTCCTGACTCCCGGAGATTACAGTGGTTGCAATCCGGCCAGAGATACCATTAACCATTTGCAGCCACCTGTTTCAAAATTGACCTGAACCCGCGCCTGCTCACCCTCCCCCTCCAGATTAAGCACCACACCAGCCCCAAAAATGGCGTGCTGCACCGGCTGCCCCAGCTTCAGACCGCCTTGTGATGCCGGAGCCGTACCAACAACCGTTGATGGCCGGCTCACGGTTCCCCGCATACGTACTTCCTGCACCAGCTCACGGGGAATTTCACCGATAAATCGCGATGCCCTGGGATAGGTCTCCTTGCCATGCAGACGGCGCCGCTCAGCAAATATCAGATAGAGCACCCGCATCGCCCGCGTCATCCCGACATAACAGAGCCGCCGCTCCTCTTCCAGGCGCACCGGATCATCCGCCGACATGCGGTGGGGAAACAGCCCCTCCTCGACCCCGACCAGGAATACCAGCGGAAACTCCAGCCCCTTGGCAGAGTGCAGGGTCATCAGCTGGACACAATCCTCCCAGGCATCTCCCTGCGCCTCGCCCGCCTCCAGGGCGGCATGAGAGAGGAAAGCGGCAAGCGGTTCCAGACCGTTATCTTCCTCGGCGACAAAGCTGCGGGCCGCATTGACCAGCTCTTCCAGATTATCCAGACGCGCCTGGGCCTTTTCGCCTTTCTCCTTGCTGAAGTGGGCAACAAGACCACTGTGCCGGCGAATGTGCTCTACCTGATCCGCCAAACCCAGATCCCGGGTATCGTCAGCCAGTCTGTCGACAAACTGTAAAAAACCGCCCAGCGCATTTGCCGCCCGCGCACTCAGCCGCTGCTGTTGTTGCAGCTCCATCGCAGCCTGCCACAGGGTCAACTGTGACTCTCTGGCGAACTCCCGGACAACTTCCATGGTGCGTGCGCCAATACCGCGGGCCGGAACATTGACTACCCGCTCGAAAGCAGCATCATCACCCCGGTTATTGACCAGCCGCAGATAGGCCATGGCGTCCCGGATCTCGGCGCGTTCAAAAAAGCGCAGTCCGCCATGCACCCGATAGGGTATCCCCCGTTTCAGAAGGGCGTCCTCCAACACGCGGGACTGGGCATTGGAGCGGTACAGGATTGCACATTCACTGCGCAGTCCCCCTTCATCCACCCATTTTTCAATGCGTTCCACAACAAAGTGAGCCTCATCCAGATCATTGAACGCCTGGTAGAGATATACCGGCTCTCCCTCGCCGGAACGGGTCCACAACTCTTTTCCCAACCGGCTGCCATTTTGGGCGATAACGGCGTTCGATGCGGCCAGAATGGTTCCGGTCGAGCGGTAGTTCTGCTCCAGACGAACGGTTTTTGCATCGGGATAGTGACGGGTAAACTGCTGGATGTTTTCAATCCGCGCCCCACGCCAGCCATAGATGGACTGGTCATCGTCGCCTACCACAAACAACCAGCCGGAAGTGGTGGCGCCGGTACCGGCAAGCAGCCGCAACCAGGCGTACTGGATGGCATTGGTATCCTGAAACTCATCCACCAGAATGTATTGAAAACGCTGCCGATAATGGGTTAGCAACTCCGGATTGTCACGCAGCAGCTCAAGCGCCCGTAACAACAGTTCCGCAAAATCCACCATACCACCACGCGCACAGGCTGCCTCATAGGCCTGGTAGATTGTCAGCAGCACGGCGGTGCTCTGATCCCCCCGGTCATCAACCTGCGAGGGGCGTACCCCTTCATCCTTGCGCCCGTTGATAAACCACTGCGCCTGCCGTGCCGGCCACTTCTCTTCATCCAGTCCCTGTTCACGAATAACCCGTTTGACAAGACGATACTGATCATCACTGTCCAGGATCTGGAAGCCCTGCGGTAGTCCCGCCTCCTGCCAGTGCGAACGCAACAGGCGGTGGGCAATACTGTGGAAGGTGCCCACCCACATCCCTCCCGCCGGACTATCCAGCAGCTCCTCAATACGACCACGCATCTCGGCTGCGGCCTTGTTGGTGAAGGTAACGGCAAGAATGCTGAAAGGAGAAAACCGCTCCACCTGCAACAGCCAGGCAATGCGATGGGCAAGTACACGGGTTTTGCCACTACCGGCACCCGCGACCACCAGCATATGCCCCGGTGGCGCAGAAACGGCCTCCCGCTGGGCATCGTTCAGGGGATCGAGCAGATGGGTAATATCCATTGTTATAACTTTAATACTATTTTAACTAATAATATTGCAAACAGGGATTGCTATCTCATCCATTTTTTCCGAAACTATAAGGAGCAAGGATGCACAAGAGGATTCATTGTTTCCTGACAGTTTGAATCGGCGTTATACCAATGCTTTCGTTTTCCGGAGAAACCGCATCATGCCACAAACGGCCCGCATCAACCATGCTCAACCTACCGCCCCCACCCTGCAACGCCTCCTCTATATCGAAGACGAACCCAGTATCCAGGCAATTATCAAGTTAACGCTTGAAGATATCGGCCGGTTCACTGTCCATGGCTGTACCTCAGGTAGTGAGGCCATCACAGCGGCAGTGGATTTTATGCCTGATCT
>JAJRUX010000014.1 GCA_024277575.1 Gammaproteobacteria bacterium | reverse complement strand
CCTATCCTTTTCTATTCATACAGTTAGGGGCTTCAAGAATGAGCCGCCTCGGTGTTGCAGCTCTTGCCAAGGGGGCCACCCTTGCCGGCGAGCTGCGCCTTGATCCGGCCCATTCTTGAAGCCCTGAACACCATCTATATTGTTGCCGGGTTAATATTAACCCGTATATGGCCTTCTCCCGAAAGGTCACTGCAACCGTATTATTTTGTGTATTATTATATATTAAAAATAGGGCAGCAGGCCCCATCTTCGTTTCTTTGGGGTGGATTTGGCCCAATGAATAAAGGAACGGCATGTGAAACCGGATTTATTGCGGGCACGGTGACAGGGAGAAAAGAGGTCAATATGGGCTTGACAATATGAAAAAGTGTTCATATCATCATAACATGATTAATCTGGATAAGGAGTGACGGTAGTGTCTGTCATTACACGCTATTTAACGACTCAATTGACTATGTCATTGATCCTGCTTGGTTCAGTCCCGGTGCTGGCTGGGCAGGGTTCGGTAGAGGTGGATTTTGCCACAGCGGTGCGGATGGCGCTGGAGCACAATCCCAATCTGGCCGCCAGTGGTGAACAGATCCGGGCGGCCAGGGCGCAGCAACAGGTGGCTCAGGGCAGTTTTTTGCCGCGGCTGGATCTGGAGGTGAATGCATCCCGAACCAACTCTCCACTCGGGACGTTCGCCGGCAAGCTGTCACAGCAGCGGATTGCGACAACGGACTTTGATCCTGCTCTGCTCAACTCTCCGGATGACCTCGATAACGTGAAAACGGCAGTCCGTTTGAGCTGGCCGCTTTACCGGGGAGGTGCGCTGTGGGCCGGGAAGCGGCAGGCGGCATCTGCACTGGAAGCAGCCTCCTGGAACCACAACATGAGTCAGCAGAAGTTGACGCTGGATGTGTTGACCGCCTATACCGGCGTTCACGAAGCGAAGGCGCAGCTGAAGGCCAGTCAGGAGGCATTGCAGGCTGCACGGCAGCACGCGGAGATAAGCCGCGCCCAGCGGGATCAGGGGATGGCGGTGGACAGTGATGTGATGACCGCCGAAGTTCATCGCCTGAATGCTGAAGTGCAGCTGCACCGCTCTGAAAATGCGGTTGAGGATGCACTGGACCAGCTGCGTGTGCTGCTCAATATGGAGCCGGGTCGGCCGCTGACGCTGGGTGCGGTTCCACAGATTTCCCCCTTGTCTGATGAACTGGAAATTATTCAACAGCGGGCGTTGCAATCCCGTCCCGATCTGCTGGCGCTGCAGGCTGGCCTGAAGGCGCAGCGAGCTGCGATCCGGGTCAAGCAGGCTGCGTTCTACCCATCAGTGCAGCTGCTGGCGCAGCAGGAGTGGAACGACTCCCGGCTGGCGTTGGAGAACGATAACACCATGGTGGCTGGCGTGATCCATCTTAACCTGTTTGCCGGTGGAACGGACAAGGCAGCGGTGGATGGCGCCAGAGCGCAGGTCAATCGCATGCAGTATCAACTGGAAGCCGCGCGGCGTGCCTACCGGGCTGAGGTGGCTCGTGCCTGGCGTGGCCGGGAGGAGGCCCGTTCTCGTGCTGCTGCACAAACCGAGGCGGAGCGGCAAGCGGCCGAGGCGTTGCGTATCGTGGAGCTGCGCTACAAGGCGGGGCTGGAGCGTACCGTTGATCTGCTGCAGGCTCAGGCTCGCCTTGATGCCAGCCGGGCGCAGCGTATTCATACCGATTTTGAACTTGTTTTGGCTGAGGCACGCTTACGCATAGCTGCCGGTCAGTTGTCTTTGGAGGAAATTTTATGAACCTGACACAGTTGCTTCCCGCAGGAGTGTTGTGTGTTGCCGCACTGGCCGGGTGTGGTAGCGAGCCTGCTGAAACAAGCCTGTCCCAGGGCGAGGTGAAAGCCAGCGTGATTACCGTTACGCCAGAGCCGGTGCCGGTATTCTACGATGCCAGCGGTTCCGTGGTCTCTGAGCAGCGGGTGACCATTACTTCGCGGCTCTCCGGTTACATTCGTGATCTGAATGTCAAGGAAGGGGACCAGGTGAAGGCGGGGCAGGTACTGTTCCGCGTGGATCCGGTGGATGTCCGTTCCCAACAGGAGGCGGCCCGCGCCCAGCTGGTGCAGGCCGAGGCGGATCTGGCGGATGCCGAGTCTGATCAACGCCGTTTCGAGGCCCTGTTCGAGCAGGGGGCTGCCTCTCAGCGCCAGCTGGACAAGGCCCGTTTGCGGGTAAAAGTGGCTCATAGCGCGGTGAAGCAGGCCAGGGCGGCGTTGCGCCAGGCGCGAAATCAGCTGACCTATGCCGAGGTGCGTGCGCCAGGCAACGGTATCGTGGTGCGCAAACTGAAGCGTAACGGTGATCTTGCTACGCCGGGAGCACCGGTACTGATGATGGAAAACCCGGATCAGCTGGTTGTGGATACCTATGTGGATGAAGCCAACATCAGCCATGTTCAGGCGGGTGACAAGGTGCAGCTGCGCCTCCCTGCCTTTGACAAGCGGCTCACCGGCGAGGTGCTGCAGGTGGTTGGAGCGGCTGATCCGGTGGCGCATAACTTTCTGGTCAAGGTTCGCCTGCCGGACGGGGTAAACGTGCTGGCCGGAGCCTATGTAAAAGTGCGCTTTACCATCGCTACCCGTGAGGTGCTGATGTTACCGGAGAAGGCACTGTTCAGCCGCGGCGATCTGCCGGCAGTGTATGTGGTCGATGAGCAGAACATTGCCCACTATCGCCTCGTCCGTCTGGGGCAAAAGTACGGCGATCGGTATGAGGTTACCGCTGGGCTGACGGCCGGGGCAAAAGTAATTGCCAGTGCGGAAGGTGTCGTGCGCGGCGGTATGCGGATTGTGGCAGGGGAGTAGCGCCATGAGTGAGCAACAACAAAACAGTCAGCTCAACATCGCCGGCCGTCTAGGCAAGGCGGCGATGGGCAGTACGCTCACCCCGCTGATCAGTGTGTTGATATTTCTGATCGGGCTGGTGGCGTTGTTTATTACTCCCCGTGAGGAGAATCCGCAGATTGACGTTCCGGCAGCAAACGTCTTTGTGCGCATGGAAGGTTCCAGTCCCGCCGAGGTGTTGAACAAGGTGGTGCGTCCCCTGGAGGGGGTGCTGCGGGAGATGAGCGGTGTCGATCATACCTATGGAATGGCGCAGGACTCACTGGCTATTGTAACCGTGCAGTTCGAGGTGGGTGAGAACAAGGAGGAGAGCCTGGTCAAGCTCTATGATCGCCTGATGCACAATCTGGATCGCATTCCACCCGGCGCCGGCCAGCCACTGGTGAAGCCGGTAGATGTGGATGATGTCCCCATCGTGGTGCTGACTCTCTCCAGTGACGAACTGGATGATATGGATCTGAAGCGCCTGGCCGAGCGGGTGCGTGAACAGTTGGTGCCGCTGGATGGTGTCAGCGTAACCAATATTGTTGGCGGGCGGGATCGGCAGATCAGCATTCAGATTGATCCGGTACGTCTCGGTGCCTACCGTATTCCCCTGGATCGTCTGCAGCAGGTCTTGCAGGGGGCAAACGCCGGTGGACCGGTGGGCGAACTGGTGGGTGACAACCGGGTGGCCCGGGTCTGGTTGCAGGGCTATCTGAAGAGCGTGGAGGATGTGGGGGCGCTGGTGGTTGGCGAGTGGGAGGGTAATCCTATCTTTCTGCGTGATGTGGCTATGCTGCGTGATGGCCCGGCAGAAGTGGATTCTTTGCACCGGATTGGCTTTGGTCCGGGGCATGGTGAAGGTGCTGGAAGAGAGCCGCAGCGTCCGGCGGTCTCCATCAGCCTGGCCAAGAAACGCGGTACCAATGCAGTGTTTGTGGCCGAACGGATTCTGGAGAAGGTAGAGACATTGAAGGGAGATTTTATCCCCGATAACGTCAATGTTACCGTGACTCGCGACTCAGGTGAGCGAGCCAACGATGCGGTCAACATCCTCATCGAGCATCTGGGGATCGCGATCGGTTCCATCGTTATCATCATGCTGCTGTTCCTCGGCTGGCGTGAGGCGGCCATCGTTACCATGAACATCCCGCTGATTCTGTTTGTGGTACTGGCGGCCGGGCTGCTGGCGGATCAGACCATCAACCGCATCACTCTGTTTGCCCTGATTCTGGCGCTGGGTCTGCTGGTGGATGATGCCATTGTGGTGGTGGAGAATATTCATCGCCACTTGCACAAGGGGGTACGCAGCCTGAAGGACAAGGCACATGTGATCATCGAGGCGACCAATGAGACCGGCAAGCCCACCATCATTGCCACCTTTGCGGTGATCCTGGCCTTCATCCCCATGGCCTTCGTAACCGGCATGATGGGACCCTACATGGCGCCCATCCCGTTCAATACGCCGGTGGCCATGCTGGCCTCACTGGTAATCGCTTACATGGTGACCCCCTGGATTGCGCAGCGGTGGATGCCCTGCAAGATCACCGAACCTACCATGGAGGAGAGGGACGCAGAGCAGAAGGACTGGATTCACCGGCTCTACTACCGGCTGGCGATGCCACTGGTGGAAGGAACCTGGCAGCGCTGGGTGCTGTTCTTGGTGGTGCTGGTAATGATGATCGCCGCGCTGTGGCAGCCGGCATGGCAATTCATGCGTCCTTCCGGAATTGGTGGGCCAATGACGCCAGGTACCGTGGAGTTGAAGATGTTGCCCAAGGGTAACAAGAACACTTTCAATCTGACTATCGACATGCCGGAAGGGACACCGCTGGAGATGACCGACGGGGTGGCTCGCGAGGTGGCAGATGTGCTCCGAGTCTATCCTTACGTGACCGACTACGAGACCTTCGTCGGCCAGGCGGGGCCGGTGGATTTCAACGGTATGCTGCGCGGTTCGGTACTGCGTCGCGGCGCCCATCTGGCCGAGATCCGGGTCAACCTGACCGACAAGCTCGAGCGCAGTATCAAGTCCGACGCCATCGTGCTGGAGCTGCGCGAGAAGCTGCGGCCACTGATGAAGGCCTATCCACAGGCCAATATCAAACTGGTGGAGGATCCGCCCGGTCCGCCGGTGCGTGCCACTGTGCTGGCAGAGCTTTACGGCCCGGAATCTGGCAAGCTGGCGGAGCTGGTGCAGAAGGTGCGCAGCGAGTTCGAGCAGACCTACGACCTGGTGGATATCGATGACTCGCTGGGTGATGACCAGGTGGAGTACCGCATCGAAGTGGACAAGGAGAAGGCAGCGCGTTCCGGTATCTCGACAGTACGGGTAATGCAGACGGTTGGCTCTTTTCTGGGTGGTTTCGACCTGGGTGCGGTGCACGTGGACGAGGAGCGTCATCCTGTCAGGATTCACGTACGTCTGCCACGTGAGCATCGGGTGCATCTCTCTGACCTTGGCCAGATCTATATCAGCGATCGGGAGGGGCGTCCCATCTCCCTGGGATCGCTGGCGGAGATTCACGAGGTAACCGCTTCCAAACCGGTCTATACCAAGGATGGCCATGTGGTGGCCTATGTTTCGGCTGAACCGATGCAGGGTTCTCAGGTCTATCCGCTGCTGGATCTGGATGGGCGACTGGATGGCATGGATCTGGGTTCTGCCGGGAAACTTGCTACCGCGGGGCTGAAGTTCGTGACCGTACAGCCGAATGACACCTATAACTATCAGTTGTTGTGGGATGGTGAGATGCGCCTCACTCTGGACGTATTCCGAGATCTGGGTTCGGCATTCATCGTGGCGCTGGTACTGATCTACCTGCTGCTGGTGGCCTACTACGCCAACTTCCAGACGCCGCTGCTGGTGATGGGGGCGATACCACTCACCATGATCGGGATCTTTCCCGGCCACTGGATCATGCAGCAGCCGTTCACCGCCACCTCGATGATTGGCATGATCGCCCTGGCGGGAATCGTGGTGCGCAACTCTCTGCTGCTGATCGACTTCATCATCGACTACCGGGCCCAGGGACATGATGTGAAGACCGCGGTACTGGAGGCGGGAGCGGTGCGCACCCGGCCCATCCTGCTGACCGCCCTCGCCGTCATTGCCGGCACCTCCATCATGATCAGCGATCCGGTGTTCGGCGGGCTGGGGATCTCCATGGCTTTCGGTACCCTGGCCTCCACCGTACTGACACTGTTCGTGATTCCGCTGGCTTATTACCGCTGGCAGCGCAACAAACCATTTGCCCCGGTGGAGAGCTGTGAAACCTGACAGGTTTGTCAACTTTGTTTTCTGAGGAGAGATACCATGACTATTGAACGCATGATTCGCATTATCGCCGGCAGCTTTATCCTGCTGTCCCTGTTCCTGGCCTGGTCCGTCAACGGCATACCGCTGTTCGACGGCCCCAACTGGCTCTGGTTTACCGCCTTCATCGGTGCCAACCTGCTGCAGTCCGGGTTTACCCGCTGGTGTCTGATGGCCCAGATCCTCGCCAAGCTGGGCATCCCATCCGGCTGTGTCGAGAGTGGCAGCAAGTGTTAATGCTTGTGGTTTGAAATCATGGAAACCGAAAATCAGACCGACCTGATCGAAGGGAAGGATATCCAGGCAGCGGCGGAAGGGTTGAAGGCTATTGCCCATACCACGCGCCTGGATGTTTTGTGCCGGCTACAGAGACAAGCGATGACCGTCAACCAGTTGATGGAGGCTATCGGCACCAGTCAGTCGAATCTGTCCCACCATCTGGCCAAGATGCGAGCGATGGGGCTGGTTAAAACGGAACGCCAGGGAAACTGTGTCTACTACTCCCTGGCGCATGCCGGCTATGCCGATTTGATTCAGGTGCTGCGGAATATCTACTGCAAAGATCAGTGATGCCGCTGAACAGGACAACTGTTTACCGCTGTATGAATCGCGCCAGCGCTGCTTGGCCGCTTCCCCATTGATAAAGCAGCAGGCCGGTCAGAATAGAGGCGGTTCCCCACCACACGTTTGCCTGCACCGTTTCGTTGTTCAGGCCCTGACCAAGAAGCAGCGCCAGTACCGGTGTCATCAGTGTGATCAGGGCAATGACAGCTGCTGAAAGATGCTTGAGAATGTAATAGTAAAGAGAAAACCCAACCACCGTTCCCACTATTCCCAGATAGGCAATTGAAGCAGCCGCCTGAAACGTAACCGTTTCAGGAACTGCCCTGTCTGTGGCAATCCAGGTCAGCAGAAACAGCGGTACGGCAAAGGAGAGGGCTCCTGCGTTTACTGCCAGTGGATGCAAACGGATACCCACACCAAGACGCTTAACCCATACGCTGCTGGCGGAGTGGATAAGAACCGAAACCAGCATGGCGGAAATCCCCATCCAGGAGCTGTTTTCCCACTGTTTTCCAGCCTCAAAAATAACCGCCAGCCCGACAATACCCAGCGCCATCCCGGCCACCTTGACGGGGGAGAGTGCCCGCTCTCCCAGCCACAGCGCTGCCATGAAGCCGGTGGCCAGAGGCGTTAGCCCGAAAATAACTGCAATAAGTCCGGATGGAATATACTGCGCCCCCCAGTAAACAGTTAGCATGGCGCCATAGATCCCCAGACCCGCCGCCAGATAGATTCGCAGCGCCGCCCTGTGCCACGGAAACTTGATGCGCATCAGCCACACCAGCAACAGACATAACAGAACGCCCAGCGTCATCCGTGAGGTAACGCCGAACATAAAACTGCTTCCATCCACGCTCCATTTTACAGCGAGTGGCGTAGTGGCCCACAAGATGATAACGCCGATATAGGCGGCGGGCACCGACATTCTTTTTCTCCTTGCTAAAAAATAAAAAGGCCGCAGATTTGAAAAACCTGCGGCCTTTGTGAATCACTTGATGGGGATATTTACTCTTTGTTCAAATCCCCTTTCCAAAGCACAGGTGTCGGCGGTGGCATAGCCATACCGCACGCATGTGTTTAACTGCTGGTCGTGAGTTGGAAAATGTAATCATGGTTTCAGTCTCGTGCTAAAGAAGGAATATGTCAAGGGAAGGGAAATAATAATTTTCCCTTTAACAGGCTCCTGAACCCACGGATTCAGGAGCCTGTTAACAACATCAGCGGGCGGTTGATTTGCTTTGATGTTCCGTATCTGTAATGGTTGCCGCCAATCCACTGGCAAGATTCGGATACGTCAACGTAACGTCGAGTTCCTCCAGCATCTTGTGATTGTCAATACGGCGTGATTCATCCAGATAGGAGAGCATGGCAGGGGAGAGCTGTTGTTGTGCCTGCGCCCGGGTTATCTCGGGGCAGCGGGGCAGGCCAAATGCATCGGCGATGCCGTGGTAGTAATCGGTCATGGTGCTGATCTGGCCGTCAGTTACGTTGTAGATGGTTGTTGCTGTCTGGTGGCGCGAGGCTGCGATGCAGACCCGGGCAAGATCGTCAGCGTGGATACGGTTGGAACAGGGTGCCTCGTCGGGATGCAGTACCGGGCGACGTTGGCGTACCGCATCAACCGGCAGTCGTTCCCGGCTGTAGATTCCGGCGACGCGCAGAATGACTGCGGGAATGTTGTGGATTTTGCTCCACTGATTCAGTTTTTGTTCAGCGTCCAGGCGGCGTTTGGCGCGTGCGGTTTGGGGTTGAGGTGGTGTGTTCTCATCGACCCGCGCGCTGCGCTGATCGCCATATACGCCAGTGGTGCTGATGTAGATGATTTTTTGGGGAAGGTTTTCGGGGGTGAGGCTGTCGAGCCAGTTCTGCATGCGTTGATCGGATATCCCTTTTGCGGCGGGCGGGGCAAAGTAGTAAAGCATGCTGTTTTTGGTCGGCAGTTTTATCAGGGTTTCCGGCTGATCCAGATCGCCCTGTATCAGCCAAATGTCCTGCAGCTGTTTTGGGGTTCGGGTGAGGGCGGTTATTTCACTGCCTTTTTGTAGTTCCAGTTTTGCTACCCGCCGCCCGATGTCGCCAAAGCCGATGATGAATATGTTCAAGTTGATTTTACCTTTTTTCCGGAGTTTTGTTCTGTTTCACCAGTTCCTGATAACGGAAACAGTCCACGGTGTGATCATTGACCATCCCGACCGCCTGCATGAAAGCGTAACAGATGGTGGAACCGACAAATTTGAATCCCGCTTTTTTCAGTATTTTGGCCATTACATCCGACTCTGTAGTGCGGGCGGGAACCTGCTCCATATTTTTCCATCGATTGGCAATGGGTTTGCCATCTACAAACTGCCAGAGATAATCGCTGAAACTGTCGTGCTGTTGCAGAATTTCAAGACAGGCCCGGGCGTTGCCAATCGTTGAGTCAATCTTCAGCCGGTTGCGCACGATGCCGGGATCATTTAGCAGTTGGTTGATCTTGCGCTTGTCGTAACGGGCAATTTTTTCAATGTTAAACTGATCAAATGCTTTGCGGTAGTTCTCCCGTTTGTTGAGAATGGTTGCCCAGCTCAAACCCGCTTGGGCGCCCTCCAGGATTAACATCTCGAACAGTTGCCGGTCATTATAAACAGGGATGCCCCACTCCTGGTCATGATACTCTTGGTAGAGATGGCTATTGAGATCGACCCAGGCACAGCGTTGTTTATCCATGTTGTATTTTTCTCCTGTTGTTTGTATTCGGGCTATCCGGGTTGCGTGGAAATCGGACGATCTGGAGCAGTTGCCCAGTGTGCCTCTGGTCTTTTCCCGATCAGTGTTATCGGTGTTGATTGACACCTGAATCCGTGAGTTCAGGTGACATGCTATAGTTTACACAACCCTGCTGACAGCGTGCTGTCAGTACTAGTACTCTTTCAAGGTAATAAATTAGGATTCAGTTGGTCTGTCAGCGTTCAGGGCAAGGCGCGCCTCACAGGGAATGGCCTTAGTCCTTGCCAAGAGGCGCAACGCGGCCATGGACGCTGACAGGCCAAGCCTTCGGGCGCTCCTGTGGTGCTTCGCAGCGGCGTTGCAGCGCTTGGCAAGGGAGACGGCCATTGCCTGCGCACTGCGCCTTGCCGCGAAGCACCACAGGAACGCTGAATCCTAATTTATTACCTTGAAAGAGCATTAGAATGGTTTGACAATGACAAGGATAACCACGATAAGCAGAACAGGAACCGGTGCCTCATTCACCCAGCGATAGAAGACATGGCTGCGCCGGTTTCGGTCCTGTTGAAAATCCTTTACCAGTTTCCCGCAATAGAAATGAAAGACGATGAGCAGGGCTACCAATGCCAGTTTGGCGTGCAGCCAGCCCGTGTGGGAATAGGCAGCCCAAGCGTAATCTATCAGCAGCCAGATCCCCAGCGCCACTGTCAGCAGCATTGATGGTGTGGTGAAGCGATAAAGCTTGCGTTCCATGATTTTAAAGCGCTCATTACTGATTTCGTCATTGCTCATGGCGTGATAGACGAACAGGCGCGGCAGATAAAACAGCCCGGCAAACCAAGTGACCATGAAAATAACGTGAAACGCCTTGACCCATAACATAATCAATACTCAATCCGAATAACGATAGGTTGCTTCAATATCCTTGCGTGTCAGGATGCCATATATTCCAACTCCGCTGCTATCTTCGCGGGTGATATATGATGCATTACTCTTTGCCTTATCCAGCATATCCAGCGCTTCCCACAGAGTAACGTGGCGTGGAACCGGCGTCAGTTTTTGCCGTGCGGCAGGGATCTCCATCAGATCTATCTGTTCTTTTTCCTCTTCCTGCTTCTCTTTGTCACCGGATTCTTCTTTCAGATAGAGGGCCAGATCGGCGCCCGGCAGCAGGGCCTGGGGCTTGTTATCCTCTTTTATTACCACCCACTGGGGCGATTGCTTCATCAGCCTTTGCAGCGCTTCACGCGTGGAGAATCGTTCACTGGCGGCAAAATTCCGGTTCATTACGCTGGCAACGCCGATATGGTGCAAGGACTGGGCAAGAGGGTTGTGACGGAAGGTCAGACCGCGCGCCTCAAGCAGAATCAGGTAGATGGATTTCCCGCCCACCAGCTCCTTGCTGATCAGTCCGGAGACGATAACGGTCAGCATCGCCGGCAGCAGAATATTCGGATTTGCAGTCAGCTCCAGCAGCGCCATCAGGGCTGCCAGCGGTGCCTGCAGGGTGGCGCCCATCATCGCCCCCATGCCCAGCATGGCATAAAAGCCGTGGGAGGACATTTCGCCAGGAAACAGGGTGGATACGGTCAGGCCGACCGAGCCGCCCACCATGGCCCCCAGCACCATCGAGGGGCCGATGAGGCCGCCGGGCAGCCCCATCCCCAGTCCGGCGGCAGTGGCGAGCAATTTTAATACCAGAATGCTGAGCATCAGCCACAGTGGTACCTGCCCGAGCAGGGTATCGTTGACCACGCCATAGCTGACTCCCATGATTTGCGGGATGCTTACTGCGCACAGCCCGGTGATCAGACCGCCCAGTGCCATACGAAACCAGACTGGGGTATCCGTCATCAGCTTGGAGAAGTAGTGCAGCAGGGCGGTAAAGCTGGCGGCAAGAAGACCGACAGCAATGGCTGTGGCGAACAGTACCGGTAGCTCATGTACCGAGCCCATCTCCAGCGCCGGGACGATAAATGCAGGAGCGGTACCATATATCTCGCGGCTCAGCATGGTGGCGCTGAAAGAAGCGAGAATTACAGGGGTAAAACTGCCAATGGTGTACTCCATCATTACCACCTCCATGGCAAAGATCACTCCTGCCAACGGGGTATTGAAAGAGGCGCCGATGGCCGCGGCAACTCCGCAGGCAACCAGGGTCCGGATGCTGTTATTGGGCAGGTGTAACCACTTTCCCGCCAGGCTTCCACTGGCGGCACCCAGGTGAACACTGGGTCCTTCGCGCCCTACCGAATGACCGCTGGCGATGCTCAGCGCCGCACCAAAAAACTGCAGAACTGCGTTGCGTAGCGGAAGATAGCCATGAAAATAGGTCAGCCGCTCAATGACATGTACGACACCGATATAGCGGTCTGCTGGTGGGGTGAAGTGAAATATCAGCCCGATTAACAAGCCGCCCAGCGTCGGTAGCAGGAGCCGGAAGAGTACATCCACAGAGGTGTAGTCTTCCGGGCCGGGTGGCAGGTAGAATGACTGCAGATACTGGATGAGCAGGCGGAAGGCAATAATGATGGCTCCTGCCAGCAGCCCGACCAGCAGCCCCAGGATGGCCAGGGGCAAAATGGCATCGGGATTCGCCAGACGCAGGCGGAGCTTTTCTAACATCTGATATTCCAGTACCTGTAAGTGAACGCAGCAAGATTCAGCGGCAAAACGAATTATGCCATGTAACCGGGTGTTTTCGGTGATAATTCGTTATACTTTTGGGATTTATTTTCGTTTTTTCAATGGGCGTGGAGAAGGGATGATTAAAGCAGGAATAGTTGGCGGAACCGGCTACACCGGAGTGGAGTTGCTGCGTTTGCTGGCGGTTCACCCTGAGGTGGAACTGGCGGTAATTACATCCCGCTCCGAAGCTGGAAAGGCGGTGGCGGATATGTTTCCCAATCTGCGTGGCCGAGTTTCGCTGCAGTTCAGTGCGCCGGATAGAGAGTCACTGCAGGCCTGTGATGTGGTGTTTTTTGCCACCCCTAACGGAACGGCCATGGGCATGGTTCCGGAACTGCTGGAAGCCGGTGTGCGGGTCATCGATCTTGCGGCCGATTTTCGCCTCAAAGATCCGGTCGAGTGGGAGCAGTGGTACGGCATACCACACACCTGTCCCGAACTTCTGGCCGAGGCGGTTTATGGCCTTCCCGAGGTGAACCGGGGAGCGCTGCGAGAGGCGCGCCTGGTGGCCTGTCCCGGCTGTTACCCTACTGCAGTACAGCTGGGTTTTCTGCCGCTGCTGGAACAGGGGCTGGTTGATGCGGAGAGACTGATTGCCGATGTGAAGTCGGGTGTCAGTGGCGCAGGACGCAAGGCTGCCACCGGCACCTTGCTGGCGGAGTGCAGCGAGAGTATGAAGGCCTATGCGGTACCGGGACATCGGCATCTTCCGGAGATTAGGCAGGGACTGAGGCTGGTGGGTGGTTCCGCAATCGGGCTTGTTTTCGTTCCCCATCTTGCACCAATGATTCGGGGCATTCATGCCACGTTGTATGCGCCACTCAATGATACGGAAGCCGATTTGCAGGCGGTGTTTGAACAGCGTTTTGCCGCGGAGCCATTTGTGGATGTAATGCCCTTCGGCAGCCATCCGGAGACGCGCAGCGTAAAAGGTGCCAACGTGTGCCGTATTGCCCTTCACCGGCCGCAGAATGGTGATACGGTGGTGATACTGTCGGTAATCGATAATCTGGTGAAAGGCGCGGCAGGTCAGGCGGTACAGAACATGAACCTGATGTTTGGCCTGGAGGAAACCTCCGGTCTGGGAGCCATTGCCCTGTTGCCATGAGTCGCATTGTTATCAAAAAAGAGGAAGAAGAGGAGGGCAGCCCGTGGCGGCGCATCGGCCTGACCGTACTGGTGCTGGCACTGCTGGTATCAGCCTGGGGGATTTTTGAATACGGTCGTTATCGTGCCGGCTATGACCGGATTTCCTTCAAGGATATCCGTCAAAAACTTGAACAAAGCAACGCTACCTTTGAGGCGGAACTGAGAAAACTGCGCAAGGAAAAACTGGATCTGGAACAGACCATGCGCATCGAAAGCCAGGCTTATGCCCAGGTCAGAAAGGATCTGATGGGTTTGCAGGATGAGTTGCTGGAGCTCAAGGAGGAGCTGGAATTTTATCGCGGAATCGTCTCACCCAATGATGCCAACCGCGGGCTTCAGATTCAGCGTTTTACTGTAGCGAAAGGCAGTGGAGAGCGCTCCTGGCACTATAAGCTGGTGCTGACAAGAGTGCTAAAAAACCGTGGTACGGCCCGGGGGACAGCAGAAATTCTGGTCGAGGGGGTATCAACCGAGTCAGGTATAACCAAACAGCTTGCGCTGAGTGGGATTTCCGTTCCACGCGTACAGCAACTGCGCTATAATTTCAAATACTTTCAGAACATCGAAGGGGAGATTGAGCTTCCAGCGGGTTTTATTCCTTCCCGAGCAATACTTATATTGAGGCCAGGCGGGAAGGGAAACAAAACTCAGCTGAAGAAAATATTCGATTGGCCTGAAAAGGCGTAGATTAATGTCAAAGCACTGGGTGAGAGGTGACCGCGATGTGGGGGAAAAACAAGGGCAGTCCGGATGTGAGTTCAGGCACCGAGGTGGATACACTTATTGGGGAACACACCAAGGTAGAAGGAAATATAATTTTCAATGGCGGCCTGCATGTTGATGGGCATGTGCAGGGGAATGTGATGACCAAGCCGGCGGCTGATTCTGTGCTTAGCTTGAGTGAGGTAGGTGTCATCGAAGGTGAGGTTCATGTGGCTAATGTGATGCTTAATGGAACCATAACCGGTGACGTGCATGCGCTGCAAAAGATTGAGCTGGGTCCAAAGGCCCGTGTTACCGGGAATGTCTATTACAAGCTGATCGAGATGGCGATGGGCGCCGAAGTCAACGGCAATCTGGTTCATAATGCTGAAGCGAAAAACCAGGTGGTTTCGCTGAAAGAAGAGAAAAAAAGCAAACCCAAATCAGCTTGACGGCTGACCGGCCTTGTCTTGCTTGTTTCGCAAAAAGCCATCTGTTGTTCAATCTTTTGTAGCTGATCCTGGTTGTTTCTTCTTTTGTTTCAGATGTTCTGGCTGCGATCTTTTTCGGGGAATTGTTTGTCTTTGGGCGTGTGCGGATTGACGCGCAGTTATTCATCCATCGGGGTGGTCAGACCGTGTCTTATTTGCAGGCATTCCAGGGCGCATGCTATAAATCGGTCAGGAATAGCTGGTTTTTTATAAAGGGAGAGAGATTATGAATATACTGGAAACCATCATGCAGGCGCAGGGCGGTGGTTTGATGCGCCAACTGGCGGGCGCAGTGGGGGTTGATGAGCGTTCATTGCAGAGCGTGATTGGAGAAGTGGTGCCGGCGTTGTCACGGGGGATTCAGCGCAATGTCTCAACGGAGTCCGGCTTTTCCAGTTTGGCCAATGCGCTTGCAAAAGGGGATCATCAGCGCTATCTGGAGCGGCCGGAGCAGCTTCGCCAGTCGGCGGCGCAGCTTGAGGGCAACGCCATCTTGGGGCATATTTTTGGTAGCAAGGATGTAAGCAGAAATGTTGCCGGAGCTGCGGCAAGAGAGACCGGCGTTGATGCCGGTATTATCAAAAAACTGCTGCCACTGTTGGCCCCGGTTGTGATGGGGGCGCTGAGTTCGCGTGCTTCTTCTGCGGGGATGCTTTCGCGAGGAGGCTCCAGTTCCAGCTCCTCGCTGGGAGCGATTGCCTCATTCCTGGATTTCGACAAGGATGGCAGTGCAATTGACGATGTTCTGAATATTGCCCGGCGTTTTTTTTGATTGACAGCCTGCAAGCTCCAGGGAGGGCGTAGCGATGTATATAGGTCGTGGCCGGGGCGGTTTCCGTTGGTGGCCGATCGCTTTGTTTGGCGTTTTTCTGGTCTATTACTACTTCAGTAACCAGGAGGAGGTTCCGCTGACCGGCAGGAAGCAGTTGGTGGATATCAGCCAGGAGCAGGAGATGGCGCTGGGGCTTCAGTCCTATAACCAGATCCTCAGCCAGTCGAAGGTTGTTTCACAAGGGGAAGTGGTTGATGTGGTGCGCGGCATCGGACAGCGGATCGCCAAAGCTGCTGCGGATGTCGATCCCGGGTTCCAGTGGGAATTCAATGTCATTAACTCTGAACAGGCAAATGCCTTTGCGCTTCCTGGCGGCAAAGTGGCGGTCTATACGGGTATCCTGCCCGTTGCAGAAAATGCTGACGGCCTGGCTGCGGTTATGGGGCATGAGATTGCCCATGCTATTGCCCGTCACGGTGCCGAGCGAATGGCCTATCAAAAGCTGATTCAGTTTGGCAGTATGGCCGCCAGCGTTGCTATAGGCGGTATGGATATCAATACTCAGCGAGCGGTGATGGGTGCACTGGGTGTGGGTTCGCAATATGGGGTTCTGTTGCCATTTTCCCGCAAGCATGAAACTGAAGCTGACTATATGGGATTGGTGTTTCTGGCCCGAGCCTGTTTTGACCCGACTGAAGCCCCCCGTCTGTGGCAGCGAATGGGTAAATTGAGCAAAGGTGCGCCGGAGGAATTCATGTCCACCCACCCCAGCCATGAAACCCGTATTCGCCAGTTCCAGGAGTGGATGCCGATGGCATTGAAAATACGGGAGAGCTACTGCAATTCACAAGGAAAGATGGTGGTAAACCCGACACCCGGAGTAAATGTAAGGGGTGACAGGGAGCGCGTGAGAATGTAAATGGTATTGTGATCTGGAGAGCCGCCCGGAAAACCCGGGTTCAAATTCATAAACAAGGAGATTAAACATGGCAATCGCACGAGTTACGGAAATTACCTCATCATCGCCTGTCAGTTTCGAAGATGCTGTTAAACAAGGCATTGCGCGGGCGGGTAAAACCCTTCGCAACATTAAATCAGCCTGGGTTCAGGAGCAGACGGTGAAGGTGGAAAACGGTGAAATATCAGAATACAGGGTAAATATGAAAATTACCTTTATTCTGGATGACTGAATCCTGTTTGGGGGCGTTGAACTTTGCGGGGTTCAGGGCAGTACTTTACGAAACGGTTTTACGCTGACATTTCGATACACTTTTGCTGCAACATAGGGATCTGCATCGGCCCAGGCCCGGGCTTCCTCCAGGGAGGTAAATTCAGCGACAATCAAACTTCCGCTGAAACCGGCGGTTCCGGGCTCTTCGCTGTCAATAGCCGGAAAAGGGCCGGCCAGTACCAGGCGACTCTGAACCCGCAACAGTTGCAGCCGCTCCAGATGGGCGGGACGAGCCTCCAGCCGCCGAGACAGACTGCTGTCCCGGTCTTCAGCGATAATTGCATACAGCATTGTAGTTGTTCTCCGGGCTTCTGAGTAAGCATTATTACATTGTCAGCCCTTTGGGGAAAATCCATGTGGCTTTGGCGGGAGATTTTTTCCGGTAGCTGCTGATATGGTTCGCACAGATGTCTTTACGCTATGATCTACATGCCCATTCCACCATGTCGGATGGCTCGCTTTCGCCAACAGAGCTGGTTGAGCATGCCCTCCAACAGCAGGTGAATGTGCTGGCGCTTACCGATCATGATACTACCGACGGTGTGGCGGAAGCCCTGCTTGCTGCAGATGTAGTGGGAGTGAACGTTGTACCCGGCGTGGAGGTATCAGTTACCTGGAACCGCCGAACCATTCACGTTGTTGGTTTGAATGTCGATCCTGAAAATGCAGAGTTGCAACAGGGGTTGGCCGGGTTACGTGATTTTCGTGACCGGCGTGCGGAGGAGATCGGTCGGCGGTTGGAAAAGGCCGGTATCACGGGAGCGCATCAGGCCGCCAGGAAGTACGCAGGGGGGGCGAGTATCGGTCGCGTACATTTTGCCCGTTTTCTGATAGAACAAGGGCATGCGGCGGATATGCGTACCGTATTCAAACACTTTCTGGTAAAAAACAAGCCGGGCCATGTGAGCGGAAAATGGGCCAGCCTGGAGCAGGCGCTTGGCTGGATACACCGGGCCGGCGGGCAGGCGGTTATTGCCCATCCGGCCCGTTATCGACTGAGTGCAACGCAGTTACGCCGGTTGATCGGAGAATTCATGGAGTGTGGCGGTGAAGGACTGGAGGTGGTTTCCGGCGGTCACAGCCGCAACGATTGCTTTGCCATGGCGATGCATGCTCAGCGCTCAGCTCTTTTGGCGTCCTGTGGTTCTGATTATCATGGACCGGAAAATCCATGGATAGAGTTGGGTAGAGTTGAGCCATTTCCTCCGGGCTGTACCCCGATCTGGAAAAGTCCCCGATGGAGGCTTTACGACAGCGCGCAGGGAGGTTATCCTTTGCAGTCCAATTTGGAGAGATGGCCGAGAGGCTGAAGGCGCTCCCCTGCTAAGGGAGTATGGGGTTAAAAGCTCCATCGAGGGTTCGAATCCCTCTCTCTCCGCCATTTCCTTTTGCTCTGATAGTATCTCTCGAAGAAGTTCTTTCCGGGCTACTCCACCCGGGATATCCAGACTACTCTTTAAATAGAGATGAATGGTTTTTCCATAGTGGAGCTTTGGCTGTGGATATGTTGTTGTCATTGGGTGTTGCGCTGGCGGTGGGACTGCTGATCGGGATGGAGCGTGGCTGGCATGAGCGTTCCGTTGAGGAGGGAAGCCGGATTGCGGGAATCCGCACTTTTGGCCTGATCGGTTTGCTGGGCGGGCTGTGGGCGCTGGTGGCAGAGCAGCTGGGAGAGATTCTGCTGGGGGTGGCTTTTGCCGCCTTTGCTGCGCT
>JAJRUX010000187.1 GCA_024277575.1 Gammaproteobacteria bacterium | reverse complement strand
GTGAAAGCAGGGGGATTGTCGTATAATGAAGCCTGCTACAGATTTTGTTATTGGCGGTTGTGGTTGTTCCGTCCGTGTTACTCCCCTGAATTCCCCCGTTTCATTACCTGTATGCAACAACATCAATCATTTTAAATTAAGGTAAAAAGTTATATGGCTACAGGTACTGTTAAGTGGTTTAACGAATCCAAAGGTTTTGGTTTTATTTCTCAGGATGATGGCGGCGCAGATGTGTTTGTTCATTTCAGCGCGATTCAGGATTCAGGTTTTAAAACCCTGAACGAGGGTCAAGCGGTTACCTTTGAGGTAGAAAACGGTCCTAAAGGTCCTCAGGCGACCAGCGTTACTGCTTCCTAAAAAAAGCATCATCGGGTAAACCGATATCAAGAGCCCCGCTTCGGCGGGGTTCTTTTTTTACGATACACATCCATCGCAGACAGCCTTCCCTGCCAAACAGGGCATTGTATTTGCTTCAGAACAAGATGTAATAAAAAGGTCCAGCTGTATATTACAATAAATTCCAGCAGCACATCGAGCAAAGGACGATATTCCCGGGCAGCCATACTGATGGAGACAGGGCGCAGCAGTGCGGCCTGTTTTGATGGCTCTGTCTGTATCGGTTAGTAATAACTTTCATGCTCCAAAAGGGGTACAGAATTGAAAAAAATATTTGTTGGCAATTTACCTTCCAGTACCAGCGAGCAGAGTCTTCAAACCCTGTTTTCTGAATTTGGCACGGTACGTTCAATAAAGCTCGTAATGGATGTCTTTTCCGGCCAGTGCAAGGGCTTTGGCTTTATTGAAATGGAAGGCCATGAGGCTCGTGCCGCCATTGCCGGGTTGAACGGCAGGGATTTCAATGGCAAGTCGATCAAGGTTAACTTTGAGTCTCCCAAGCCGGGGCGCCGGCGCCGCTAGCAACTGTTAACCCGGCGACATATATGGTCGCCGGGTTAATAAATTACTGCTTTTCTCCGATGACTTCCGCCAGCAGCTTTGCCATCTGGATATGATTGGTTGGGTGGGGAATGGTGTCACAACTCCAGATCTGTTCAACCCCGACGTGGTGCAGGCGCTGCTGGGCATCGCCAAAAAACAGCGCGTGGGTAACAAGCACTGAAATGGAAACCGGTTTATGTGGGACCAATTCTCTTGCCGCTGCTTCCAGGGTTCGCCCGGTACTTGCTACATCATCCACAAGGACGATATGACGGCCGGTGTAGTTGCCTTCAGGCAGGGTAACACGCACACTCCGGTCACCCAAACGCTCTTTTCTGGCAACGCAGTAGTCCAGGTGGTTGTGTCTGGCGATAGCGGCAACCCACTGTACCGACTCTTCATCCGGTCCGATCAATAGAGGATTCTCCATCTGCTTTGCCAGCCAGTCGGCCATGACGCCGGTGGCGGATAGCGTGATGGCCTGTTCCACCGGCACCGCTTGTTGCAGGTTATGTACGCGATGCAGATGGGGATCGATGGTGATCAGTGAATCAAATCTGCCTGCCAGCAGTTCTCCGATAATTCGCTGACTGATTGCTTCACCGGGGTGAAAGGCCTTGTCCTGACGCATATAGCAGAGATAAGGGGCAACCAGGGTAATTTGTTTCGCACCCAGGCGGCGTGCAGTGGCTGCGGCCAGGATCAGTTCGATCAGTTTTTCGTTGGGCTGGTTGAGGCTGCGGCAGAAGATGACCTTCTCCGGCAGTTTTTCCGGCAACCGGATGCGGCTTTCCCCGTCAGGGAAGTGATGAATATCCACATCAGCAGATGGAAATCCGGCCGCATCGGCCATGCGCTGTGCCTGCTGGCGGTATTCGGGAAAACGGAGGACAAGGCTCATTTATATACTCCAATGCGATAACCACTCGCCTGCCGGGCGGCCTCCTGTGCAAACTGGAAATCTGACGGAAACTCTGCATGGATAGTGTACAACGGCTCGCCGGCTTCAACCGGATCGCCGGTTTTTTTATGCAGATCGACGCCAGCACCCTTGTCCAGTGGCGCACCGGCCAGGCGGGCGATGTGCGCCATCTGCAGGTTGTCTATCGCCTCCACCAGACCGCTTTCCGGTGCCACTACCCGGTGACGCAGGTGTCCCGGTTGTGGCGGCTCATTATTTCTTCCCTGGGCATCGATAATAGCCTGCATCTTCTCCAGAGCCCGGCCCGAGTCGAGGATATTCCGGGCAATGATGTAACCCTGTCCACCACGGACATCGGGGTCAAACTCCAGTATCCGCCCGGCCAGTTGCAGTGATTTCTCCCGCAGATCGGTCGGCGCCTCCGGCTGGTTGTTCAGTACCTGCATCACGTCCCTGGTCTCCAGCACCGGGCCTATCCCGCGGCCGATGGGTTGACGGCCATCGGTCAGTATTACATCCAGATGCAGACCGAGACGGTCACCCACATATTCGAACAGTTTGCGCAGCCGCATGGCGGTTAGACTGCTGCGGACCTTGGCGGTGGGGCCAACGGGGATATCGATCAGCAGGTGGGTGGATCCGGCGGCGATCTTCTTGGAGAGAATGGAGGCGGTCATCTGGCCCGATGAGTCCAGCGACAGGGGGCGTTCGACAGCAATCAGAATATCATCCAGTGGCGCCAGTTTTGCGGTTCCACCCCAGACCAGGCAGGCCCGCTGTTTGCGCACGATGTCGTGCAGGCGCTCCATGTCCAGCTTTACCTGTGCCAGCACCTCCATGGTATCGGCGGTACCGGCGGGGGAGGTGATGGCGCGGCTGGATGTTTTTGGCATCAGCATGCCGTGTGCCGCGACGATGGGAACCACCACCATGGTGGTGCGGTTGCCGGGAATTCCGCCGATGCAGTGCTTGTCCGCCACCAGCGGTTCTCCCCACTCCAGCTTCTCGCCAGTCTCGATCATGGAGCGGGTCAGGTACAACACCTCCTCGCGCTCCATGCCGGTTTCGGCGCAGGCAACCAGAAATGCCGCCATCTCGATTTTTGAGTAGCGGTTGGCGACGATGTCCCTGGAGATGGCCAGGTAGTCATCGAAATCCAGGCGCTCTCCGGCGATTTTCCGGTGGACCGCCTTCAGTGACCGCGGTGGTTTGGCGTGAGTGACTGTCAGGGCGGCGCCTTCCTCCAGTCCAAGCTGCCGGAACGCCTGTTCACACAGCCCCACTTGGCCAGGTGCGGTAATGGAGTCGTCATCAACCACGTTGAGCACGGCGATGATCGGAGAGAGATCTTCCGCCTTGTGGATCTCGATCTTGCTCAGCGCCTGAAAACCTTCAGTACGATAAACCGTACAGTTACGGTGCAGATAGGCTACATTTTCCTTATGGGTGTCGATGGCGACGTGACGGAGTTTCAGTGTGTTCATATTTGTTCTGTGGAGGTTGTAACGGGCACTTTCAAACCCAATAACAGTTTTATAGATGAAATAGAGACAAATAGCACTCTATCGAGGTAATTGGTTATGGCCAGAAAATCTCCAAAGGAAGAACGGAATCTTAAATCGACAGATGACTATGCCCGCCAGAGTGTGGAAAAAACACTCCAGTACCTGCATGTCGAGGAGGAGAAGGGGCTGAGCGGCGATGAGGTGATCCAGCGCCTTGGCCGCTATGGTTACAACGAAATCAAGGAGAAAGAGGAACCGCTCTGGCATCGGATAATGCGCCGTTTCTGGGGGCCGATTCCCTGGATGATCGAGATCGCAGCCATTCTCTCCGCCATTGTCCAGAAGTGGGAAGATTTTATCATCATCACCATCATGCTACTTGTGAACGCCGGGCTGGATTTCTTCCAGGAGCACCGTGCACTCAACGCATTGAAGGCGCTCAAGCAACATCTGGCTACGGAGGTCATCGTATTGCGCGATGGCAAATACCGTACCGTTCCGGCACGTGAGCTGGTTCCCGGCGACATCATCAAGCTCAAGATTGGTGATATTGTGCCGGCGGATGTGCAGCTGCTGCAGGGCGATTATCTGCTGGTGGATCAGTCAGCACTCACTGGAGAGTCACTGCCGGTGAGCAAAAAAACCAATGAGGTGGCGTACGCCAACACCATTGCCAAACAGGGGGAGATGCTGGCCGTGGTGGTCAACACCGGGGTACATACCAATTTCCACTCTGTCGTGGCGCTGGTAGCCAAAGCCAGTCTGGAAGAGCGCAGTCACTTCCAGAAGATGGTGATCCAGATTGGCAATTTCCTCATTCTAATCACACTGGCGCTGGTACTGATAATCGTTATGGTCTCCCTGTTCCGGAACGAGAATTTCCTGGAGATTGCACGCTTTGCCATGGTGCTGACCGTGGCCGCGATTCCAGTGGCTTTACCGGCGGTGCTATCGGTGACCATGGCGGTGGGGGCGGTCAATCTGGCGCGGCGCAAGGCCATTGTCAGCCGCTTGACCGCCATCGAGGAGCTGGCCGGGATGGATGTGTTCTGCTCCGACAAGACCGGCACACTGACCCGAAATGAGATGAGGGTGGCATCACCGCTGATGCTGGGCAGCCACAAGGAACAGGAACTGTTCCTTGTGGCTGCGCTGGCCTCCCGGCTGGAAAATCGTGATCCCATCGAGCTGCCCATTTTCCACTATATCGATGAACACTTTCCGGAGCTGGACTGGCGCTCCTGGAGACAGATTGAATTTGCACCCTTTGATCCCATCCGCAAACGAACCGAGGCGGTGATTGAAAAGAATGGCGAACGGTTTGTTGCGGTAAAAGGCGCCGCCCAGGTTCTGCTTGAGATGGCCGAGCTGCCGGATCGGGAAATATGGAATGTCAATCAGATGGTCGATTTGCTGGCTTCCAAGGGCTACCGCACCCTCGCGGTTGGCAGGCAGGAGGATGGCCGGCCGCTGGAGCTAATCGGACTGATTCCACTCTATGATCCACCGCGTCAGGATTCAGCACAGGTGATCGAAGAGATGCGCAGCTACGGTGTTACCGTAAAGATGGTGACCGGTGACAACGGCGCCATCGCTCGGGAGATTGGCCACCTGCTGGGTCTGAAACCGCGCACCATGAACTCTGCCCAGCTTTCCGGAAGCGCGGGCAATGAATTGTTGCGGCTGTCCGAAGTGCTGGCTGCCGCCATCTACCAGCGGCTCAAGCCGGAGGTGCCACGCAAGGAGGCACAACAGTTTGCCAAGCAGGTGCTGGAGACCGTGCAGGAGCTGTTTGACACCACCCTCCTGGAGCGGGAGTTCATCCACACCCATGAGTCGGCCATCATCGAGATGATCGAAGAGGTAGATATCTTTGCCGAAGTAGTGCCGGAGGATAAATACCGTATCGTTGATACCCTGCAAAAGGGCGGCCATATTGTTGCCATGACCGGCGATGGGGTGAATGATGCTCCCGCCCTGCGCAAGGCCGATTGCGGTATTGCGGTATCCAATGCCACCGATGCCGCACGGGCAGCGGCAGATATTATTCTTACTGCGCCCGGTCTGGATGTAATTAATGAAGCTGTAAAACAGGCCCGAATCACCTTTGAACGGATGAAAAGCTATGCCATTTTCCGCATTGCCGAGACCATTCGCATCATCCTGTTCATGGCGCTGAGTATCGTGGTATTCGACTTCTATCCACTTACCGCGCTGATGATCATTCTGCTGGCGCTGCTCAATGATATTCCCATACTTGCCATCGCCTATGATCACACCAAGGTGGACAAAAAGCCGGTACGCTGGAAAATGCCGGAGCTGCTGACGGTTGCCACCGTGCTGGGAGTAACCGGGGTAGTTTCATCTTTTCTGCTGTTCTACATTCTCAAGCAGACAGGTTTTTCGGATGATATCATTCAAAGCTTCCTGTTTCTCAAGCTCATTATCGCCGGACACAGCACACTGTACATAACCCGGGTGGAGGGTTGGTTCTGGCAACGTCCCTTTCCCGCGCCACTACTGTTCTGGGCAACTTTTGGCACCGAAATCCTGGGCACACTGATTGCGGTCTACGGATTCCTCATTACCCCCATTGGATGGGAGTATGCCGCATGGATGTGGGGTTACGCACTGATCTGGTTTCTGTTCAATGATGTCATAAAGATGGCCACATACCGCTTTCTGCGGCGCAGGGATGCAGCACTGATCTAATCAACATAAAGCAAGTTGAACTACTATTGATATTTCCAATACAGGAGTCGATTACCATGACAGAAGATACGGAAAAAAAACTTCAAAAACTGCGCAAAACTGTGCAGGAAACCGTTGAAAAAAACGAGAACGTTCAAGCGGCTGTTCGCGATGTTACGCTGAAGGCGTTGGGAGAGGGGGAGCTGGACAGAGAACGTATCAAGTCGGTTGCCGAGACGGTCATGCAAGGTGCCGGTGATGCCGTAACGAGAGAGAGCCAACAGCTGAAAGAGAGCCTGACCGAAGCTGCAGCCGGTCTTGAACAGGCGCTGATTCAGGCAGCAGATGCCTTCCGGCTGGCCATTGAGGAAGCGGCAGGGCGGGTGAATGAGTTCAGCTCAACCGACCTGAAACGTTCGTTGAGTGATCTGGACAGCCTTGAGGACATTTTTGTCGAGACACTGCAACATACCGCAAAAAGCGGAAGCGAGATCGCCAGGAAAATCGCCGAAGATATGGCAACACATGCCCGTAACAGTGGCACCAGCGTGGGACAGCATGTTGCCCGGAATATCGAGAGTCTGCAAAACCGTCTGCGGGAGCTGGGAGCAGATACCGTAGAAGCAGGGGACGAGGCAGCCGACCGTATCGGCCAGATTGCCCGCGGTATTCTGGCTGGAATAGGTGAGACCCTGCTCACTATTGCCGAGGGAAAAAAGAACCAAAAGGGTAACAAACCCTGATGTTTTGGGAAACGCTGGGTGCGGCCCGGGACCTCGGGCGCCTCCACGATATTGCCTCGGTGCTGATTCGTCACGGCATGGGAGAGCTGGTTCGCCGCCTGGGGATCGGGCGGTTTCTGGAACAGGCAGGCAAGATACTGCACTGGAAAGAGAGCGGTGATACTGACGAGAGCACCGCCCCCCAGCGGATGCGTGCTGTACTGCAGGAGCTGGGGCCGACCTTTGTCAAACTGGGGCAGGTGATGGCAACCCGCGTCGATCTGTTTCCCCCGGAATGGATAGAGGAGTTCGAGAAATTGCAGGATGAGGTTCCTGCTGTTCCATTTGATGAACTGTATGTGCAACTGGAGGAGGATCTGGGCCGGTCACCGGATGAGGTCTTTTCGTATCTTGACCAAGAAGTACTGGCCGCGGCCTCCATCGCCCAAGTACACCGCGCAGAACTTGCCGATGGCTCTCAGGTAGTGCTCAAGATCCGCCGTCCCGGTATCGAGAAGACCGTCAACGCCGATCTGCACCTGCTGGCCCGCTTTGCCGAGATTGCGGAAACGGAGATCCCTGAACTTCGCCGCTACCATCCCGTGGAAATGGTACGCCAGTTCAGCCGTTCGCTGCGCCGCGAACTCAACCTGGAAAATGAATCCCGATCAGCGGAGCGGGTCGCTGCCAATTTTTCCGGCCAGACCGATATCGTTATTCCGAAAATATACTGGCAGTGGACCAGCAAGCGCCTCAATGTACAGCAGTATATCGGTGGTATACCCGCCAGGGACCTCAAGGCTATCGAAGAGGCCGGGCTGGATCGGTCGCTGCTGGCCCGGCGCGGCGTCAACGCCATGCTGCAGATGACACTGGTTGATGGCTTTTTTCATGCCGATCCCCATCAGGGCAATCTGTTCTATCTGCCGGAAAACCGAATCGCCCTTATTGATTTCGGAATGACCGGAAGCCTGTCACAACTGCGCCGCGAACAGGTGGCGGATCTGCTGTATGGCCTGATGATGCGGGAGACCGACAACATCGTCGATGTGTTGCAGGACTGGACCGGCGGGGTGAGTTCCATCGACACCGATCGCCTCAATGATGAGTTGGAGGCGTTCCTCGATTCATATCACGGTCTTGCACTCAAACAGCTGGACTTTGCCGCCATGCTCAGTGACCTGATGGCGCTGTTCCGCGACCACCAGCTCAGCCTTCCTCCTGATCTCTCCATGTTGTTAAAAGCATTTATCTCCCTCGATGGTCTGGGCCGGAAACTGGATCCCGATTTCAATATCGTTGCTGAAATAACGCCGTTTTTACAACGACTGATAGTGAAGCGCTACCTGCCATCCAGCCTGCTGAAGCAGGGGTGGAGCAATCTGTCCGG
>JAJRUX010000186.1 GCA_024277575.1 Gammaproteobacteria bacterium | reverse complement strand
GTTATTACCACCGGCAATATCGACCTGGCTCACAGCCCGGCATTCCAGGAAGGATTGCGCTTGAATCTGCAGCTCTATTTAAAGGAAAATTTTGAAACCTCCCCTTCCCTGCTGGTTCCGGATGCCTCTTTCATGATTGATCGGCGAATGGGAGTGCATGGTCACCCGCTGGAGATACAGGCGCTGTTCTACGGAATGCTGTTTACCACGCAGGAGTTATTATTGCCGGGTGAGGAAAATGACCGTCTTCTTGCCATGTGCAAAAAACGGTTGCAGACATTGCGTTCTTATGTACGTATCTATTACTGGCTGGATACAGAAAGGCTGAATGAGATTCATCGTTATCAAAGCGAGGAGTTCGGTCATGATGTGACTAATGTTCTGAATATATATCCGGAGTCCATCCCCGACTGGATTGATGGCTGGTTGCCGAAACAGGCTGGATATCTGTTGGGAAATCTGGGTCCAAGCCGAATCGATTTTCGCTTCTTTTCATTTGGGAATCTTCTCTCTGTTCTGTTTGGCCTGGCAACACCTTCTCAGGCGGATCAGATTATGAGCTTGTATGAGTTGCGCTGGGATCAGATGATCGGAGAGATGCCGGTGAAGATATGCTACCCGGCGGTTGAGGGAGATGAGTGGGCCCATACAACCGGAAGTGATCCAAAAAACAGGCCCTGGTCATACCACAATGGCGGCCATTGGCCCTGTCTGTTGTGGGCATTTACCGGAGCAGCGATTCGCACTGGCCGGCGTGATCTGGCAAAGCGTGCCGTAGCAGTGGCCGCCGAAAGGCTGGAGCAGGATGATTGGGCAGAATACTATGATGGTAAAAGAGGAGCTCTGATTGGACGGCGTGCCAATCTGAAACAGGTATGGAGTGCGGCCTCTCTGATTATCTCGCATCATCTGCTGGAAAATCCTGATGCACTTTCCGGATTTGAATCATTCATGATTCGTGATGAAAACCCTCATGCTGCCCTGTCGCTCAAAACGGCGAAACTGTTGCAGGACAACGGTGCGATTAATGTGATAATGCCACCGGCCAGAAAAGCGGGCTAATAGTTGACAGTGTAACCACGGTTCACCTACATTAGCTCCAATGAAAAAACTATTGCTCTGTTTGCTGCTGCTGGTTCACCTCTGTTCGGGGCTGGCCTTTGCGTGGGACAACCATCCCGAGGCAATGGCGGGGCATGATGCGACAGCATTCGATCTGGTGGTCGGCGATGTAGATCATCACCCCGACAGCGATCAGCACCATGATAACCACAGTTGTCACGGTGCGGCACATCTGACAGGGATCATTCACGATTCCGTCACTCCGATTACAACAACCGGTCGGGATGTGTACATTTTTCCGGTAGCTGCGATACCCTTTCGTTACCTCGCCCTCCATCTAAGACCTCCCATCGTTTAATCCTTCCTGACATCGTTTATGCCGCCGCGGCTGATATGCGGAGGTGTGTGGTTCGTTGTATCTGTAAGGATTTACATCATGTTTTCAAAATCTGTATTTTGCGCCGGCCTGTGCCTGTGTGTGACTCTGCCGGTATGGGCGGCGGCGGGAGCTGTGGAGAAAGAAGCCCCGTTATCAATCAATGCGGAAAGGTCTGCGCCGGCGCTGCAGGCATTTATGCAACAGGTATGGTCGGAGAGTCCGGCCATGCAGGGTGCCCAGGCGGCCCTCGATGCGGCCCGGGTGCGTGCCGATGGCGCCGACAGGCCACTGCACAATCCGGTGCTGGAGCTGGATGCGGAGCAGACCGGCGTCAACACCACCAGCCTTGGTCTGAGCCAGACCATTGACTGGAGCAATAAAAGGGGGGCACTCACGCAGATTGCCGATCACCAGGTTCTGGTGGCCGAAGCGCGGCTGCGGGAGATTCGTCAACACACTGCCACAGAGACGCTCGGCGCCCTGGTAGATCTCGCCACCGCCCGGGAGATGCAAGCGCTGGCGCAACGCAGCAGCCAGTTGATGAAGGCCTTTTTCGATGCGGTGCAGCAGCGCCGGGATGCAGGTGATGTGGCGGCGCTGGATGTAACGCTGGCCCAGGTTGCCTACAGTGAGGCACTGATGGAGCAGGCGGCCAGTGAGAGTCGCCTGGCCGAGGCGGAAGCGGCATTGCAGGCGGTTACCGGTCTGACCGGAGAGAGCTGGCCTCGGCTGCCTGAGCAGCTGATTCCGGTGCCGGAACGCGCCAATCCTGCGCTGTTTGAATCTCTGCCGGAACTGGCCGTGCTGCGTAGCCGGATGGATGCAGCCAAAGCCCGGATTGCTCTGGCCCGGAAACAGGGAAAAATCGACCCGACCATCGGCATACGCGCTGGCCGTGAAGAGTCGGATGAACTACTGGGGCTGAGCATCGGGATCCCTCTATTTGTACGGAACAACTACAGGACAGGAGTGCGTGCCGCTTCATATGATGCCGCTGCCGCAGAGCAGGCCTGGCGCGATGCCCGGCGCCGCGCCGCGGCTCGGCTCAACGCCGCCCTGGGCCGTTTCAACAGCACCAGCCGTGCCTGGCAGGTCTGGAGCACCGGCGGACAGCAAGCCCTACGCGAGCAGATGAGTCTGCTGGAGCAGATGTGGCAGGCGGGAGAGCTGACCGCCACCGACTTTCTCATTCAGGCCAAACAGAATATCGATACCCAGGCAACCGCAACCATGCTGCTGAACGAGGTGTGGCAGTCCGCCATTGCCTGGCTGGCAGCTTCTGCTCAAATTGAATCGTGGCTTGGTGTGGCTCGCTTGCAAACAAGCAATTCCGGAGAATAAACAGATGAAAAACAGACTGATTTTATTGATATTGCTGGGTATGGCAGCCTCCACTGCTGTATTCGCCGGCAATGAGCATGGCCATGCAGGGGATACCGGAATGGATGATTTTTCCGGAATAGAGATCGAGGAAGGGCATGATGACCACGGCACTGAAGGTCACAAACATGTCGAGGAGGAGCACGCTCATAGTGACGATGGTCATGAAGAGAAAGGGCACGATCATGGCGATGGTCATGGGCATGAGGAGGTAGCCAGTGATGTTGAGTTGACTGCCGCCCAGCGCACTATGGCAGGTATCGAGACCATCGTGGTCAGGCGTAGCTCTCTGGGTGAGGCGATCACCTCCCCCGGTGAGGTGATGCTCGACGCCTACCGCACCACTCGGGTAACCCCGCGCATTCCTGCCCAAGTGATGAAACGCCATGTGCGGCTTGGCGACCATGTCAGGAAGGGTGAGTCGCTGATTACCCTCTCCAGCGTGGAGATGGCAGAGGCCCAAGGGGGACTGATGGAGGCTAACGTGGAGCTGCGGCGGGTAAAAAAACTGGGCCGCAAGGTGGTTTCGGAGAAGCGCTATGTTGCTGCTCAGATTGCCTGGCAGCAGGCCTATGCACGAGTCAGTGCCTATGGCATGACCAAAACACAGATCGACTCACTAATCAGGACCGGCGATGCCTCTCGTGCCACCGGAGAGTTTCAGCTGCTCTCGTTTCAGGATGGCACCGTCATCAGTGATGATTTTGTGGTGGGAGAGCTGGTGGAGCCTGGCCATCTGCTGATGGAGATTAGCGACGAGAACATGCTCTGGGTGGAGGCCCGCCTGACTCCTGATAGCGCCGCCCGGATTGCTATGGGTTCACCGGCCCGCATCCAGGTGGGTGAACGCTGGATGGATGGCAAGGTCGTCCAGGCCCGCCATACACTCGATGAAATCACCCGCACCCTGGCGCTGCATCTGGAGGTGGCCAATCCGGACGACTTGCTCCACCCCGGCCAGTTTGTCAATGTGGTGATTGAGAGCAAGGAGAAGAAGGAAGGTATCGTGGTGCCGGTGGCTGCGGTTCTACGCAGTCCCGATGGTGATTGGCAGCTGTTCGTGGAGACATCTCCTGGCCGTTTCGAGCCGCAGGAGGTGAAGGTGCTGGGTACAGTGGGTGACCGGATGCTGATTGAAGGTGTTGCAGAGGGTACCACCATTGTGGGCAAGGGGGCATTTTTCGTCCAGTCAGAGATGGCCAAGGGCGGTTTTGATCCGCACAACCACTAGATAAACCGGGAGAGAAGCCATGTTGAATCGTTTGATCGACTGGTCGGTCACCAACCGGTTGCTGGTGGTGATTGGCCTGCTGGCGCTGATTGCGTCTGCTTTTTTTGTTATTCCAAAACTGAATCTGGATGCCTTTCCTGATGTTACCAACGTGCAGGTATCCATCAATACCGAGGCTCCCGGTTTGGCGCCCGAGGAGGTGGAGCAGCTGATCACCTTCCCTATTGAGGCGGTGATGTACGCGCTGCCCGATGTGGAGGAGGTTCGTTCCATATCCAAGACTGGTTTGTCCGGCATCACGGTGGTGTTCAAGGAAGGAACCGATATCTACTTTGCCCGCCAGTTGGTATTCGAGCGGCTGCAATCGGCGAAGGAGCTGATTCCGGAGGGGGTTGGCACGCCCGAGATTGGCCCCAACACATCCGGTCTGGGGCAGGTCTATCAGTATCTGCTGGTGGCTGATGCGGATGCCGGTTTTGATGCCATGGCGCTGCGCAGCCTCAATGACTGGGTGGTCAAGCTGTTGCTGATGCCGGTGGATGGCGTAACCGATGTGCTGTCGTTCGGGGGTAATGTCCGGCAGTATCAGGTCAATCTGGATCCATCCCGGCTGCTGGCATACGGCCTGAGTCAGCGGAATGTGGTGGAGGCACTGGAGAATAACAATGCCAACGCCGGTGGCTGGTATATGGATCGGGGTCAGGAGCAGCTGGTGATCCGTGGTGTTGGCTGGTTGAGCCATGATGAGCAGGGTCTGGAGGAGCTACGCCAGATCCCGCTGAAAACCATAGACGGAACCGTGGTGACGGTAGCGCAGGTAGCCACAGTAGCACTCGGCAGTGAGATCCGCCAAGGTGCGGTGACCATGACTCGCCGGGACTCGCAAGGCAAACCTGAAGCGCTGGGTGAGGTGGTTGCCGGCATTGTGTTGAAGCGGATGGGTGCCAATACCAAGGCTACCATCGATGGTATCAACAGCCGCACCGCGCTGGTCCAGCAGGCGCTGCCTGAGGGGGTGCGTTTTGAGGCGTACTATGACCAAGCTGATCTGATCAGCCAGGCAGTAACAACAGTAGTTAACGCCCTGCTGCTGGCCTTTGTATTTATCGTGGTAGTGCTGGCACTGTTTTTAATGAATCTGCGCGCAACTTTCCTGGTACTGATCTCGATCCCCATTTCCATTGGTATTGCGCTGATGATAATGGCCTGGTTTGGACTTTCTGCCAACCTGATGTCACTGGGGGGGATCGCAGTTGCTATCGGCATGTTGGTGGATGGCTCGGTGGTAATGGTGGACAACATGTTCAAGCATCTTTCTCATCCCGATGCGGAGCATGAGAAAGATCTGCGTAACCTCGCCGGCTCCGGTGATCCCGATCCGTATGATGTGAGCAACGATCGGCATGGTATCGCCTTGCGTCTGCAGGAGGCCGGCAAGGAGGTGGTGCGCCCGATTTTTTTTGCTGCATCCATTATCCTGGTAGTGTTTTTGCCGCTGTTCAGTTTTGAAGGGGTCGAGGCGAAACTGTTTCAACCCATGGCGGTCAGCATTATGCTGGCGATTGTGGCGGCGGTGCTGGTGGCGCTGATCATTGTTCCTGCCCTGGCCAGCTACCTGTTCCGCAGTGGGATTCGGGAAAAGGAGAGTTTTGTCCTGAAGCCGCTGGACAATTTTTATCGGCGCGGTCTGGGCTGGGCGCTGCAGAGGCCCAGGGTGGTGACAGGCAGTGCACTGATTCTGTTGATTGCCGCACTCGCGCTGCTGCCCCGGCTGGGTACAGAGTTTGTTCCGGAACTTGAGGAGGGAACCATCAACTTGCGTGTTACCCTGGCCCCCTCCTCCAGCCTGAAAACCACCCTTGAGGTTGCTCCCAAACTGGAAGCTATGCTGCTGGAGTTCCCCGAGGTCAACTACGCTTTGAGCCGGATCGGCCGGCCGGAGATTGGTGGTGATCCGGAACCGGTCAACAATATCGAGATATATATCGGTCTGAAACCGGTCAGCGAGTGGATCAGCGCCAGTAACCGGCAGGATCTACAGGTGTTGATGGAGAAGAAGCTGGAGCAGCATCCCGGTCTGCTGCTGAACTTTTCCCAGCCTATTGCAACGCGGGTGGATGAGCTGTTGTCAGGTGTCAAGGCGCAGCTGGCCATCAAGCTGTTCGGCCCCGATCTGGCGGTACTGGCTGAGAAGGGCCAGGCTATCGAAAAGGTGATAAAGGGGGTTGATGGCGCCAGAGATGTGGCCATGGAGCAGATTGCCGGTGAGGCACAGCTGCTAGTCCGCCCAGACAGGGGACAGCTCTCCCGCTATGGGCTGGCGGTGGGTGATGTGATGGCGGTAGTAAGGGATGGCCTGGGTGGCCGTGAGGCCGGACAGATCATCAATGGCAATGAGCGTTATGATATCTATGTGCGCCTTGCCCCGCCGTTTCGTGCCGATCCGGACGCCATTGCCGACCTGCGCTTGCAGTCCCCCACTGGGTCGTGGGTGCGTCTGGGTGATGTTGCCCGGATCAGCATCGAGTCGGGGCCGCCACAGGTGCGCCGCGACGATGTCCAGCGGCGTGTCGTGATCCAGGCCAATGTCCAGGGGCGCGATATGGGCAGCGTGGTGGCCGACATCAGACAGGCCATTGACAGCCAGGTAGAGCTTCCGCCGGGTTACTCTGTGGATATCGGTGGCCAGTTCGAAAACCAGCAGCGGGCGCAGAAAAGACTTACCATGGTAGTACCGTTATCGTTGGCCCTCATCGCCCTACTGCTCTATTTTGCATTCAACTCGGTGGGGCAGGCGCTGCTCATTCTGGTCAACGTGCCGCTGGCGGTTATCGGCGGTGTGTTCTCGCTCTATATCTCCGGCCAGTATCTTTCGGTGCCCAGCTCCATCGGCTTCATCACTCTGTTCGGAGTCGCTGTGCTCAATGGTGTGGTGATGGTGGAGAGCATCAACCAGCGTATTGCCGGCGGTCTGCCGGTGAACGAGGCCATATTCAGCGGCGCAACCTCCCGGCTGCGCCCGGTATTGATGACCGCAATTACCTCCGCGCTGGGGCTGATCCCGATGCTGCTCTCCACCGGGGTCGGGGCGGAGATTCAGAAACCGCTGGCCACGGTGATTGTGGGTGGGTTGCTGACTGCAACATTCCTCACGTTGTTCGTGCTGCCATCACTGTTCACCTGGTTCTCCAGGGGTAAACTGGCAGAGATGTGACAGGTAGCTGTTTGCACCATGAAGAACTCCTTGTGCTCTTCATGGTGCAAAAACAAACACCCACAAGGAATGAATGAAAATGGGACATGACCACAGCCATGACATAGAGGCGATGGGCGACCGCCGCCTGGGATGGGCCATCGCCATCAACATGCTGCTGACCGTGGCGCAGATCATCGGCGGCATCGTCTCCGGCAGTCTGGCCCTGATTGCCGACGCGCTGCACAACTTCAGCGATGCCGCCTCGCTGCTGATCGCCTGGGTGGCGCGCCGTATCGGCAGACAGCCGCCGGATCACTTCAAGACCTTCGGCTACAAGCGGGCCGAGGTGATTGCGGCGCTGATCAACCTCGTCACGCTGGTGATTGTGGGTCTGTATCTGATCTATGAAGCACTCTGGCGCATGTTCGAGCCGCAGATCATCGAGGGGTGGACGGTGGTCATTGTGGCCGGCGTGGCCCTGGTAATAGATGTGGCAACCGCCTTGTTGACCTACAGCATGTCGAAACGGAGCATGAATATCCGCGCCGCCTTTCTGCACAACGTCTCCGATGCCCTGGCCTCGGTGGGCGTCATTATCGCCGGGAGCCTGATCCTGCTCTACGACTGGTACTGGAGCGATACCCTGCTGACCCTGCTGATTGCCGGTTACGTCCTCTACCAGGCTGCCACCATGCTGCCGCAGACGATTCACATATTGATGCAGGGGACGCCCCGGGATATCTCCATCGACACGGTCATCGAGACCATGGAACGTGTCGATGGGGTATCGAACGTCCACCATGTCCACATCTGGCAGCTGGACGAGCATGAAAATGCCCTCGAGGCACATGTGGTCATCGATGACTTTGCCCGGACAGAGCAGATAAAATCGGCCCTGAAAGCCGAACTGGAGCAGCGCTTTTCCATCACCCACTCCACACTGGAGTTCGAGACCGAACACTGCAACGGAGTCTGCTGCTGATGTCCGGATGCGATTGCGGAATAGAGGCCGAAAACAGGGAAGAACGCCGCACACTCATTACGCTTCTTGCCATTAACAGTATAATGTTTCTGGCCGAGTTCATCGCCGGGATTACCGGTGACTCCACCGCCCTGATTGCTGATTCACTGGACATGCTGGCCGATGCCTCGGTATATGCCATCGGTCTGTATGCTGTGGGCAGGAGCCTGCGGGTAAAAGCCGGTGCAGCCCATCTGAGCGGCATATTTCAGGTACTGCTTGGAGTGGGTGTACTGTTCGACATTCTGCGCCGCACGGTCACCGGCAGCGAACCGGAACCATCATTCATGATCGTGGTGGGAATGATCGCCCTGGTAGCCAACACCGCCTGTCTGCTGCTAATCCACAAGCACCGCCACGGAGAGATCCACATGCGGGCGAGCTGGATCTTCTCCCGAAACGACGTCATTGCCAATGCAGGGGTTATCACCGGCGGGGT
>JAJRUX010000185.1 GCA_024277575.1 Gammaproteobacteria bacterium | reverse complement strand
GATAAAAAGGCTTTTGGTGAACTGATTAGCGGTATTGAGCCGGAAGATCTGGTCAAGTATGGTTTGATTCCTGAATTTGTGGGGCGCTTGCCGGTACTGGCCACTTTGGAAGAGCTGGATGAAGATGCGCTGGTGCGTATTATGACCGAGCCTAAAAATGCCATTGCCAAGCAGTTTACCAAGCTGTTTGAGATGGAGGGAGTGGAGCTGGAATTTCGCACCGAAGCCCTGCATAAGGTTGCCCGCAGGGCCATGGAGCGCAAGACGGGCGCACGAGGACTCCGCTCTATCATTGAACAGGCGCTGCTGGATATCATGTATGACCTCCCCTCCATGGACAACGTATCAAAAGTAATAATTGATGAGGGGGTAATAACCGGTGATTCCGAGCCGATGTTACTCTATGAAGGTTCTGAGAAGCAGGCTGCATCGGATCAATAGCAGGCTGCTCCATCCGGGAGAAGAGAACCGGATTGGTTTTTTTTGTCACTGCTCTTGAAATCTGTGTGGCTCGATCTTATCTCATAGGATCAACAAGCAGTTTCCTGGGCGCCGCCCGGAATTAATACAGGAAAACTCCATGGTAGAGCACCCAGATCAAATATCCGAAGTTGTAGATGAGCCTATCCAGGTGGCACCGCTGTTGCCATTGCGCGATGTAGTTGTTTATCCCCATATGGTTATCCCTCTATTCGTAGGGAGAGAAAAATCCATCAAGGCGTTGGAAAAGGCGATGGAGAGCAACAAGCAGATTCTGCTTGCGGCCCAGACCAATGCCTCTACTGATGAGCCGAGTCTGGATGATATTCATCGTGTTGCTACCCTGGCCAATATTCTGCAGCTGCTGAAACTGCCGGACGGAACCGTCAAGGTTCTGGTGGAAGGTAGTCAGCGGGCGCGGGTAGTTAATTTTCTCGGCAGTGATGAATTTTTCCAGGCGCAGTTCACTATTCTCGCTCCAGAACAGATGGATGAACGTGAAGCTGAAGTGATGACCCGCTCGGTAATCGCTCAGTTCGAGCAGTATGTAAAGCTGAACAATAAAATTCCGCCCGAAATTCTCTCATCTCTGTCCGGTATTGATGATCCCAGCCGTTTGGCGGATACCGTTGCGGCACACATGGCGCTCAAGATTGAAGAGAAGCAGAAAATCCTGGAGTTCAACAAGGTAAGTGAACGCCTTGAATACCTGATGGGGCTGCTGGAATCCGAAATCGATTTGCTGCAGGTGGAAAAACGGATCCGTCATCGGGTCAAGCGGCAGATGGAGAAAAGCCAGCGGGAGTACTACCTGAATGAGCAGATGAAGGCGATTCAGAAAGAGCTTGGCGAAATGGAAGAGGTTCCCAATGAGATGGAGGAACTTGCCAGGCGTATTGAACAGGCTGGTATGCCGCAAGAGGCCAGAGAGAAGGCGGAAGCAGAACTCGGCAAACTGAAGATGATGTCTCCCATGTCGGCGGAAGCTTCTGTGGTGAGGAATTACATTGAAACGCTTACCAGCGTGCCATGGAAAAAGCGTACCAAGATTCATCGGAATCTGGTTAAGGCCAGTGAGATATTGGAAGCGGATCACTACGGGTTGGAGAAGGTCAAGGAGCGTATCCTCGAATATCTGGCGGTGCAGCAGCGGGTCAGAAAGTTGAAAGGCCCGATTCTCTGTCTTGTCGGGCCGCCGGGAGTGGGAAAGACCTCACTCGCACGCTCCATCGCCAGAGCGACAAACCGCAAGTTTGTGCGCATGTCTCTGGGTGGCGTACGGGATGAGGCCGAGATTCGGGGGCATCGTCGCACCTATATCGGCTCTATGCCGGGTAAAGTGATCCAGAATCTAATTAAGGTCGGGACACGCAACCCCCTGTTCCTGCTGGATGAAATCGACAAAATGGCGGCGGATTTTCGCGGTGACCCGGCAGCGGCATTGCTGGAGGTGCTTGACCCGGAGCAGAATAATACTTTTGGGGATCATTATCTTGAAGTTGACTATGATCTTTCGGATGTGATGTTTATCGCCACCTCCAATAGCATGAATATTCCAGGTCCGTTACTGGATCGAATGGAGGTTATCCGCATTCCCGGTTATACCGAAGATGAGAAGCTCAATATCGCCATGCGCTACCTGGTTCCCAAGCAGTTGAAGGCGAACGGTTTGAAGGAAAACGAGATTGCTATCACCGAGTCGGCTCTGCGTGACATCATTCGTTACTATACCCGCGAAGCGGGAGTGCGCAGCCTGGAAAGGGAGATAGCCAAGATCTGTCGCAAGGTGGTCAAGGAGATTCTGCTTAACAAAGCGGCACGGAGCAAGAAAATCACCATTAACGCCCGCAATCTGGACAAGTACCTTGGTGTGAGGCGGTTCCGTTTTGGCCGGGCCGAGGAGCTGGATCAGGTTGGTCAAGTGACCGGCTTGGCATGGACCGAGGTGGGGGGTGATCTGCTTACCATTGAGACAGCCGTTGTTCCAGGCAAGGGCAAACACCAGGTGACCGGCCAGCTGGGTGACGTAATGAAGGAGTCGATTACCGCGGCAATGAGCGTCGTTCGGGCTCGTTCTCAGATGTTAGGTATTAATCCCGATTTTTATGAGAAACACGATATTCACATTCATGTCCCCGAAGGCGCGATTCCTAAAGACGGTCCCAGTGCCGGTATTGGGATGTGTACCGCCTTGGTTTCAGCGTTAACCGGTATTCCGGTCAGAGCCGATGTTGCCATGACTGGCGAAATTACGCTGCGAGGAGAGGTGCTGGCAATTGGCGGGCTGAAAGAGAAGCTATTGGCAGCTCTTCGGGGTGGGATCAAAATCGTGGTCATTCCTGAAGAGAATCGCAAAGATTTGACGGAGATCCCTGCAAATGTTCTCGAAAAGCTGGATATTCATCCGGTACGATGGATTGATGAGGTGCTGGCAATTGCCCTGCAACACATGCCGGAACCCTTGTCGGATGATGCTGATGTTCTGGAAAAGGATAAACCCAAAAAGGTCAGGAAGCGTACCGTCTTACGCCCTCATTGATTGGATCTTGAAGAGAAAATCATGATATTATTGGTTTTTTTGCAAACGAGCAACAGTTCCCAGCTTGACAGTAGGTTGAACCGGTTGGTATAAAGTTCGTTTGCAGAATATGCCGCAGCGGGAAAGCGGTAGTGTTTTTTTTGCCTTTAAGGAGAGGAAAGTAGTGAATAAATCGGAACTGATTGATGCAATTGCGGAGGGAGCAGATATTTCCAAGGCTGCGGCAGGCCGCGCGCTGGATGCCACGCTGGAAGCTGTTACCGGCGCCCTGAAAAAGGGTGACCAGGTGACTCTGATCGGTTTTGGCACCTTTCTGGTGCGTGAGCGTGCCTCCCGTGTTGGACGTAATCCCCGTACCGGTGAGGCGATGACTATCGCTGCTGCCAAAATCCCTTCGTTCAAGGCTGGCAAAGCGCTGAAGGATGCAGTAAACTAGCGCGCTTCCAGAGAAATGGGTGCTTAGCTCAGCTGGGAGAGCGTCGCCCTTACAAGGCGAATGTCGGGGGTTCGATCCCCTCAGCACCCACCAAAGTTTGGAGTGGTAGTTCAGTTGGTTAGAATACCGGCCTGTCACGCCGGGGGTCGCGGGTTCGAGTCCCGTCCACTCCGCCATAT
>JAJRUX010000184.1 GCA_024277575.1 Gammaproteobacteria bacterium | reverse complement strand
GGTTCCGAACACTGTTTGTTGCATCAGATTAGGGTTGGGGCGGGAAGCGAGCGGTGCGTTTTCATCAAGAATGTCATAGAACGACTGGGTCGGGATGCTGTTGCTTACGTCACTGTTTTCCTGGAACTTTCCTGTGCCAAAGTAGACCATGATGCCGTTACCAAATGGAGTGCGGCCAACCTCGGGACGTACGGTAATGGGTTGTGGATTCCCAAAGCTATCGGTTGCGGTAAACAGGGGTTTTGGTATTGTCGGGTCAAAGGCCATTTTCCAGTCTGCAGTGTTGGCACTGGAGACGTCGAACTTCCACAGATTTCCCAACAGGTCACCAGCATGGATATAGTCGACTGTATGGTCACCATCGATATCCACCGGCGTGGCAGTGGCAAGAGCGTTGGGGGTGGTGGTTGAGCCAGCCTTGGTGTCCAGCTTGATAAAGTCTGTGGAGTTCCAGGAGCCATCCAGCCCTTGCTCAATGAAAGCGATATAGAGTACGGCGTGTCCGGTTGTACTGACGTGTCCATCACTCTCGGTATTGTTATATCCATCGCCAAAAATGACCGCCCATTTACTGTTTTTCATTTGCACAATGGCGGGTCGGCTATAGGTATAACCAAGATCGGCATCGGTGAACTCCCACAGCACCTTGTCTGCAGCAGTTGTTTCATTGGAAAAGCTACTGGGGTTGGTAATATCCAGCAGATAAACTCCCTGACCACCCTTGTTTAGCCCCCCGGCCAGTACGGTGTGCCATGCACTGTTGAAATATGCATCCCCAAAGGTGGGAGCTCCGTCGACGAAAAACTTGTGGGTGTAGTTGTCATCTGCCAATGAAGCCAGATTGTTGAATACGCTGCCGGGAATATAGGCAAATTCTTCCACGCTGCTCATAGCATTGAAAGCATGCAATATGCCATCATTTGCACCGACATAGAGCATGTCTTTCCGACTGGAGTTGTCCAGCCTGAATTGGGCATAGTTGTTAATGTGATAATGAAACATTGGTGTGCCGACATAAACTGGAGAGGAGTTTATGATGTCTCCCACCTTGCGTGAACGACTGCGGAAAGAGCCATCCTTACCGCGCAGATAGTCCAGAATGTTGCTGTCATTTCGTAGTTCGCTGCGTTGTGTGGAGGATAGACTATTCCACTGGAATGGTATGCCGGTGTTATTTTTATAGGTTACAATGATGCGGCTGTCATAAGCGGGAATTTTTTTGCCTGTGTCCCATTCTGCCCCAAGCGGTGCACTGCCGGAAGTATTCAGTGTTGCGAATTGTGTCTTGTTATCCGGATCAGAATATACCGGGAAGGACAACTGCTGACCAATCCAGTCTCCATCATGGAAATGCGCCTGATACACTCTGCTATTGTTGCTGATATAGCCTGTGCTTAGGGCTACTGTGGCTGAAGATGAGGTGCGGCTGTTGATTTCACCCAAGGTGTTATTTAAACCGTTTATCAGCTCATCAGGAGTTCTTGCAGAGATGAAAGCGCCTTTGCTGTTGAACGCAGCATGCCAAAGGTCATCGATCTTCTCCGGGCAGTCCTCACAGCTGCCCGGATCACCCCAGTTATCATTTTTCGCCAATGATGGAACTGGCCATTTCCCTTTGGGATCGGTTGTTGTGGTCAGATTTCCTTCAACGCCAAAGGCGACGCCGAAGGTTACCATGTGTTGATATGTGGCGCCATCGTTGCTGTCAGGATCAACCTTGTCTGGCAGGGTGATCAGATCTTTTTCATAATAACGGTTTGCTACATCAGCAAGTGTATTGCTGTTTCCGTCACCATCGCTGTTGCCAATTGAAGGGCTGGTTCCGTTCCAGTAGCCATCGGTCATGAGAATGGCGAAATTTTTCTGGCAACCGCCACCGAGAGAGGCAGGAAGAATGGGATCTGTTTTTCCGTCTGTGTTATCGAAATATTGACCAACTTGTTCCAGACCCCGGCGGAGGGGGGGGGCGTCACTTGGCCAGTCGTAGCTGAACAGATCAGCGATCAGATTCTGATTGGGGGTTGTATAGTTGGTGGTCGTTGAGGGTGGTACCTCGAAGAAAAATGTTCCGGGATTGTTGATGATGCTTGCGCCATAACGGAAGTCCGGGCGAGAGCTGATTACCTCGGCAATGGCTGCCTTGGAAACAAATGAACGGCGCCGATAATAAGTGTACCAGTTGGCTGCATTTTGCTTGACTATATTGACCTTGCTGCTGTCGGTAATATAGGTGGTACTGGTGATTGTTTCATTCAGCCCCGAGGCTGTCGGGGTGTAACTGATGGGCTCTTTTTTAATCCGGGATGCTTCTACTGTATACCGTATGTGGCTATCCCACAGATCGATCTTTCCATTGGGTGTGTTGGTAATATTGATATTACTGCCTCGGCGTGGCCGGTTGCCCGAGTAGCCTTTGTCGTCGAGCCAAAGCTCATACACAAACCCGGTTAAATCCCTGGTGTCATTGTAACCATCGCTGCCCTCGCTGGGGTCACTGCGTGCGGCAGTAAATGATGCATTCTCGCATCTTGTTCCATCACTCAGGCAGGGCCCCTGCCACGGTTTGTAAGTGATGACGGGATTGTTTTCATCATCACTCGGTTTGTAGTAAATAACATTAAAGTCAGACGAAAGGCCGCGCCAGTCTTTCTGATAAGGAATGCCGTCTATGGGTTGTGGTGTGTTTGGGCAGTCCAGAATTGTTGCCTGGTAGCCGCTACCGCCCCCACTGCTTTCGTTTGAGCCGCAACTGGTGCTGTAAAGGTCATCGCTATTGGGATAGATGTAATAAAAATTTGGATAGAATCCCCCATTGCCGGAATAACTGTCCCATAGCCCGTGGGTTATCTCTTCGGCTTCACAATCGTTGCTCCCTTCCAGATCAGGGGTGCTTGAATCGTAGTTACAAAAGTGCCAGTAATGGCGGGTCAGGACTTCCCGGTCCATGGGGCCTGAATCATCAATTTCAAAAAAAACATTGGGATCAACTCGAGCTTTTAGAAACAGAGGGATGTCAGGCAGGTTCAATGCAGCCGCACGGATCTGTGACGGCCCTGCAAAACACGGCAGTAATGCCATGTAGCAAGATGTAACAAGAGATTTCCTGATGACTGAAACTCTGTTTTTTGAGGGGGGTATGGTCGTCATTTTTATTCTGTCATTAGAAATACTAGTTGTAGCGCTTTACATATGTCCCTTGCAGGATAGCCTGGCCTGACGATGTTTGTGCTTTGCCCCGGGCGGTGAGATCATAGAAGTCACGTCCAGTAGGTATATTGTGACCAACACTGAGGCTGTCGGGCACAAATGCTCTTTCTTCAATGATGTAATAGGCATTATCTACCGGTGCTCCATTGCTGCTCCAAAAGCTGTCACTGCTTGTTTCCCACCAGCCCGGATTTAGAAGTGAGGAGTCCATAACGCAAGGAGGTGAATCGCAACTGCTTACTGGTGCAGCTCTTGCAGTTGTGTTTCGTATGTAAGTTTCTGCTGCCCGTAATGCCGCTTCGGCAGACTGAAAGGCAAGCTGTCGATCGATAGCGTTGCGAGCCATTTTCCCCTCCAGACCTGCACTTTCCATGGCTGTAATACCGATCAACGAAAGCACAACCGTGATCATCAGTGTAGCTGCCAATACGGCCCCTTTTTGCCGATGTGGTGGTTTCTGAGAGTTGAGAGATGTGAGTTCAGACATAAACTAACTCCCTTGGTCACGCAGTTGGATCGTGGTACTGAACACACGTCTCAGAATGTTGTCGTTGGCAGGGGTAATTTTGGTGGATAGCAGATCCCAGCTTGGTGAAGTTTCCGGGAGTGTACGGTTTGGCAGACCCCGGTTGGAGCGCAGTAACAGCGCGATGCGGACACTGATAACCTGGCTGAAATCTACCGTGTTGCCTGCTGGCAGGTATCGATTGGCAACACCATCGCCATCGCTATCTATTCCATAGAGAATTTGCATGTTTTCCACCCCCTCTACCAGTTCTTCTGCTGCGGGGGAGCGGTTACTGATTAGTCGATACAGTGAGGGAATGTTGCTTGTGTTGTTTCGAATGAATAACGAGATGGTGTAACCTGTATACAGGCGGCTGTAATTTTTGTTGAAGTGATTTTTTATATCCAGGTCGCCAGATCCACCCCAGTTATCATTGTGGTAAATCTGCAGATCCCCGCCACCGTTTTCATATAAGGAGTTGATCTTGAAACTGCGTACATTTATGCAGTCTGAAACAATTGCCATGTCACCCGGACACAACCCGTAGTAGCTATCCTGTGTCTCGCTGCAACCCTTGGCTGTTTTCGCCAATGAGCCGCTAACGATGAATCCGTTTTGGTTCTGTTCGGAAAATTCCAGGCCTATGTTTTTTGCCCGACGGATAACGATCACATCCGAACCGGCAATAATGTCCTTGTCGCTTAGTTCGTCCGGTAATCCCGGGCTCCAGCCAGTGCTTCCACCATCGAGGGAGTACTCTGCTCCTGGAGATGTACCTGTTGCCTCATAACCGCTCACCGCCACGGCGAAATTGTCGGCAAAAGTGCCTGCGCTGTTGATATCGAGGTTGGCCGGGCTGCCGCAGCCCAGATAGCCAGCGTGGCGTAGCTCACTGGTGAGAATATGAGCGGCATAACGGGTGTTTTCCTGTAGCTGCGTTGTTTCGTCCTGCGTTACTGATGTGCGCTTGGTGGTGATAAAGATCTGTCCTATGCCGGCAAACACGATAATTCCTACAGCAAGGGCTACCATCATCTCTACCAGGGTGAAGCCGTGTTGCTGTGCCGGGGTTGTGTAGCAGCGTGCTTTCATGGTTGCACCGTAAATGTTAGGCACTTGAGATCTGTTTCATGGTTCCCGCTGCAGTTGGTTCCACTCGCGCCGGTGCGTTCCTGATCCCACATCACTGTAATATTGAACTGGCTGCCATTGGCTATAACGGTTCCGGTTCCGGAAGGAAGTGCATTCTGAATCGCGGCAAACCATTGGTGAGCATCCATCTGTGCGATCTGTGTGGAGCTGCAGCTCCCACCATAGCAGTCCTGAGCTCCGGGTTGTGTGAATATGGCGTTGTAATCGCCGTTTGTGACACCTGGCGGATTGGCTCGGATACGTTCTGCCATATCTTCGGCCAACTGGGTGGCAATGGTATTCTGGTTTGCTAGGTGATTGTCCCGTAGGGCCGCAGCTTGCAGTCCAGCCAAGCCAAGCAGGCTGATGGTGAAAATCACCAGCGCCACCATCACCTCCACAAGGGTGAATCCGTCCTGGTTGGTCATGTTGTTCACTGTCTGCATATTGATGTAAAAGTTATGTGTCTGGGCCGTTGTTAAAAGCGTGCATGGGTCAGTTCTGTTACTGAAGCCGGTGGATAAATCCGGGAGAGCATGATTTCGGGACTGTGTTTCTAAAGCCCTTTGTCTTTGTAACGCCTTGTGTTAAATGGGATTTAATTGATTTTATATTGCTCTTTGCTGAATTATCACTCGATTTCCCGGGGCACCATGATTAACATCGGCTGTGTAGCTGTGTGACTTTAGGGGTGTAAATGGACTGTCTGATAGTGGGGGGTGGCCTGATCGGTATGCTTTGTGCCCGCGGGCTGATGCGTGAAGGCGCAGTGGTTACTCTGGTTGATAAGGGGGTTGTCGGGCGAGAAGCCTCATGGGCTGGTGGAGGTATTCTTTCGCCACTCTATCCGTGGCGTTATGAATCTGCCGTGAGTGCTTTGGCGTGTTGGAGTCAGCAGCGCTATCCGGAACTTGCCCGGCAGTTGCAGGTCGAAACCGGGGTGGATCCGGAGTTGGAGCATAGTGGTTTGCTGATTCTCGATCAAGATGAGTCGGCAGATGCATTGCAATGGGCCAGCAAAAACGATGTTGTCATGGAGCAGTTGACCGGGGAGGCTGTGCCGGCGTGTGAACCGGGTATGGCTCCAGAGTGGTTGAGTGCATTGTGGATGCCGGAGGTGGCTCAGGTGCGCAATCCCCGCCTGTTGCAGGCACTGAGATTGAGTCTGTTGCAGCAAAAAACGAGTATCACAGAGCATATCCGTATAACCCGGTTAATAGTGGAGAAGAACAGGGTAATCGGGGTTGAAACAACCGCTGGCCGGATGATGGCAGACAAGATTATTCTGGCTGCCGGTGCCTGGAGCGGTGCGCTTGTTCCCGGTTTGCAGCATCGGATAGAGCCGGTACAGGGGCAGATGATTGCGTTCAGGACCCCGCCAGGTTTGTTATCGCGTATTGTGTTGAATGAAGGGTATTACGTGATACCGCGGCGCGACGGGCTGGTGCTTGCAGGTAGTACTGTTGAGCATCGTGGCTTTGACAAAAGGACAACTACCCAGGCGCTCACGCAGTTGCAGGTTGAGGCGCGGCGCATGATCCCGGCCCTGGCTGATTATCGTGTTGAATATCACTGGGCTGGATTGCGTCCAGCCTCTCCAACCGGGGTGCCATATATAGGTGAACATCCACAGATTCGTGGTTTGTTTGTCAATACCGGCCATTTTCGAAATGGCGTAGTGACAGGCTTGGCCTCTGCCCGGTTGTTGAGTGACATGGTTGTCGGCAGAGATCCGATTGTAATTCCTGAGCCTTATGCTATATTAGAATAGTTGGTGTTGCTTAAATAGAGTTTGTCTTGATGCGCGTATATACTTGATGTGTCAGGGTACGTTTCGTCCTGAAACGGGTATTTCGGGGGGCATAAAAAAATGAATCAAGAACTAACAACAAACGAAGTCATTAACCGCTTGCAAGAGCATGGCGTCAATCCAACCCGGCAACGTATTGATATTGCCAAGGTTCTGTTTGCCCGTCCGCAACATATGTCTGCGGATGATGTCATGCGTTCCGCGCAGCGGGACGGAGCGAACATATCGAAGGCTACGGTCTATAATACGCTGTCTCTTTTTTCCAGCAAGGGGTTGGTGCGTGAGATCATTGTGGATCCCAACCGTGTGTTTTATGACACCAATCCAACCACGCATCACCACTTTTATAATGTTGATACCGGTGAACTGCAGGATTTTGATGCCAGTTTGCTGCAGCTCAGCAATATGCCGCATCTGCCACCGGGAACAGTTGCTGATGGCGTGGATGTGATTATCAGGATTCGCAACGCCTCCTACCAATAATAGTTGTCAGGTTTGGCAGCGGCTGCAATAAAAAGTGGTGCGCTGTGCCTGACGGATTTTCCGGATGGCTCTGCCACATTGCGGGCAGGGTGCGTTGTTGCGCCCGTACACGTTTAGTTGTTGCTGAAAGTAACCTGGCTGTCCATTACTGTCATGGAAATCCCGCAGTGTGGTGCCGCCGCAGGCTATCGCCTGCTGCAGTGTCTGTTTAATCGCTATGGCAAGATGGTGGTAGCGGGTTTGCGAGATCCGTCCTGCAGGCCGGGTGGGATGGATTCTGGCCAGAAACAGGGATTCGCAGGCATAGATGTTTCCCACGCCCGTTACGATTCCGCCATCCATAATAAACTGCTTAACTGCTACTCTCTTTCCCCGGGCACAGTGGTGCAGGTAGTCACCATCGAACTGGCTGCCCAGTGGCTCAGGTCCCAGTTTGCTGAGCAGCTTGTGGGATTCCGGTTTTGCTTCGGTCCACAGTACGGCGCCAAAACGGCGTGGGTCATGGAAGCGCAGGCGGCTGTTGTTATCAAATAAAAAATCCACATGATCGTGATGCCCAGCTGGTTGGTCCCGAGTCAGTATTCGCAGACTGCCGGACATACCAAGATGCAGAATTATTGTACCAAGGGTGGTTTTCAGTAACAGATATTTGCCACGGCGCTCGACCGACTCGATTACCTGCCCACTCAGTTGTTGTTCCAGATCGGCAGGAATTGGCCAGCGTAACTGACGTTGC
>JAJRUX010000183.1 GCA_024277575.1 Gammaproteobacteria bacterium | reverse complement strand
TGGCACTGGCCGGGATGTATCAGGCGTGCAAACTGGTGCAGCAGGTGGCGCGTCACGGCAGCGTTGATCCCGATGAGCTGAAAATCATGCTGGATACATTATTCGTAACTGATCCACCCGATGCCCTGGCAGTTTTCGGCAACTGCGCCAATCTGAAAAACGGGCTGGAAACAGTCACCCGGCAGCTGGACAAAAACCCGGATGCAGAGTTGACCCGCTACCTGGTCAACATTCTGCACCTGGAGCGCAAGCTTGGCCGCAAGCCGGAGCTGCTGCAAGCCATCTCGGAGGGCATCGAACGGGCACGCAAGCAGATGGAACACTACCCCCTGCCACACAGCAATATCATTGCCAGCCTGGCCGGAGTCTACAGCGACACCATCAGCACCCTCACCCCGCGCATTATCGTCAGCGGCGAGCAGGGACACCTTGCCAACCCGGAGAATGCCAGCACGGTACGCGCCCTGCTGCTCGCCGCAATGCGCTCTGCCGTACTGTGGAGCCAGTGCGGTGGCAGCCGCTGGCAGATCCTGCTGCAACGAAAACGCTTTGTGCAAGAGGCCGCAGCACTTTTGCAGAACCAGTATACTGATTCCATCTAGTCGGGAAAGCCAGTTCACCTGAGACAGCAAACGACAAATTTGAAAAAAACCGGAGTTTATCCCCCCAATGACAAACAGTTTCAATGCCCAATCCAGACTCAAGGTCAACAACACCGAACATGAGATTTTTCGGCTCGATGCCATCGCCGGCAGCGCCCGGCTGCCCTACTCGCTGAAGATACTGCTTGAGAATCTGCTGCGCCACGAAGATGGCGTTACCGTAACAGCAGATGACATCCGCTTCCTGGCCAACTGGGACCCCCGAGCCGAACCAGACTGTGAAATCGCCTATCGCCCCGCTCGCGTCCTGATGCAGGACTTCACCGGCGTACCTGCGGTAGTGGATCTGGCCGCCATGCGGGATGCCATGCGCAAACTGGGGGGTGACCCGGAGAAAATCAACCCGTTGCAGCCCGCCGAGCTGGTCATCGATCACTCAGTACAGGTGGACAGGGCCGGCAGCACCGCCGCTTTCGCCTACAATGAGGAGATGGAGTACCAGCGCAACAGGGAGCGTTACAGCTTTCTCAAGTGGGGGCAACAGGCCTTTTCCAACTTCCGGGTGGTACCGCCGGAGACAGGCATTGTCCATCAGGTCAACCTGGAGTACCTGGCCCGGGGGATATTCACTCACGAGCATGATGGCATTCTGCAGGCCTATCCCGATACGGTGGTAGGCACCGACTCCCATACCACCATGATCAATGGTCTGGGTGTGCTGGGATGGGGCGTGGGTGGCATCGAGGCGGAAGCCGCCATGCTGGGCCAGCCTGTCTCCATGCTGATCCCGCAGGTCATCGGTGTTCGTCTGAATGGCCAGCTGCCGGAGGGTACTACTGCTACCGATCTGGTTCTGACCGTAGTGGAGATACTGCGCAACTATGGCGTGGTGGGCAAATTTGTGGAATTTTTTGGTGAGGGGCTGGATCATCTGCCGCTGGCTGATCGCGCCACCATTGCCAATATGGCGCCGGAGTATGGAGCCACCTGTGGCATTTTCCCCATCGATGAAGAGACGCTGGACTACCTTCGCCTGACCGGGCGCAGCAAAGAGCAGGTGGCACTGATAGCCGCCTATGCCAAAACACAGGGGCTGTTTCGCAGCGCCGGTGCGCCACAGGCGGAGTACACCGATGTAATCGAAATTGATCTGACCCGCATCGAGCCCAGCCTGGCCGGGCCGCGCCGTCCTCAGGATCGCCTCACACTGCGCAATGCCAAACCGGGCATTCAGGGAGCCATCAATGCGCTGCTGGAAAAAAACGGCCTGCTGCCAAAGGATGCTCTCGATATCGACCGGTTCAGCGACGAGGGGGGACATACCGCCGTCGGCGTCGAGCGCCAGGGCGAACACCGTGGCCGGATTCAGGTACAGCACAACGGCAAAAAGTTCTATCTCAATGACGGCATGGTGGTAATCGCCGCCATTACCTCCTGCACCAACACCTCCAATCCCTCCGTAATGCTGGGTGCCGCACTGGTAGCAAAAAAGGCGCAGGAAAAAGGGCTGGGAGTCAAACCCTGGGTGAAAACATCACTGGGTCCCGGCTCCCGGGTGGTAGCAGACTATCTGCAACGGGCCGGGCTGATGCGCCCGCTCGAATCCCTCGGCTTCCATATAGTGGGCTACGGCTGCACCACCTGCATCGGCAACTCCGGTCCGCTGGCAGAGCCGATCAGCGAGGCGATCCGCAACGATGATCTGGTGGTCTGCTCGGTACTGTCCGGAAACCGCAATTTTGAAGGCCGGATCCACTCCGAGGTGCAGATGAACTACCTCGCCTCTCCACCACTTGTCGTTGCCTACGCCATCGCCGGACGCATGGATATCGATCTCTACAACGAGCCGCTGGGAGAAGACAGCCAGGGCAATGTGGTTTACCTGAAGGATATCTGGCCCAGCCAGCAGGAGATCCGGCAGGCAATAGCCACCGGCCTCAAGGCTGAAGGATTCAGCGAAACATACGCCGACGTATTTGAGGGTGACGAGCGCTGGAGAACACTGGAATCACCCGCCGGCAAGCTGTTCGACTGGTCGGATGACTCCACCTATGTGCAGAATCCACCTTACTTTGAAGGTATGACAAAAGAGCCAGCCCCCGTTGCCGATATCAAGGGGGCAAGGGTGTTGGCACTGCTGGGTGATTCCGTGACCACCGATCACATCTCCCCGGCCGGAGCAATAAAACCGGACAGCCCGGCCGGCCGGTACCTGCGCGAACACGGCGTACAACCGGCTGACTTCAACTCCTACGGCTCGCGCCGCGGCAACCACGAAGTGATGATGCGCGGCACCTTCGCCAACATCCGCCTGCGCAACCTGCTGGCTCCCGGAACCGAGGGGGGGGTTACCTGTTTCCAGCCATCCGGGGAGCAGATGTTTATCTATGACGCCGCAATGAAGTACCAGCAAGAAGGAACTCCGCAGATTGTCATCGCCGGTAAGGAGTACGGTTCCGGCTCCTCCCGTGACTGGGCGGCCAAAGGGCCGCGCCTGCTGGGTGTACAAGCCGTTATTGCCGAGAGTTACGAGCGCATTCACCGCTCAAACCTGGTCGGCATGGGAATACTGCC
>JAJRUX010000182.1 GCA_024277575.1 Gammaproteobacteria bacterium | reverse complement strand
GCCGATTATTTGAACCGGTTGGCTTTCTGTTCGGCGACAGATCTCATCCACCATGGCGCGGCGGGTTTCACGGTCCGGGGCACTGATTCTTACCTTGATCAGTTCGTGGAACTCAAGTGCTTGATCGATCTCGTCAATCACGGTGTTGCTGATGCCTGCCTGACCGGTAAGTACTACGGGTTTGAGCGAATGGGCAATCCGACGCAGGTGTCTGATCTGTTTGTTGTCTAATGTCATAATCCAGGATAATTGTTTAGAGAGTGCCGGATAGTGCCGAAACAGGTAGAAACAGCGCAAAGTATAACCCGGAAGGGGCGTGGTATTACAGTGGCGCCCAGCCCTTTTAACAAAGTCAAATTTGAATTGGGGGTGGTGCTTGTCCTGCTTCCGTTGGTGTGGCTGGTGGTGGGCCGTCTGATTACTGATTCACTGCTGCAGTTTGCGATGTTGTTTGGGCTGGGTAGTGTGGCTGCGGCATGGCTGCTGCTGCGTACCCGTGCCACGCTGCGAAGGCTGGAGGCGGAGCAGGATAGTGGCGCGCAGCAAAAGTAGCTCGAAGTGGCTGCGGGAACATTTCGATGACCCGTATGTCCAACGAGCCCAACAGGATGGATACCGTTCGCGAGCCAGTTACAAGCTGCTTGAAATTCAGGAGAAGGACAGGCTTATCAAGCCGGGGATTACGTTGGTTGACTTGGGGGCGGCTCCCGGTGGTTGGTCACAGCTTGCTACCCGGTTTGTGACCGGAACGGGTCGTGTGGTTGCGCTGGATATCCTGCCAATGGACCCGTTGCCGGATGTGGAGTTTATCCAGGGCGATTTTCGTGAGCAGGAGGTTTACGAACAGCTGATGCAGCTGCTGGGTAAGCGGCCGGTGGATCTTGTAATATCAGACATGGCCCCCAATATAAGCGGAATGAAGGCTATTGATCAGCCCCGTGCCATGTATCTTGCCGAGTTGGCAGTGGATTTTTCCCGTAGCGCATTGAGAGAAGGGGGGGATCTGCTGATAAAAGCGTTTGAAGGTGAGGGTATGGAAGAGCTGAGACGGGGGCTGCGCAGTTCATTTCAAAGAGTTGTTACCCGCAAGCCCGCTGCATCACGTGCCCGTTCACGTGAAGTGTATCTGGTGGCAAGAAACCATATATTGTAGTAACGTAGTGACAGCCGACTCATGGTACAGTGGCGGATTCAGATTAGAGATTCAAGAGGCGTATTTTGAACGATATTGTTAAAAACATTTTGTTGTGGGTTGTTATTGCCGTTATTTTAATGATGGTTTTCAATAACTTCACGCCACACCAGCAGGCTGCACAGCCGCTTGAGTACTCCCGTTTTATTGCCGATGTGCGCGATGGGCGGGTGAAGAAGGTGATGATTGAAGGCCGCACCATTAGGGGAATAACGGCTGATGATAATACTTTTGTCACATATAGTCCCGGTGATCCTGGGCTAATCGGCGATTTGCTCAACAACAATGTCGTGATTGACGCCCGTCCGCCTGAGCAGCAGTCGCTGCTGGTTCAGATATTTATCTCCTGGTTCCCCATGCTGTTGTTGATCGCTGTATGGATTTTCTTTATGCGCCAGATGCAGGGCGGGGGCGGGGGGCGTGGAGCCATGTCCTTCGGCAAGAGTCGAGCCCGGATGCTGGGTGAAAACCAGGTCAAGATCACCTTCAACGATGTGGCTGGTGCCGAAGAGGCCAAGGAAGATGTTGCTGAATTGGTGGAATTTTTGCGTGAACCAGCCAAATTTCAGAAGCTGGGCGGGAAGATTCCGCAGGGTGTGTTGATGGTCGGCCCGCCTGGAACTGGCAAGACCCTGTTGGCCAAGGCTATCGCTGGTGAGGCCAAGGTGCCGTTCTTTACCATATCCGGTTCTGACTTTGTAGAGATGTTCGTCGGGGTTGGTGCATCCCGTGTGCGTGATATGTTTGAGCAGGCCAAAAAGCATGCGCCTTGTATTATCTTTATCGACGAAATCGATGCTGTGGGTCGTCATCGTGGTGCCGGCCTGGGTGGTGGTCATGATGAACGCGAGCAGACTCTGAACCAGTTGCTGGTGGAGATGGATGGTTTTGAAGGTAATGAAGGTGTAATTGTCATTGCTGCTACCAATCGGCCGGATGTGCTGGATCCGGCTCTGTTACGTCCGGGGCGATTTGATCGGCAGGTAGTCGTGCCGCTGCCGGATCTGCGGGGTCGTGAACAGATTCTCAAAGTACATATGCGCAAGGTGCCAATTGCCGACGATGTGCAGGCCTCGGTTATTGCCCGTGGTACGCCAGGATTCTCTGGCGCGGATCTGGCGAATTTGGTCAATGAGGCCGCCCTGTTCGCCGCCCGCGCCGGTGAACGGACGGTGACAATGGCTGATTTTGAAAAGGCCAAAGATAAGATCATGATGGGTGCTGAACGCAAGTCCATGGTAATGAGTGAGGAAGAGAAAAAACTCACCGCCTACCATGAATCGGGGCATGCAATTGTGGGAAGGCTGGTTCCCGACCACGACCCTGTGCATAAAGTAACCATCATTCCCCGGGGGCGTGCTTTGGGTGTAACCATGTTTCTTCCTACTGAGGACCGATACAGCTATAGCAAGCGGCGCCTGGAGAGCCAGATCTGCAGCCTGTTTGGCGGTCGTATTGCCGAAGAGCTGGTGTTTGGTTCGGAAAAGGTAACCACGGGTGCTTCCAATGATATTCAGCGGACAACCGAGATAGCTCGCAACATGGTAACCAAGTGGGGGTTGTCGGAGCGGCTGGGGCCATTGACCTATAGCGAAGAAGAGGGTGAGGTGTTCCTGGGGCATTCGGTGACCCAGCATAAAAATGTCTCTGATGAGACGGCCCATATCATTGATGAAGAGATTCGCTCCATCATTGAACAGAACTATGAAAAAGCGAAAAAACTGCTTACCGAGAATATGGATAAGCTGCACATGATGGCTGATGCATTAATGAAGTATGAAACCATTGATGCCGATCAGATTGAAGATATCATGTCCGGTAAACCACCACGTCCTCCCAAGGACTGGGACGAGCCGGAACCTCGCTCTGGAGGGGGGAGTGCAGTAAGTAGTGACGAAGATGCCGGGAAAGGAAAAAAAGGCGGAAGCATTGGGGAACCTGCAAGCCAGCATTAGCCGCCAGATTATTGAATGAACAAGCGCCTGGACTGCGCAGGTAAACTGCTGGATCTCTCTCTGCCGCAGGTCATGGGCATTCTGAATAGCACTCCCGATTCTTTCTCGGACGGGGGTGTTTTTTTTGCCCTTGATGCCGCCATTGATCAGGCCCGGCAGATGTACCGGGAAGGAGCGGCGATTATCGATGTGGGGGGGGAATCGACTCGGCCTGGAGCCGAACCAGTATCACTGCAGGAGGAACTGGATCGCGTAATTCCCGTTATTGAGGCTCTGCATGCGGAGCTGCCGGTAGTCATATCCATTGATACCAGCAAACCCGAAGTGATGCGGGAGGCCGTCAAGGCGGGTGCCGGGATGATCAATGATGTGTACGCGCTCCGGCGTAAAGGGGCTGTAGCCGCAGCTGTAGAATGCAATGTCCCCGTTTGCCTGATGCATATGCAGGGCGAGCCTCGCCTCATGCAGAAACAGCCGCATTATGATGACGTGGTTGATGAGATAAAAAGTTTTTTGCGCCGGCGAATTGATATCTGTCTGGAAGCGGGTATGCGTTGCGAGCAACTGCTTGTCGATCCGGGTTTTGGTTTCGGCAAGACGCTGCAGCACAATCTGCAGTTGCTGAACCGGCTGCCTGATATAACTGCACTGGAATTTCCTGTGCTGGTAGGGATGTCGCGCAAGTCCATGTTGGGCGTCCTGCTGGATGAGCGTCCGGTGCAGGGGCGGCTTTATGGGGGTATTGCTGCGACAACCATCGCATGGTGGCTGGGGGCGTCTATTGTGCGTGTGCATGATGTGGGGCCCACCGTTGATGCCTTGAAGATTGCCACCGCTGTAAAGCAGATTGATTGAATGACAAGAAAGAGAGGCGATGATGGGTAAACGTTATTTTGGGACTGACGGTATTCGCGGCAAGGTGGGTACCCGTCCAATTACACCGGAGTTCGTGTTGCATCTTGGTTGGGCGGTTGGTCATGTGCTGGCCAGCCACGGCGGCCGGGGCAAGGTAGTGATAGGCAAAGATACACGGATTGCTGGCTACATGTTTGAATCAGCCCTGCAGGCAGGCTTGTCTGCTGCCGGTGTGGATATCCGCCTGTTGGGGCCAATGCCAACGCCGGGGATCGCCTATCTTACCCGCACCATGCGGGCTGATGCGGGTATCGTTATCAGCGCATCTCACAATCCCTATTTTGACAATGGCATCAAGTTTTTTTCCCGTCTTGGTTTCAAGCTGCCCGATGAAACAGAGCATGAAATTGAAAAGTACCTGGATCACCCGGTCAGCTGTGTGGAGTCCGGTCAACTTGGCAAGGCTGTGCGGGTGAATGATGCGGCTGGGCGATACATCGAGTTTTGCAAGAGTACCGTCCCCCTTGGGCTTGAGCTGGGTAACATGAGGATGGTGGTGGATTGCGCAAATGGTGCGACTTATGATGTAGCACCAAAGGTATTCAAGGAGCTGGGAGCGGAGGTCATTCCCATAGGGACTGAGCCGGATGGGGTGAATATCAACGCTGAATGTGGCTCAACCAATCCGGCCATGCTGCAGCAGGCTGTTATCGAGCATGGAGCAGAGCTGGGCATTGCACTGGATGGTGATGGTGACCGTCTTATCATGGTGGATCACAAGGGAGAGGTGGTGGACGGTGATGAGTTGCTGTTTGTTATCGCCCGAGATCGGCAAGGCAATGGTCATCGCAATGGAGGTGCCTACAACGGTGGTGTTGTGGGTACGGTAATGAGTAACCTGGGACTGGAACTGGCGTTCAAGGATGCTGGAATCCCGTTTAGGCGTGCGGCAGTGGGGGATCGTTATGTAGGAGAGATGATGATGCAGGAGGGTTGGATTCTCGGAGGCGAATCATCCGGCCACATTATCTGCCGCGATTGCACCACGACTGGCGATGGCATTGTTTCTGCGTTGCAGGTGGTGGCGGCGATGGTCAACAGTGGCCAGACACTGCATACGTTGAAGCGGGGCATGACCAAATTCCCGCAGACGATGATAAATGTTCGTTTGGAAAACCGTTTTTCACCGGATGATTCCGAGCATGTGCAAAATGCGGTGCGCGATGTAGAAGCGCAACTGGCGGGGCGCGGCCGGGTATTGCTGCGGCCATCGGGGACAGAGCCGGTGATTCGCGTTATGGTGGAGGGCGATGATGCACCACAGGTGGAAACACTGGCGAAACAGCTGGCAGATATCGTGGCACAGGCTGCCATCGCAGAGTGAACAGTTAACGGTGATTCAAAAACAGGCTGATTCCATGATGGCGGTGTCGGTTTTGCGTTCTGACGGGTGGGAAAATCACTGTTTTTTTTAGACTCTCCAGACCTGTTAAGGTAACCGATGTGCCGGCGGTTTAGCGGGCAACAGGCAAGATTTCGATATCTGAAAATTGATTTTCTTGGTCAGGGAAGGTAAGCTTCACCGACTTTTTGTTGCGAACAAGGGGAAAACAGATGCGTCAACCACTGGTCGCCGGGAACTGGAAAATGAATGGTTCCGCTGAGAGTATCAAACTGCTTTTGGATGGAATTAAAAAATCACTGGATACGGTAAGCAAGGCGGAAGTTGTTGTATGTCCCCCGTATGTCTATATTTCTGAAGTTCAGGCACAGCTGGCAGGGACCACTGTCTCGCTGGGTTCCCAGAATGTGAATGAACATGGAGCCGGTGCTTATACCGGTGAAATATCAACATCCATGCTGCTGGATTTCCAGTGCCGTTACGCTATTGTAGGACATTCGGAACGTCGTTCCATCTATGGAGAAGATGATGCACAGGTGGCTGCCAAGTTCGCCGCCGCGCGTGCCGCCGGTATTAAACCTATCCTTTGTGTTGGTGAAGTCCTGGAAGAACGGGAGCAGGGTGTAACCGAGGATGTCGTGGCGCGCCAGCTGGATGCTGTGATTGCTTTGGAGGGAGTTGATGCCCTTGCTGATGGTGTTATTGCCTATGAGCCTGTCTGGGCTATCGGTACTGGCAAAACGGCTTCGCCAGAGCAGGCCCAGGACGTACACGCGTTTATTCGTAACCGTATCGCCCGGCAGAGTGCTGCTGCAGCAGAGAAGGTACAGATTCTCTACGGAGGCAGTGTGAAAGGCGCCAATGCTCCAGAGCTGTTTTCCATGCCGGATATCGATGGCGGACTTATTGGCGGCGCTTCACTGGATGCGGATGAATTTATCTCCATCTGCCAAGCCGCTGTCTGACAGATCACAACCAAACAGAAGTAGTATGCAAACAATTATTCTGGCAGTTCACATTGTTATTGCCGTTAGCCTGGTTATCCTGGTTCTGCTCCAGACGGGAAAAGGGGCCGAGATGGGTGCAGCATTTGGCAGTGGTGCCTCGGGAACCGTATTCGGTAGCCGCGGATCTTCTTCTTTTCTTACCCGTACTACGGCTATCCTCGCCGCGGCCTTTTTTGTGACCAGCTTGACTCTGGCATATTTGTCAGGGCAGACGGTGGTTCGCAAGAGTGTAACCGAGGATTTTTCTCCGTTACCTGTTGAGCAGATACAGCAAGGGCCGGCTTCTTCGGCACCGGATGTACCAGTGATACCATCAACCCCTACTGAAGGGGGGGGGCAAGGGCCAGCGGTGGATATGCCATCCGTACCGATGACAAAAGAACCTGCTTCAGGTACGAACGACAAACGGGAGTGATACGCTCCGTTTTTATGCTTGTTTCTGCGGATGTGGTGGAACTGGTAGACACGCCGTCTTGAGGGGGCGGTGGCGAGAGCCGTGCCGGTTCGAGTCCGGCCATCCGCACCATTTTTTGGTGCCTTACAATATGATGATATTTGGTTTTTCTTGAATCTATTAAGGCGCAAAAAATATAGTTGAATCAGGGCCTGAAAGGGTTGACATCATGTTTGCCCATAGCATACGCTCTTTGCATCATTGCAGTTTTGTTTCAGCGTTATGGATAATAACTTGGGGACTCCATAAACAATGCTAGAAAACTATTTTCCCGTCCTGATGTTTCTGGTTATCGGTTTCCTGCTGGGGGGAATCATGATCGGATTGGGTTTGGTGCTGGCTCCCCGCCGTCCCGATGATCAAAAACTGTCACCCTATGAATGCGGTTTCGAACCTTTCGAAGATACCCGCATGAAATTCGACGTCAGATACTACCTCGTTGCTATCCTGTTTATTATCTTTGATCTGGAGATTGCATTCCTGTTTCCCTGGGCTGTAGTGTTGCAGGAGATAGGGCTGTTCGGTTTTCTTGCCATGGTGCTGTTTCTCGGTATCTTGGTTATTGGTTTCATTTACGAGTGGAAGAAAGGGGCCCTGGAATGGGAATAGAAGGTGTCCTGAAAGAAGGGGTGATAACCACCTCTGCCGATAATCTCATCAACTGGGCTCGTACCGGGTCGATGTGGCCGATGACCTTTGGTCTGGCGTGTTGCGCGGTTGAGATGATGCAAGCTGGTGCCTCCCGCTACGACATTGATCGTTTTGGTATGTTGTTTCGCCCCAGTCCCCGGCAGTCTGATGTGATGATTGTTGCGGGTACCCTGATAAACAAAATGGCCCCCGCACTGCGCAAGGTTTATGATCAAATGGCCGAACCCCGGTGGGTTATTTCCATGGGATCATGTGCCAACGGTGGCGGTTACTATCACTATTCCTATTCTGTTGTACGGGGGTGTGATCGGGTCGTTCCCGTCGATATCTATGTGCCCGGCTGTCCACCTACTGCCGAAGCACTGCTGTACGGTATTATGCAACTGCGCAATAAAATCCGACGTACCAATACCATAGCCCGAAGTGATGTCTGACTCCGTCCGTAAACTTGTTGAGTTAACCACAGGCCGTTTTGAGCAGGCTGGTGGCATCTGCAAAGAAGCGCTGGGTGAAGTGACGCTGGAAATTCCGCGTGAACAGCTTCTTGAAACTTGTGAAATTCTGCGTGATGAACCCGGTTTTTCTTTTGAAGAACTGATCGATCTATGCGCAGTTGATTACTCCGAGTTCGGTGATGGAAGCTGGGGTGGGCCACGATTTTCTGTGGTTTACCACCTGTTGTCGGTAACTCATAATCAACGTTTGCGGTTGCGCGTGTTTCTGGACGATCAGCAGCCGGTGGTCGATTCTGTTGTTGATGTCTGGGCTACAGCCAACTGGTTTGAGCGTGAGGCGTTCGATCTGTTTGGCGTGCTGTTTAGGGGCCACCCCGACCTGCGCCGCATTCTGACTGATTATGGTTTTATCGGCCACCCTTTCCGTAAGGATTTCCCGCTCGCAGGTAACGTGGAGATGCGTTATGACGAGGAAAAAGGGCGTGTTATTTATGAGCCGGTAAGTATCGAAACGCGTATTAACATTCCCCGGGTGATTCGTCACGATCATCGTTTTGCGGATGGAAGTTCAAGCGAAGGGGAAAATGGCGATGCCTGAAATTCGTAACTATACCCTCAACTTTGGCCCTCAGCATCCGGCAGCACATGGTGTGCTGCGTCTGGTTTTGGAGATGGATGGCGAGGTTATAGAGCGTGCAGATCCGCATATTGGTCTATTGCATCGTGGTACAGAGAAGCTGGCTGAGACACGGACCTATAATCAGGCGCTGCCTTATATGGATCGCCTCGATTATGTCTCCATGATGTGCAATGAGCATGCCTATGTGATGGCCGTGGAGAAAATGCTGGGTATCTCAGTGCCCATTCGCGCCCAGTATATCCGGGTGATGTTTGATGAGATAACACGTATCCTCAACCATTTGATGTGGATTGGAGCACATGGTCTGGATATTGGTGCTATGACCATCTTTCTGTATGCTTTCCGCGAGCGCGAGGATCTGATGGACTGCTATGAGGCAGTATCTGGTGCACGTTTGCATGCGGCGTACTATCGTCCGGGTGGCGTGTATCGTGATCTCCCAGATTCGATGCCCAAATATGAAACATCCAAGTGGCACAATGCCAAGGATGTAGAGCGTCTAAATCGTAACCGGCAGGGCTCCATGCTGGATTTCATTGGCGACTTTACCGAGCGTTTTCCTACCTGTATCGATGAGTATGAAACTCTGCTTACGGAGAATCGTATCTGGAAGCAGCGCACAGTGGATATTGGCATCGTTACTCCAGAACGTGCGTTACAATTGGGTTTTACCGGGCCGATGATTCGTGGCTCAGGTATCGCATGGGATCTGCGCAAGAAACAGCCCTATGAAGTTTATGATCGGCTGGATTTTGATATTCCCATCGGGACTAATGGTGATACCTACGACCGTTATCTGGTACGGGTTGAGGAGATGCGCCAGTCCAACCGGATCATCAAGCAGTGTGTCAAATGGCTGCGTGAAAATCCCGGGCCGGTGATGCTTGATAATCACAAGGTTACTCCCCCCAGGCGTGATGATGTGAAAGGGGATATGGAGTCCCTCATTCACCATTTCAAATTGTTTACTGAAGGGTACTGCAGACCGGAGGGCGAGGCCTACGCAGCGGTAGAACATCCGAAAGGGGAGTTTGGCATCTACATGATCTCCGATGGTGCCAATAAACCTTATCGCCTGAAGATCCGCGCACCGGGTTTTGTGCATCTGTCTGCGCTTGACGAGATGTCTCGTGGCCACATGCTGGCGGATGTGGTAGCCATAATCGGGACCCAGGATATTGTTTTTGGGGAGGTTGACCGTTGACGGAGAAAAGCCTGAGTGATCTGCTGACAAACGATTCTCGCGCTGAGATCGATCGTTGGGTTGCCAAATATCCTGCTGATCAGAAGCAATCGGCGGTAATGGCGGCGCTGAGAATCGCGCAGGATCAGAATGGCGGTCACTTGACTACTGAGCTGATGGATGCCGTGGCGGAATATCTGCAGATGGATCCTATCGCGGTTTACGAGGTTGCCACATTCTATTCAATGTACGAAATGAAGCCGGTGGGGCGACACAAAATTTGTGTCTGCACCAATATCTCGTGCATGTTGTGCGGTTCAGAAAAGATAGTCAAACATCTGCAGGACAAACTGGGAGTTGGTTTTGGCGAAGTGACTTCTGATGGTCGTTTTTCGCTGAAAGAAGTCGAGTGTCTTGGTGCCTGTGTGGGTGCTCCCATGTTCCAGATCGGCGAGCATTATTACGAGCATCTTACCCCTGAAAAGGTGGACAAGATTCTGGATGAGCTTGAGTGAGAAGGAGTGCGGTAGATAGCGGTGCTGGAGCTAATGAATGAATAACCAAGTCTGTTTCCGAACCCTGCATCTGGATAAGCCCTGGACACTGGCGACTTATCAGAGTGCGGATGGTTACGAGGTTTTGAAAAAGGTCCTCAAGGAAAAGACCGATCCCGATGATATTATTTCGGAATTGAAAACCTCAGCGCTGCGTGGGCGAGGTGGCGCAGGATTTCCAACTGGATTGAAATGGAGTTTTATGCCACGCAATGCTCCTGGGCAGAAATATATTCTCTGTAATTCGGATGAAGGCGAACCCGGTACGTGCAAGGACCGCGACATCTTGCGCTACAATCCGCATCAGCTCATTGAGGGGATGATAATTGCCGGGTACTGTATTGGTGCCTCCATGGGGTACAACTACATTCGTGGTGAGTTCTGGGAACCCTACGAACGTTTTGAAGCGGCGCTGGAAGAGGCGCGTGCGGCCGGTCTTCTGGGAAAAAACATACTGGATTCAGGGTTCGATTTTGACATTCAGGTGCATCTGGGTGGAGGGGCCTATGTGTGTGGTGAGGAGACGGCGCTTATTGAATCCATCGAGGGGAAAAAAGGTCAGCCCCGTTTCAAACCGCCATTCCCTGCCAGCTACGGGTTATATGGTAGACCAACCACCATTAACAATACCGAGACCTTGGCATCTGTCCCGGTAATTCTGAAAAATGGTGGCAAATGGTTTCTTGAACTGGGCAAACCCAATAACGGCGGCAACAAGCTTTTTTGCGTTTCCGGCCATGTTAACAAACCAGGAAATTTCGAGATTCCCATGGGAACGCCGTTTGCCGATCTGTTGGAGATGGCTGGGGGCGTGCGTGATGGACACAAGCTGAAAGCGGTAATTCCAGGCGGTTCCTCTACTCCCGTGTTACCTGCGGATGTAGTGATGGATATCACCATGGATTATGACTCCATTTCCAAGGCGGGTTCCATGCTTGGAGCGGGCTCTGTTATCGTAATGGATGAGACCACTTGCATGGTCAAGGCGCTGGCGAGGATCTCCTATTTTTATTACGAGGAGTCTTGCGGTCAGTGTACGCCATGTCGGGAAGGTACCGGTTGGCTGCAGCGGGTAGTCAATCGCATTGAAAATGGCCAAGGCCGGCAGGAAGACCTGGATCTGCTGAGCGAAGTTGCAAACGGTATTTCCGGAAAAACCATCTGTGCACTGGGTGACGCAGCGGCTATGCCGGTAACAAGTTTCGTTACGCGTTTTCGCGATGAGTTCCAGTATCACATCGATCACAAAAAGTGCATGGTGTGACGGGTAAACAAACAGGGCTGAATTTACAGGAATACAGGACGGGCAATGGCAGACATTGAAATCAACGGCAAAACGATCAAGGCCCGTGATGGGGCAATGGTGATCGAAGCCGCCGATGAAGCCGGTATTACAATCCCGCGTTTCTGCTATCACGAGAAGTTGTCGGTTGCGGCCAGTTGCCGCATGTGCTTGGTGGAGGTGGAAAAAGCCCCCAAGCCGCTGCCGGCCTGTGCGACTCCCGTTACTGATGGGATGAAAATCTGGACCAATTCGCCGAGGGCGTTGGCTGCACAGAAAAACGTGATGGAATTTCTGTTGATTAATCACCCTCTTGATTGTCCAATCTGTGATCAGGGTGGTGAGTGTGATCTCCAGGATATTGCCGTAGGATACGGCAACGATGTTTCCCGGTTCGCCGAGCTCAAGCGCGTGGTTAAAAGCAAGGATATCGGCCCGTTGATTGCCACCGATTTTACCCGTTGTATCCACTGCACGCGCTGTGTCCGTTTTGGTCAGGAAATTGCCGGTATCCGGGAGTTGGGTGCTACCGGTCGTGGGGAACATATGGAGATCGGAACCTATGTGGAGAAGAGCGTCAGTTCCGAATTGTCGGGAAATATTATCGACCTCTGTCCTGTTGGTTCACTTACATCCAAGCCGTTTCGTTTTACGGCCCGATCCTGGGAACTGGCGGATTCAGCCAGCGTTGCTCCTCACGACTGTGTCGGTTCCAACCTCATTCTGCAGACCCGGCGGAACAAGGTGATGCGTTCCCTGCCACGACCTAATGAAGCTATCAATGAAACTTGGATCTCTGATCGTGATCGATTCAGTTATGTTGGACTGAATAGTGAAGAGCGATTGAGAGCGCCTATGATCAAGGTGTCCGGTGAGTGGCGCGAGATCGATTGGAGCAGCGCACTTGAACAGGTGGTCAAGGGGTTCAAAGAGCTGATTGATGCCCATGGAGCGGATCAGCTTGGTGCTTTGGTTTCACCCAGCTCAACGCTGGAAGAGATGTATCTGCTACAAAAACTGATGCGGACCCTGGGTAGTGCCAATATTGATCATCGTCTGCGTCAAAGTGATTTTTCTGACCAGGATCTTTTACCACCATTTCCTTGGCTGGGGCAAAAAATTGAAGAGTTGGAAAAGGTAAATGCCGCATTGCTGATAGGTTCCAACGTACGTAAAGAGCAACCTATTATTGGCCACCGTCTGCGCAAGGCGGCAGTTGCCGGTGCAAATATAATGTTTGTTAATCCGGTCGATTTTTCGTTTAACTTTCCGGTTGCGGAGAAGTTGACTGGTCATCCGGTACGGATGGTGCAAATGCTGGCTGCTGTTGCTAAGGCCTTGCTGGATATTACTGGTGAGGCAGCTCCGGAGGGCTTGACTCCGCTGCTGGAAAATATCTCTGTTGGTGATACTGAACTGGCCATGGCCGAGCATCTCGAGGCAGCCGAAAATGCTGCTGTTCTGTTAGGCATTTTGGCACAGGGGAGTCAACAACTTTCTTCCCTGCGTGCCTTGGCTTCACTGATCGCAAAATTGAGCGGTGCTCGTTTCGGAATTTTGCCTGAGGGTGCTAATGGCAGCGGCGGATGGCTGGCTGGAGCTGTTCCGCACCGTGGTCCCGTCGGCCAGGAAACCCCTGTTACCAGCTTGGTTAATGCCTCGGTAATGCTTGAACACCCGTTAAGAGGATACCTGCTGATGGGGGTAGAGCCGGAGCTGGATAGCTCTCACCCTGTTGCTGCAAAGAGAGTGCTTGGCGAGGCGGAATTTGTTGTGTCACTTACCCCTTTTGTAAGTGAGCAGATGAAGCAGTACGCGGATGTACTGTTACCTGTATCGCCTTTTTCAGAGACATCAGGAACCTTTGTTAATATCGAAGGCTGTTGGCAGAGCTTTACCGGTGCTGTTGCTCCCTTGGGCGATTCACGTCCTGCGTGGAAGGTGCTGAGAGTTTTGGGGAATTTGCTTGACTTGGAAGGATTTGAATATACCTCAAGCGAGCAGGTGCGTGACGAACTGAAAGCATCATGTGGACAGCTTGAGCCATCGGCGGAAGTGGTTTGGCGCTGCCCTGCCGATTTCAAAGCCGTTCCCGGAAATCTGCACCGGGTTGGTGAAGTACCCACTTATTCGATTGATGCACTGGTCCGTCGCTCGCCCCCCTTGCAGCAGACGCAAGATGCCGTGGCTGCAGCTGTATATATCAACGAGTCGGTGGCCACAAGTCTCGGCTTGGCAGATGGCGATGTTGCTCAGGTAGTGCAGGGTGGTGGTTCGGTCTGGTTGCCGGTGGTTATTGATGAACGGGTGGCAGATGGTTGTGTTGTTATTCCCGCTGCACTACCGGAGACGGCGGAGCTGGGCGCAATTCATGGCCCGGTGGATGTCAGCAAAAATTGAGATGAACAAAAGCGGATGGATTATTGATGCTTGATGCGTTACTGACATTGGTGATTGTGCTGCTCAAGATTGTGGCGCTGCTCGTCCCGCTAATGGTGGCGGTTGCCTACCTGACCTTTGCGGAACGCAAGATCATCGGCTATATCCAAGGGCGCGTAGGCCCTTTGCATGTTGGTCCGCGCGGGTGGCTCCAGCCTATTGCCGATGCGGTCAAGCTAATCTTCAAGGAAATTATTATTCCCGCTGGCGCTAACCGGTTTCTATTCCTGCTGGCGCCATTGTTGGCAATGGGACCATCGATTGCCGCGTGGGCGGTAATGCCGCTGGGGGAGAATCTTTATATTACTGATATTAATGCCGGGCTGCTGTATGTGCTGGCGGTTACTTCGTTGAGCGTCTATGGCATCATCATTGCCGGTTGGGCATCAAACTCCAAATATGCTTTCCTCGGTGCGCTGCGTTCTGCTGCCCAGGTGGTTTCCTATGAGATCGCGATGGGGTTTGCGCTGGTGGGGGTTTTGTTGGCTGCCGGTAGCCTAAATCTCCGTGAGATCGTTCTGGCCCAACAGGGAAGCCTGTTGCACTGGTTCTGGTTGCCGCTGCTACCCTTGTTTGTAGTTTATTTTATCGCTGGCCTTGCGGAAACCAACCGGGCGCCTTTTGACCTTGCGGAAGGTGAGTCGGAGATCGTGGCAGGTTTCCATGTAGAGTATTCCGGAATGAGTTTTGGCGTGTTCTTCCTCGCTGAATATGCCAATATGATCCTTATCTCCATGTTGACTTCGGTGATGTTTCTCGGCGGATGGTTGTCCCCATTTCAGGGGATTCCGGTGCTGGAGAGCCTGTTCGGCTGGATCCCGGGGATCGTCTGGCTGCTGCTGAAGACCTCCTTTTTTCTGCTGCTGTTCCTGTGGGTGCGTGCTACCTTCCCCCGCTATCGGTATGATCAGCTAATGCGTTTGGGTTGGAAAATATTGATCCCCATTACTATCGCATGGTTGCTGGTGGTTGGTGCGGCAGTCGTGGGTGGACTTGGTCCGTGGTTTGATGGGGCATAACCAGGAACGGAGATTTTGAGATGAATGCATTGGGCCGTTTTTTCAAAAGTCTGTTTCTGCTGGAATTGTTGCAGGGACTGAGACTGACCGGGCGTTACCTTCTGGACAAGAAAGTTACCATCATCTATCCCGAGGAGAAAACACCGCAATCCCCACGTTTTCGTGGTTTGCATGCCCAGCGCCGTTATCCAAATGGGGAAGAGCGCTGTATTGCCTGCAAGCTGTGTGAGGCGATATGTCCTGCGATGGCTATTACCATCGAGGCTGAGCCGCGGGAGGATGGCAGTCGGCGCACCTCGCGTTACGAGATTGATTTGACTAAGTGTATCTTTTGCGGTTTTTGCGAAGAGTCCTGTCCGGTAGATGCTATCGTGGAGACCCGGGTTTTTGAGTATTTTGGTGACAAGCGCAGCGATCTGGTTAAGAGCAAGGAAGATTTGCTGGCAGTGGGTGACCAGCATGAAACGCAGATTGCTGCCGACCGTGCACAAGATGCACCCTATCGTTAACTGACGGGTATTGATATTCAGATGAGTTTTGAGCAGTTCATCTTCTATTTGTTCGCTGCGGCCATGCTGGGTTCTGCCATGATGGTAATTACTCTGCGCAACCCGGTGCATGCGGCACTTTCTCTGGTGCTTACCTTTTTCTCTGGAGCTGCTCTGTGGCTGCTGCTGGAAGCGGAATTCCTGGCTATCACGTTGGTGCTGGTCTATGTTGGCGCGGTGATGGTGTTGTTCCTGTTTGTGGTCATGATGCTGGATGTCAATCTTGCTCAATTACGGGAGGGATTTGTCAAACTGTTGCCTGTTGGAGTGGTGGTAGCGTTGCTTGTAATTGGCATGATGGCTTATGTTGTCGGGCCTGGAAATTTTGGTCTGGAAAAATTCGCCGAACCGGTTGGCCACCCGGCAGATTACAGTAACACCAAAGAGCTGGGTAGAGTTCTTTACACGGTTTACGTTTATCCATTTGAGATTGCGGCTGTGATATTGCTGGTGGCGATAATCGCTGCAATTTCCCTGGCATTACGCAAGCGGCCGCTGACCAAACATCAGAATCCGGATCTGCAGATCGCTGTGCGCAAGGAAGACCGGTTGCGCATTGTCAAGGCCGACGCGGAAAAGCAGCAGCCGGTAAATCTTGAGGACAAAAGATGATTGCACTGTCTGATTATCTGATTCTGGGGGCAGTCCTGTTCGGCATCAGTGTCGCCGGAGTTTTTCTCAATCGCAAAAACATCATTATCATACTGATGTCGATTGAGTTGATGCTGCTTGCGGTCAATATAAACTTTATCGCTTTTTCTCATTATCTTGGTGACATTGCAGGTCAGGTGTTTGTGTTTTTCATTCTCACCGTGGCAGCCGCGGAGGCGGCTATCGGGCTTGCTATTCTGGTGGTGCTGTTCCGTAACAAGCACACAATCAATGTCGATGATCTGGATTCGCTGAAGGGATAGCATCGTGGCCGATAATATGCAAACTGTCTATCTCATCATTGCACTGGCACCACTGGTCGGGGCCATAATCGCCGGTCTGTTTGGGCATTTTATCAGCCGTTCAGTCGCCCACACGGTGACCATTGCCGGGGTTGCCGTCTCAGCTGTCCTCTCTCTTTATGTATTCAAGCATATAGCTATTGACGGCGGAGAGATCTTCAACGGTACTGTCTACACCTGGATGGTCAGTGACGGAATTCGTTTCGAGGTGGGGTTTCTGGTTGATTCCCTGACTGCCATGATGATGGCAGTGGTGACGTTTGTCTCCCTGATGGTACATATTTATACCATTGGCTACATGCACGACGACCCCGGTTATAAACGTTTCTTCAGCTATATCTCGCTATTCACCTTTTCCATGTTGATGTTGGTAATGTCCAACAATTTCATGCAGCTGTTTTTTGGCTGGGAAGCAGTGGGGTTGGTCTCTTATTTGCTGATCGGATTCTGGTACAAGCGGCCGACGGCGATATTTGCAAATATGAAGGCCTTTTTGGTCAATCGTGTGGGGGATTTTGGTTTTCTGCTCGGGATTGCTGCAGTGCTGATGTATTTCAATAGCTTGGATTATGCTGATGTATTTGAGGCGGCACCGATGATGGCGGATATGACCATTCAGGTGATTCCGGGTGTTGAATGGTCGCTGATGACAGTGATATGCATCTTGCTGTTTATAGGGGCAATGGGTAAATCCGCCCAAGTTCCTCTGCATGTGTGGTTGCCTGATTCGATGGAAGGTCCGACACCAATTTCTGCGTTGATTCATGCTGCAACCATGGTTACCGCTGGCATATTCATGGTGGCGAGGATGTCACCATTGTATGAGCTATCCACTACTGCGCTCGGGGTGGTACTGGTTATCGGTTCAATTACCGCCCTGTTTATGGGGATTCTCGGCATCATCCAGAATGATATCAAGCGGGTGGTTGCTTACTCCACGCTCTCTCAGCTGGGGTATATGACCGTTGCGCTGGGTGCTTCCGCGTATGCAGCTGGCGTTTTTCACCTAATGACCCACGCTTTTTTCAAAGCACTGCTGTTTCTTGCCGCAGGTTCGGTGATTATTGGAATGCACCATGAACAGGATATTCGCAAGATGGGCGGCATTAAAAAATATATGCCTATTACCTACTGGACCATGTTGATAGGCTCGCTGGCGCTGATTGGTTTCCCGGGATTCGCCGGTTTCTTCTCCAAGGATGCCATCATTGAAGCGGTACATCTTTCTCATACTCCTGGTGCCGGCTTTGCTTACTTCTCTGTGCTCATTGGGGTATTTATCACTGCGTTCTACAGTTTCCGGATGTTTTTCTTGGTTTTCCACTGGGAAGAGCGGATGGATAGACATACCCGGGAGCATCTGCATGAGACGCCTTGGGTTGTTACCGGGCCGCTGATTGCTTTGGCCATACCTTCAATATTTATTGGTGCAATATTCATTGGCCCGATGCTGTTTGGTGATTTCTTCAGGGAAGCTATCTACGTGAGTCACGAGCGTGACGTGTTGGGGCATCTTGGTGAGCATTTCCACGGCTGGTTCAGTTTTGTTCTACATGGGTTGGCGGCACCTGCGTTCTACTTGGCCATGGCGGGTGTAGGGGCGGCTTGGTTCCTGTATATGAAGCGGCCTGATATTCCAGCGATGATCAAGGACCGTGCGGGCGTGCTCTATACTATTCTGGATCGGAAATACGGGTTTGACGATTTCAACGACAAGGTTATTGCTGCTGGCAGCCGTGCGCTGGGCCGGTTCCTGTGGCAGGTTGGCGATGTGAAGGTGATAGATGGTTTCGTTGTCAATGGCGCGGCGAAAAGCGTTGGATGGTTTTCGGGTGTGATAAAACACATTCAGACCGGATTTCTTTACCACTATGCGTTTGCGATGTTTGTGGGCCTGTTTGCCCTGATTGCTCTCTTTGTATTTTGACTGGAATAATATATTTAAAGGTGGGAATGCATGTCCTCTGAACTGCCACTCCTGAGTCTGGTTGTCTGGACCCCGATTATCGGTGGCCTGTTGGTGCTGGCCATTGGTAGTGGCAAGCATGTACTTGAGGCCCGAGTGGTGGCGCTGTTGGTGGCGCTACTGACTTTTGCCATATCCATCCCGCTGTATGTCCAGTTTGATTCAAGCACTTTCCAGATGCAGTTTGTCGAGTTGTATCCATGGATTGAGCGATTCAAAATCAATTATCATCTGGGCGTAGATGGTATCTCGATGCCGCTGATAATTTTGACCACCTTTACAACCGTGCTGGTTGTGTTGGCTGGCTGGGAGGTTATTCAGTACAAACCTGCTCAGTACATGGCCGCTTTCCTGATTATGGAAGGTCTGATGAACGGTGTATTCGCGGCGCTGGACGGGATGCTGTTCTACGTGTTCTGGGAGGCCTTGCTGATCCCCATGTTTGTGGTGATTGGGATATGGGGCGGACCAAGGCGGGTATATGCCACCATCAAGTTTTTCCTGTACACGTTCCTGGGGTCGGTGTTTATGCTGGTCTCCCTCATCTATATGTACTTCCAGGCGGACAGCTTTGCCATACTCGACTTCCATACCTTGCGGTTGGGTATGACCGCGCAGATACTTATCTTTCTCGCTTTTCTGCTGGCCTTTGCCGTAAAAGTTCCCATGTGGCCGGTTCACACCTGGTTGCCGGATGCTCATGTGGAAGCGCCTACCGGCGGTTCAGTAATTCTGGCTGCCATCATGCTCAAGCTGGGCGCCTACGGTTTCTTGCGCTTCAGCCTGCCGATGACACCGGATGCCAGTCAGGAGCTTGACTGGCTTATGATTACTTTGTCGTTGATTGCCGTGGTGTATATCGGATTTGTTGCGCTGGTGCAGAAAGATATGAAGAAGTTGATAGCCTACTCTTCGATTTCGCACATGGGGTTTGTTACCCTCGGTTTCTTCATTGCGTTTACTATTTTTGAGAATACCGGCAGTTGGAAAGGTGCCGCCATGGGAATGGAAGGCGCTATCGTGCAGATGATCTCTCATGGTTTCATCTCTGCAGCGATGTTCCTCTCTATTGGGGTACTTTATGATCGTGTTCACAGCCGGGAGATAAGCGCTTACGGCGGCGTGACCAATACCATGCCGACCTTTGCCGCATTTGCTGTGCTGTTTGCCATGGCCAATGCCGGTTTACCGGGAACTTCCGGATTTGTTGGCGAATTTATGGTTATTCTGAGTGCATTTAAAGCCAATTTCTGGTTCGCCTTTCTGGCAGCTTTGACACTGATTATTGGTGCTGCATACACGTTATGGATGGTTAAGAGGGTGTTCTTTGGTGAAGTCGCTAATGACAATGTTGCCAAGCTGAAGGACATCAATTCACGCGAGTTTATTATCTTGGCGGTGTTGGCGGTTGCGGTGCTGTTTTTTGGAATCTATCCTGCTCCGCTACTGGAGGTGATGAGTGTTTCCGTTCAGCACCTGCTTGAACATATTGCACAATCGAAGTTGTAACGGGTATGCCTGCTATGGAATTTGAGATACCGAATATGAGCGTTGCTCTTCCCGAGATGTTCGTTCTTGGCATGGCCTGCCTGATCCTGATCATCGATCTTTTTTTGACCGATAAAAACCGAATCATTACCTATTTGCTGGCCCAGGCAACACTGATTGGTGCAGCGATTGCCTCGTTGGGGCACCAGTTCGGCAGTCCGGAGATCGCCTTTAGTGGAAGCTTTATTCGTGACGGCATGGGAGATACACTGAAGGTATTCATCTATCTTTCTGTCTTTGTCGTGTTCCTCTATTCCCGATCCTATTTGCAGGCGCGAAATCTGTTCAAGGGCGAGTTCTACGTGCTTGGGCTGTTCGGTGTTCTGGGCATGATGGTCATGGTTTCCGCACACAGCCTGTTGACGCTCTATCTTGGATTGGAGCTGCTTTCCCTGTCGATGTATGCACTGGTGGCAATGAATCGCGACTCCAGCTATGCGTCAGAAGCGGCGATGAAATATTTCGTTCTGGGTGCGTTAGCTTCGGGTATGCTGTTGTATGGGATGTCGATGCTATACGGTGTTACCGGTTCCCTGGAGTTGTCTCAAATCAGCGCGGGCGTGGCGGCCACCGGTGCCGATAATATGGTGCTGGTTTTCGGTCTGGTCTTCACTGTTGTCGGTGTCGCATTCAAGCTGGGTGCTGTTCCATTTCATATGTGGGTTCCCGATGTTTATCAAGGTTCCCCCACAGCGGTAACTGTGTATATCGGCAGTGCACCAAAGATTGCTGCCTTTGCTATGGTGATGCGACTGTTGGTGGATGGGCTTGAAGGTTTGCAGGAGCATTGGCAGGGGATGCTGATTATTCTGGTAATTCTTTCCTTGGCCGTAGGTAATATTACCGCCATTGCGCAGACTAATATTAAGCGCATGCTTGCATATTCTACAATCGCCCATGTTGGATACCTTTTGTTGGGTGTGCTTAGTAGTACTGAAAGTGGTTATGCTTCCTCCATGTTTTATACCATTGTTTATGCTCTGATGAGTCTGGGCGGTTTTGGTATGATTATGTTGTTAAGTCGTGCTGGATTCGAGGCGGACACGCTGGATGATTTCAAGGGTCTCAATGAGCGCAGCCCGTGGTTTGCTTTCATGATGTTGATTTTGATGTTTTCTATGGCCGGTGTGCCCGTCTTTTTGGGATTTTGGGCTAAGCTTTCCGTACTTTCCGCGGTTGTCGAGGCGGGCATGGTCTGGCTTGCAGCGGTAGCCGTGATATTTTCAATTATTGGAGCGTTTTACTATCTGCGTGTCGTAAAGCTGATGTATTTTGATAAACCTGAAGATACGACTCCAATTGATAGTGAGATAGATGTTCGCGTGATGTTGAGTGCTAACAGTCTGGCAATCCTCGGGCTTGGGCTGTTTCCCAGTGCCTTGATGGGGTTGTGTGTCAGGGCATTTTCGGCGTAAGGCGAGTGCTGGTGGATGGGGTATGAGTGGTGGGCTTTATCTCTTCCTCTTTGACGCAATACCCGGCCGGGGTTGCAATACGGATCCCCGGTCCGTCGGTGGTAGACAGGCCGTCTTGTTTTTTTGTTGTCGAGAATCGGGGTGTGCATGAAGCTATTTAATGTGGACGGCGCGGCCGCCGCCGTCCACATCATTTCTATAAGCGCTGAAATTTATAGCATCTTGACAACCCAGTTCAGCATGTCGCTTTCCATATCGTCCCATTTCTTCAGCAGCCGTCCTTCATAAACACCATCACCATCTGAATCCCACTGGATCATTGCATGCTTACCATCTGGTTGGGCGGTAATAAGGGTTTTGGTATCTATTGCCCCGGAAATAAGGATCTCACCAGCCGTTGGTTTATCAGAGCCTATGCCCTCGAATTTTCTGGTTGTTTCGAGTGCGACACAACCATCAAAGGCCGAGCTGGTTAAAACCATGGTGCACTCGACTTCGTAGGGTCCGGTTTCCCTGTTGTTGATGTAGCTATCTGCACACCACATTTCAGTAACCTTGGCGGACTTGGCCCCCTGCACCAGTTCCAAGTTTTTTGTTGTCCTGGCAATGACGGTTTTCTTGATCTCTTCGTCGTAACTGCTGTCAATAGAAACATCGCCATTCATGGTTAGAGCGTTCGCATCTTTACCAAAAACGAAGTTGCTGTAGTTGTAGTTTGCCATATAGTTTTTATCTGTGTGACTGACCAATGTGATATCAATATTTCCGCCAATGGGTGCTTTCCTGTAGCTACAGTCAGATATGGCCAGTTTGATCATATCGCCGGGGTTTCTCAATAAACCGGTTACAATGACCGTTCCTGTTCCGCCAAACCCCAATTTGTTGCACGGTACCGTCTGATCTGCGACGTAAATTTCCGAAGGCTTGATGATGTCAAAGGCGACAGAGGAAAACTCCACTATACCGACACTTTCGTTAGCAACGTCAGGAACGGCTGTCTTGGTGATGGTGATATGTCCGGTTTTTGTTTCAAGCAGCTGTTCTATTGGTCCGGGGGAATCTGGTAAACAGCCGGCCAGCAAAAAGGGAATTAGAATTAATAGAAATAGTACATCCGTGTGCTTTAAATTACGCATTCTACGCTCCTTCGTGATAGTTAATCGTACTGATGCGTGATAGTTGTTTTGCTCGATATTCTCCTTGGGTTATATAACCTAAGCTGATATTCGCCTGCAGCGTCGAGGCCCAAAAATGCAGGGAAACAATGCCGAGCCTTTGAGTATCACATGCCAAGTATAGAAGAGATTTAAAGGGGCACATAATGCGGATATCCTTATATAACAAGAACATAACAATGTAATTGTCAAATATTACTGATGCCTGTGGTGTTTCCGCGTGTTTGTTTTGCTGATTCAGTTTTTTGGGTAGCTGCAATCTCCCTTCAAGTATCGTGCTCCGATTCTTCAATTTGCAGGATTGATTTTAGAAAGCTTGTCACAATCTAAGGAAAATTCTTGAGAGGGTTTTGGGGGTGATCTGTCTGCTTTAAGCTTGATTTCAGCTTGTTTTCCTAAACTACATCTCAGTAGCGTAATAAAGTGAGGTATTCAGCAATGAATAAGCAATACCAAATTAGGGTATGGGATCCACTGGTGCGGATATTTCATTGGAGTTTGGTGATAAGTTTTTTTGTTGCGTATTTCACCGAAGAAGATCTGCTGGATTTGCATGTCTATGTGGGTTATCTGATTATTGGGCTGGTGCTGTTTCGTCTGGTTTGGGGTGTTGTTGGTAGTACACATGCGCGGTTCAGTGATTTTGTCTGCCGGCCATCGATGGTTGTTGCCTATCTCAAGGATGTAGTGAAGTTTCGGGCATCCCGTTATCTGGGGCATAATCCGGGCGGGGGTGCAATGATTATTGCGCTCCTTTTGATGCTTGTTTTGACCAGTATAACGGGGCTGGCGTTATACGGAGGTGAAGAGTCGCTGGGGCCGTTGGTGGGTATGATGGCAAGTGCGGGTGAGCAATGGGTTGAGGCTCTGGAGGAGATGCATGAGTTTTTTGCCAACTTTGCCCTCCTCCTGGTGTTTCTCCATGTGGCGGGTGTCATTATTGCCAGTTTGCAGCACCATGAGAATCTGGTTTGCTCGATGATCACTGGCTACAAAAGGAAGGAAAACAGTCCATAATAAATATGGAAGAGGAGAGCCGTGACTTAAAGTTCCCAGGCCTAGTACTCTTTCAAGGTAATAAATCAGGATTCAGTTGGTCTGTCAGCGTTCAGGGCAAGGTGCGCCTCACAGGGAATGGCCTTAGTCCTTGCCAAGAGGCGCAACGCGGCCATGGACGCTGACAGGCCAACCCTTCGGGCGCTCCTGTGGTGCTTCGCAGCGGCGTTGCAGCGCTTGTCAAGGGAGACGGCCATTGCCTGCGCACTGCGCCTT
>JAJRUX010000181.1 GCA_024277575.1 Gammaproteobacteria bacterium | reverse complement strand
GGTTATGGAGAGCATCAACTCCAGTATCCAGTCGATTGGTAGTATTGCTGTCAGCAACGCAGAGAGCCTTTCGAGCTGTGTGGCATCCAGTGACCATCTGGTTACCCAGGCGGGAGAGCTGCACGCAAAGATGTCGAGATTACGGATCGTTTGAAGCAGCCACTGCATATATTTTCAGGAACAGGAGCTTTCACTTCAGGCATATACAGGGAAGGAATCCGCACGTAAAATAGCAGCGACCTGTTTACGGATGCGGATCCTCAACCCATGAACCTGAATTTTCTGGATTTTGAACAACCTATTGCCGATCTGGAGGCAAAAATTGAAGCGCTTCGCTACGCGGGCGACGATTCCGGGCTGAATATTAGCGAAGAGATTGCGCGGCTGCGAGAAAAAAGCGAAGCGCTTACCGATTCAATCTTTTCCAAACTCACCGCTGCCCAGGTAGCCCAATTGGCCCGCCATCCGCAGCGTCCCTACCTGCTTGATTATATCGAGCGTATTTTTACTGATTTTGAAGAGCTTCACGGCGATCGCGCCTATGCTGATGACCCCGCCATGGTGGGCGGGATCGGCCGGCTGGAAGGAAAACCGGTGATGATCATCGGCCAGCAAAAGGCACGAGATACCAAGGAGCGGGTGCGTCGCAACTATGGTATGCCGCGACCGGAGGGCTACCGCAAGGCGAAGCGCCTGATGGCGATGGCGGAACGTTTCCGGCTGCCGGTTCTTACCTTCATCGACACCCCCGGCGCCTACCCTGGAATTGGTGCCGAGGAGCGCGGCCAGAGTGAGGCTATCGCCCGTAATCTGTTTGTTATGGCGGGACTCAAGACCCCTATCATCAGCACGGTGATCGGCGAAGGTGGTTCCGGTGGCGCGCTGGCTATCGGTATGGGTGATATCGTACAGATGCTGCAGTTCAGCACCTATTCCGTAATCTCTCCCGAGGGGTGCGCAACCATTCTGTGGAAGAGCGCGGAAAAGGCCACCGATGCTGCTGAGGCCATGGGCATTACGGCTGCCCGCCTGCTGGAACTGGAGTTGATTGACAAGGTTATCGAAGAGCCGCTGGGCGGAGCTCATCGGGACATGGACGGGATGGCAGCAAGTGTCGGGCAGTCACTGATGGAAGGGCTGGAAAAACTGCAGGCAATTCCGACTGACGAGCTACTGGAGCGCCGCTACCGACGCCTCATGGGCTTTGGGAACTACCAGCAGGTGGCTGAAAAATAAGCAGCACTTGGTGGTGGCGTAAGGCCATGCGATTTACCCCTGATAATCTGCTCGCCGTTATCGAACAGCTGCCTCCGGCCTGCTGTTACTGGGTGGCATACAGCGGCGGGCTTGATTCCCATGTATTGTTACACTCCTTGGCTGCCGTGCGCGACCGCCTTCCCGTAGAAAAACTGTGTGCTGTTCACGTCAATCACGGGCTGAGTCCCGCTGCGGATGAGTGGGCCGAACACTGTGCAGCAGTTTGTAACAAACTGAACATTTCCTGCCGGATACTTCACGTCAATGCCCGCCCCGGCAAAGGCGAAAGCCCCGAAGCGGCAGCCCGCAACGCCCGTTATCAAGCCATCGCCTCCCTGCTGGAGAGGAGGGATGGTCTGCTAACTGCGCATCATCAGGATGATCAGGCGGAAACGGTGCTGTTGCAACTGCTGCGTGGTAGCGGCCCGCGCGGGCTGGCGGCAATGCCCCGATGGGATGTTTTTGGAGCGGGGTGGCGTGGCCGGCCACTGCTGGATTTCAGGCGCGGCGAGCTTCAGGCCTATGCGCAATCCGGGCGGCTGTGCTGGGTGGAAGATGAAAGCAATCGAGATACCGGCATTGAGCGCAATTTTTTGCGTCATGAGGTTATCCCTTTGTTGCGCAGCCACTGGCCGGTGCTGGGGAAAACCCTTTCCCGAGTTGCCGCTCACTGTGCGGAATCTGCCGATCTGCTCGACCAGCTGGCAGTGCAGGATCTTGTTACCGGGTCGGAGGGTGAGCTCAGCATTGGCCGGCTGAAAATGCTCGATACAGCCCGCCAGCGCAACCTGTTGCGCTACTGGATTAGGAAATCAGGATTGCCGTTGCCTGATACAGTCCATCTGCAGCGGACAATCGATGAGGTACTACCTGCTGCCCCCGATGGCATGCCTTGTGTCGGCTGGACTGGTGCCGAGATCCGACGTTATCGGGATCGGCTGTATGTCATGCCGCCCCTGCCACCCCACGACAGCAGCAAAATCCATTACTGGGATATGGCTGAAACACTCCAGTTGCAGAATGGTTCCGCTCTGCGGGCCGCACTGGCTGCAGGCCGGGGCATTAAACGGGAGTTGTGCCGAAATGCACGGGTAACCGTTCGTTTCAGGCGCGGGGGTGAGCGTTGTCGGCCGGCGGGCCGTCCTCATACCCATAAACTGAAAAAACTGCTGCAGGAGCAGGCTGTTCCGCCGTGGCAACGGCAGCGTATTCCGCTCATCTATCTGGATGAACAACTGGCGGCAGTAGCCGGGTTATTCGTGTGTGAGCCATTTCAGGCCCGAAACGAGGAGCCGGGGCTGGAGATCAGCTGGGATCAGGCCGTTTCCGTATAACTTCCTCTATCACGAAGAGCATGAAGTGCGTAAAGGTGTTATTCGACCCGGGCTAAACGGGCGGCTCGGTATTCAATGACCGGTAGCAAAGAGTCCATGCGCCAGGCGTCGCCGCCAAGTGGCTGCAACAAGCGGGAGCAGGGTGCCTTATGAACATCAATCTCCACGCCAACTTGCTGGCCGTTTCCCTGCACCCGCTCGTGTCCTTTATGGTATCAAGCAGTTTCTTTGTGCGTTTGGGAAGGGCAGGTAAGTTTTTAGCTGACAGCTTTTCGATCCAGGCGCCGGTAGTTGATCGCCTCGGTGAGATGCCGGGTTGCAATCTGTTCGGCGCTGTCCAAGTCGGCGATGGTGCGGGCAAGCTTGAGCACCCGGTGGTAGGCGCGGGCGGACAGGCCTAGTTGTTCGATGGCTTGTTCCAGCAGTTTTCGATCAGTAGATTCCAGTGTGCAGGTTCGTTCGATCTCACGGTTGCTGAGTTGAGCATTGGCAGTTCCGCTGCGCTTCAGCTGCAGTTGACGGGCTGCTTCCACGCGGCTACGAACCTGGGCGCTGGTTTCACTTTTCTCCGCCGGAGTCTGGTTCAGTTGATTCAGCGGCAGGGTGGGAACTTCAACATGCATGTCGATCCGATCCATCAGCGGGCCGGACAGTTTGGCGCGGTAGCGCCGGATTTGATCAGGCGTGCAGCGGCAGCGGCCGCTGTTGTGTCCCAGGTAGCCGCAGGGACAGGGGTTCATGGCGGCGACAAGCTGGAAACGTGCCGGGAACTCGGCCTGTCGGGCCGCCCGTGAGATGGTGATATGTCCTGACTCAATGGGTTCGCGCAGCACCTCCAGTACCCGCCGGTCGAATTCCGGTAGTTCATCCAGAAACAGCACACCGTTGTGAGCCAGTGATATCTCGCCGGGGCGCGGCTGGCTGCCGCCCCCGACCAAGGCAACTCCTGATGCGGTGTGGTGCGGGGTGCGAAACGGGCGTCTGCCCCAGTTCTTGATGTCGAAGCCGGCATCACTGATGGACTGGACAGCGGCAGTCTCCTGCGCCTCGAGTTCTGTCATGCCGGGCAAAATACCGGGCAGGCGACGCGCCAGCATTGTTTTGCCGGTTCCTGGTGGGCCGGTCAGCAGCAGGCTGTGGGAACCGGCGGCGGCGATCTCCAGTGCGCGTTTGGCAAGATGCTGGCCGCGGATTTCCGAGATATCTTCCTCTGTTTCAGCGCGGGTTCCAGCGAGCTGTGCAGCGTAGCCGGAGAGGGGTTTGCTACCATTGAAGTGGGCACAGATCTCAAGTAGATGACGCACAGCCACTACCTTCAATCCGGCCACCAGTGCGGCTTCCTCAGCGTTCTGTTC
>JAJRUX010000180.1 GCA_024277575.1 Gammaproteobacteria bacterium | reverse complement strand
GTGTCGACGGCTCTTTTTGTCGTTCTGCTTCTGTTCAAACGCGCTCTTCCCGAGAGTCTGCGAACCCAGTTTGGAGTCGTGGCGCGCTGGAATCTCTGGTTTGGGGCAGCCGTTACTCTGGTTACTGTAGTTGCCGGATTCGATGCCTACAACACGGTGGCGCATGATGGTCCGTCTCATGCGGCAATGACCGAGCATCGAAACTGGGCGCTGGTGACGGCAGCATTGATCCTGGTTACGGCTGCCTGGTCGATATTTGGCGCACGAGCGCGGAAAAGAGCAGGCGGACTGTTCGTCAGCCTTTTGCTCGTTACCCAGCTGGTTCTGCTGGCGGCGGCCTGGCATGGAGGTGAACTTGTCTATCGTTACGGCCTGGGGGTGATGTCACTGCCGCAGTCCGTTGGTGAAGGGCACGATCATGATCATGGAGCCGGAGCAGGGCATGAGCATGGTGCGGATGAGACCGCTGGTCATGAAGGGTCGATGGATTTCAGCGGCATGGATGAAGTGATGGAAGGTGATGGCCACGGCCATGACCATTGATGGTGAATACCCGATTGAGGAGTTGAATTGATGAGCAAACAAAACAGAGCAAAAGTTCCCACCGGGAAAAAAGATTCGCGGATTTTTTCCTTCGGCCTGATCGCCCTGGCGATCACTGCAGCAGTCGTGGCAGCAACCCTGTACTGGGCGAGGCCGATGCAGGATGCCTACGCTACCGATGCCGTGACCGGGCAGACAAAACAGCTGCCGGAGATCACGGTTTACAAATCCCCCACCTGTGGCTGCTGTACCGACTGGGAGGTTCATCTCGAGAAGGAGGGCTTCAAGGTTATCTCGCACAAGCGGACCAACATGGATGCCGTCAAGAAACAGCTTGGCGTGAAATCCCATCTTGCCTCCTGCCACACGGCCACCATCGACGGTTATGTGATCGAGGGTCACGTCCCCGCCGATGACATAAAGCGTCTGCTGAAGGAAAAACCGAAGGCCGCAGGACTCACCGCTCCCGGCATGCCGCAGCACTCTCCCGGCATGCAGCCCCCCGGTGAAAAGCCAAGGGGCTACAGCGTACTGATGTTTGATGATGAGGGAAGAACCCGCGTGTATACGAGATATTGATCATGTCACAACGGGAACGGAACGGAAGCAAAAACAGCGGCCAAAAAGAGTGGGCGGTTGGCGCGAGGGTTCTGGCGGCTATCGTCATGATTGTACTTGTCGTCCTGTTTTATCCCGCTTCGGAGCCTCCCGTTGTCATCCCGAAAATCATTGATACAGAAGAGGGTGGTGCCGAACGCTGGTACACGGCAGAGCAGGTGGTGCAGGGGGAAAAACTGTTTGCCCAAAACTGCGCGGCATGCCACGGAAAAAATGCGGAAGCCACCTCCGAGTGGCGCAAGACCGATGACTCCGGAAACTACCCGCCACCGCCGCTGAACGGCACTGCCCATGCCTGGCATCATCCACTCTCTGTGTTGCGGGAGACCATTCAGCAGGGGGGCGTGCCACTGGGTGGTGTCATGCCGGGGTTTTCCGACAAGCTCTCGGTGCAAGAGACAGACACAGTAATCGCCTGGTTCCAGTCACTCTGGCCCGATGAACTCTACCAGGCGTGGTATCGAATGGAGAAAGAGTCCCAGTGAGGTAATCGTTATGATCAATAGTGCCCCCTCAGAAAATTTCCGGTCCGGATCTTCGCCAGGGCTTCAAATGACCGTCCGGGAGCTTGCCAAGAGATCCGATGTAAAGTCGGACGTGGTGCGTTACTACGTTCGGATCGGATTGCTGAAACCGGAGCGGGACAGCAACAACGGCTACAAACTTTTTTCCGAACAGGATGTGATGCGCATCCGTTTTATCCGGCGCGCGAAACAGCTTGGCTATACTCTGAAAGAGATAAAGCAGATCTTCGTCGAGAGTCGCAGTGGCCGCTCACCCTGCGCCAAGGTCAGGGAGTTTCTCGAACGGCATATTCAGGAAAACCGGGTAAAACTGGCAGAACTGAATGCGTTGCAAAAACGCATGGAACAGGCCATAGCGCAATGGGAAAATCTGCCCAATGAAATATCGGCAGAGGATTCAATTTGCTACCTGATCGAAACAGCAGCCGAGCTTGGCGAAGATGGGGGTGGCTCCATACCGTGACAGCAATGGGAGAGTGGCATGAATAGCAGAAAAAAAAGCACTCACTCCGGTCATGGCATGCCCACCGGCGATGCCCGCGCCCTGAAGATAACCGGCTGGTTGACCGGTGTCTATTTTGTGGTGGAGCTGGCAATCGGGTACTGGAGCGGTTCCGTCGCTGTTATCTCGGATGCGTTCCACACCTTCTCCGCCGTGGGTGGTGTATTGATAGCTCTGGTGGCAGGATATTTCTCCACCCGTCCCGCCTCCCAGTATGCAACCTTTGGTCTGATCCGATCTGAAATCATCGGCGCCCTGTTCAACGGCCTGTTTCTGCTGTTGATGGCACTGTATGTTTTCTGGATGGGCTACCAGCGCTTGCGCGCTCCAATCGAAGTACCCACCGGTCCCATGTTGCTGGCCGCTGCTGGTGGCCTGGTCACCGAGTTGATCAGTTTATGGTTGCTGTTCGGCAGGCATAAAGACAACCTCAACATGAAGGGCGCGATATGGCACGTGATACAGACCTTTGTCGGAAGCATTATCATTATCGTTGCTGCCGTGGTGATCAAATTTACCGGTTTCTACCAAATCGATCCCATCCTGGGGATGCTGTTCGGGGTGGTTCTGCTCTGGGCTTCATGGGGGATCATCCGCGAGGCTACAAGGATTCTGCTGCAAACTGTTCCTGAAGAGTTCGACCTGGAAAAAATGGTCAGCGAGATAGAAAAACTGGAACCTGTGGAGGATGTTCATCACGCTCATGTCTGGGCTTTGACCACGGGAAAAAATATTGTCTCGATGCATGTTCGTGTTGGTGAAGTGGTGGATCAGAAAGTGCTCCTCAAGCAGATCCACGAACTGTTGAAAAAAGATTTTTCAGTCTATTTTTCCACTGTCCAGATAGAGACCGAATGCCCGGAAGGGGACGATGCGTCTGATATCGATATCAATGCGCATGTAGGACATTGAATTTTTGTAACGGCTGTCCCATACCTGTGGCATAAACTGTTCCCGCCCATAGGGAGGGCAAGTGAAGCGCCATCTGTCTAGGGGATGCCGTCGGGATCAGTCTCAGTAGAGATAGACGGCACCGGAGTCATAGCGGGTAGTGTTGCTGGTATTGTTTATGCCGCTGGCGCCGCCCTCCTCCAGGAGGGCTCCGATTGCCAAGGTACCGTTGCCCAAAGCGATGGCGCTTCCAAAGCGGTCCTCGATGTCTCTCGTGTTGCTGGCCTTGATGTAAGCCTGCTGGCTCCAGGTAGCGCCGTTCCGGACGAACAGGTAGGCTGCCCCGGCGTTGGCGATGGAGTTGTCGTTTTCATCCCCGTTGATGCCGGTGGCATTGCTGTCCTCAAAGGGGGCGCCCACTGCCAGGTGGTTGCCGTCTCCGCTGAGGATCACTGCCCGCCCGAAACTGTCGCTTGAGTCCGGGTTGCTGGCCTTGATGTAAGCCTGCTGACTCCAGCTCCCGCCGTTGCGGAGAAACACGTAGGCGGCCCCCGAGTTGGTCAGGGAGTTGTCATTGCCATTGCCGTTGATGCCGGCTGCACCACTGTCCTCGTAGACCGATCCTACTGCCAGGGTATTGCCGTTGCTGCTGAGGCTGAGGGATCGTCCGAACTGATCGCCGTTGGTGGTGTTCGCCCCCACGACACTTCCCTGTTGGTTCCAGATACCGCCGCTGCGGGTGAAGAGATACACCCGGCCGGAGTAGTTGGGAACCAGTTTGCCGACTGCCAGGGTATCGCCCTGGGCATCGAGAGCGATGGAGCGCCCAAACCAGTCACCGGATGTGGTGGTGTCGGTCTTGATATAGGCCTGTTGCACCCAGGTGCCGCCACTACGGATGAACACATAGGCTGCCCCGGAATCGGTTGCACTGTTGTCGTTTCCGTCTCCGTTGACCCCGCTGGCGTTGCTGTCTTCCCACTGAGCACAAACAGCCAGCGTGTTGCCATCTCCGCTCAGAGATACCGCTGTGCCGAATGTGTCATCCGGATCGGTGTTGCTGGCCTTGATATAGGCCTGCTGGCTCCAGCTGGTGCCGTTGCGGACGAACAGATAAACAGCGCCGGAGTCGGGTGCGCTGTTGTCACCCTGATTCCCGTTGATGCCGGTGGCACTGCTGTCCTCTCCCGGAGCGCCAACCGCCAGGGTATTGCCGTCGTCAGAAAGACTTACCCAGGAGCCAAAGTTGTCCCTGGGGTCCGTATTGCTGGCCTTGATATAGGCCTGCTGGCTCCAGCTGTTTTCGTTGCGCACGAAGATATAGACTGCTCCGGCATTGGCAGCTGAATAGTTGTTTTGTGCACCATTGATGCCAGTTGTATCGCTGTCCTCATAATGTGCTCCCACCGCCAGAGTAGTGCCATCCCGGCTCATAGCGATAGCGCCGCCAAACCAGATACTGCTGCTGTTGTTGCTGGCCTTGAAGTATCCGACGGCCGAGGTCAGCGTTCCGGTTACCGCTACTGGCGAAGAGTCGCTGCAGCCCCCTTCATTGCAGCTCTGCAACAGATAGCGCGCGTTGAGGCGGGCATACAGCGGTACCACTTGGTCGATGCTCTGTGTGCCGGGTGCGATGTCGTTGCCCAACTGGGTGAAGCCGGAATTCCCATCGGGGTCTTCCAGCAGGCGGTAGAAGGTGGCATCACTCACATCGCTCCAGCTGAAACGGAACAGCTTGGTGGGGGTTGGTGTCAGGCTCAGGCTGGCGGCTGCAGCCGGTGGGTTGCGGACAAAGGTGGCGCTGACGGTGCAGGCGCCGCTGATGGAACCGGTAGTGTAGCTGTTTCCGTTGAGTGCGCCGCCACAGCCGGTGACGCTGTCGATGCGGTATCCGGTGTCGGGCGTGAGGGTGAAGCTGGCGCTGTCGCCATGCCGGATCTCCACGCTGGCGGGTGAGATGGTGCCCCCCGGGCCGGCGGTGGCGGAGAGGGGGTAGCTGTTGAGGCGGAAGGTGGCGCTGATGGTGCAGGCACTAATGACGGAGCCGGTGATGTAACGGTTTCCGTTGAGTGTTCCGCCACAGCCGGTGACATTGTCGATGTGGTACCCGGTATCGGGCGTGAGGGTGAAGCTGGCGCTGTCGCCGTGCCGGATCTCCACGCTGGCGGGTGAGATGGTGCCCCCCGGGCCGGTGCTGGCGGAGAGGGGGTAGCTGTTGAGGCGGAAGGTGGCGCTGACGTTGCAGGCACCGTTGACGGAGCCGGTGGTGTAACGGTTTCCATTGAGTGTGCCGCCACAGCCGGTGACATTGTCGATGTGGTACCCGGTATCGGGTGTGAGGGTAAAACTGGTGCTGTCGCCATGCCGGATCTCCACGCTGGCGGGTGAGATGGCGCCCCCCGGGCCGGTGGTGGCGGAGAGGGGGTAGCTGATGAGGCGGAAGGTGGCGCTGATGGTGCAGGCACTAATGACGGAGCCGGTGATGTAACGGTTTCCGTTGAGTGTTCCGCCACAGCCGGTGATGCTGTCGATGTAGAAGCCGGTGTCGGGCGTAAGAGTGAAACGGGCGATCCCTCCATGTTCCACCTGGAGCCTGTGTGGTTCGATACTGCCCCCTGTAGTGGCAGCAGCGTCTATCCAATGGCTGCGGGGATGAAATATGGCGGTGATGGTGCAATCTCCGGTAACTGCTCCCGTGGTGTAGATATTGCCTGACAGGCTCCCCCGGCACCCGGTTACCTGCTGGAGGGTGTAGTTCTGCGCCGGGATCAGGGAGAAAGAGGAGGTTTCACCATGCCGGATGTGCGATCTGCTCGGAGTGATGGTGCCGTTTTCGGCTGCCGTGTCCACGGTATGAGCGGTAATGATCCAGTCTGCTGTGCCGTAGTCTATACAGGCGGAGAGCAGCAGGGTGATAACCACCATGGTCATGCTTACCCGCAAGGAATGGGTGATCTTTGCTGCTTTCGTCATGTGAGACAGGGTTGCTGGTGATGGTTGCGCAAGCGAAGCCGGGTTACAGAGGATACTCCCGGTTGGTTATCAACCGGGAGTATCCGCAGGGGTCACGAGACCTTCCTGTAGATAAGTCCGGGGTGCAGCAGCAGTTCACCTTTTTTCACCTGATCCAGTGGACAACCCTCATCATCGCACTCCGCCAGGCGGTCGAACACATAGCGGGTATCCTGCTCTTCGATGAACTGGAAGATCGGTTTGCCCAGGTGGTTGCCAATGGGTGACCCATAGTTGTGGTTTTTGTTCATGGTGGTTCTCTCTGTCTGGAACATATTCACCGGCTGTTGCCGGGTCAATAAGAATATCGTCACATTGTGCGTTGCTCTTGACCTGTCGGTTGAGCCAATGAAAAAAACTGCAACCGAAAGGTTTGGTCTGGAAAAAATCGGGAACTCGAGAACCTGGAAGCAATGGAGTATTCAGCGTGGCGTGGCGAACTCCCGGGTCCAGTAATAGCGGTAGTCTGTGCTGTCATTCTGGTAGCGGGCAGCGCCGACTTCTGTGTGCTCTTTAGTGTCCGGGGCTCGACAGCCAGCCGGCCCTCACCTCATCGACGGCGGCGAGAGTACAGTTCCAGGTCAACGGCGGGGCTGCCGGAAAGGAGCGCGTTTCGCACTTGGCGGGTTATGCCGCGGGCCCGATTGAGCCGCTCCAGCATCTCCCGTTCAATATCACTCATGCAGCCCTCTGCCGGGAAGGGTGGGTCATCACTGTTTGGCAGGTTGTCACCGGCAGGTACCTCAGAGCCGGAAGATGGTGACTGGCTTCGTGGTCATGAGATGGATATCTCTCCGGTTTTTTTGAAGAGACAGCCTCCATCGTAGCGGGCTCTGACGGATTGGCAGTTTTGCGGAATGCGTCACACTGTTTCAGTCACCGGTCTTTTGCTGCCGTCTTGCCGCCCGCCGGGCCCGGATCACACGGCGGTTGTCGGCTACCAGGCCACCGAATCCACCCCACCAGCCGGCGAGGATGAGCAGTAGTGGTCGGCTGTCGGTCACTACAGCATCAAGAAAAGAGGGTGTGGTCAGCATGCCGCCAATGGTTGGCAGCGCCAGAAAGATGAGCACTCCACCGAGCAGGCCGGCGAGCAGACCGTGCAACGCTCCGGCATCCTGTACCTTGAGACCAGTGAGAAGGCCGGGAATGATCCACAGGGCGGTAAACGTAATCATCTGGGGTCCGGTAACCTTCTCGATGCCGGCGAACCAGCATGCTGCCAATACCAATGTCGCAAGCAGGATAACAAGGATGGCACAGCGTAGAATTGCCGGTATGTTCATGTGTGATGACCTCGGGTTCAGAAGCGATCGGCGATGGGAACTCGGTAATTTCTTCGGCACCAGTAAGAGGGCCATAGATTACCGGGACGTGAGTGGTTGGTCCAGTGGCACGTCACATCCGGAGAATGGTTAAATTTCGTAAAACTCTCTTTTTCTGATGCTAAAGGTCGCTCCATATACCGTCGACAATGCTAAGGGCATGCGGTTATTGCCTGGGTCCGTTCAGGCGGATATTGCCGGGATAATTGATTAATGACGGCCGCAAAATGCCTGCCAAAAACCATCGATTTTCGAGAACAGGAAGTTTGATCTCAATCGTGTAGCAAGAGCGTGCCGGGTTTAAGGTGATCTTCATCTGTTCATGAACATGGCTGCTTCAGGTTGATTGGAACTCCTTCTTAGGGTGCCATGTGATGACCGGTGCCGGATAAAGGGTTGGAGAAAAAGATAACAATACACGGATGAGAAATCAGTCACGGAAGCGGGTGACAGAACAGGGGATAATTTACCGAACGAGCTTTGACCTGCCGGAGTGGCCGGATTTTCTGCAGGTGTTCAATAATGGTTCTCGGAAGAACATCAGGCTCGAATGAATGAGCGAGGCTTTCCATGAGTAAACGTTTTCCATATCTGTTGATTGTCAGTACTGTCGTTATGGGACTCCTGACCGGTTGTGACGGAATGCCTGCAGGGAGTGTGCCGTCCGTTGGAGAAAACCTCTCTGAACCCGGCGATTCATCCGCTTCAAATCCCGGCTTTCCGGACTCTGCTCCTCTGGCTCTGGAGCCCATGGATGACAAAAGTTTCAATGCCCTTGGTGACGACGACAAGATCTATGTCGCAAAAAAGCTCTATACAACACTCTATAAAGGCGCTGATATACAGACCCTCCGGAACCAGATTGACTCCGGCACATTTATATCGTCCATGAAATCACGACTATATGCGTCCAGTGTTGAACAGCCCGATCTCGACAGGATATTCGTGGATGACTACACCATCCCCTATGATGGTCGGCAAGGGGATCGGCTGTTCGAGAAGCGCTGGCGGATTTTCAGCCATATCGCCTCGACCCTCTATTACACAAGGCTGAGCCGCACCTACTTCAGTGACTGGATTGCCTACATGCTTGCCCAGACGATCCTTTTTTCACCCGCCTATGAAGTGGAAAGTGTTCGCCCCTTTCCCGAACTCGTCGCCAGCAACTACCAGCGACTCAATCAGATGGTTTCCGAGGACAGATCGATTAGGGACATCGTCTATGAGCACATGACCTCCAGGGAAAACTGGGCCCGTTTCAGAAGCCCGGAAGACAATGCGAGAGAGATGCTGGAGATCTGGCTCTACGATTATGATGACAGCCATGTTCCTCCGGCAGCGCAAGCGCTGAAAAACTGGAGGTGGGAGTTGCACCGGGAGAAAAACAGTCAGGGAGTCTATGGCAACATCTACAGATTCCATAACGGCACCAACAACAGAGAAGAGGAAAACCAGGAGCCGGTGGATTTGTTGGGAAAGCAGATACGCACTGGTGAGGAGTTCTATAGTGCGATTACAGAACATCCGGACTTTATGCAGGGGGTGATTGAGCGAATTGTCAATCTGTTTTTCCCCGGTTTTTCGACTGATCAGAAGCGGGAGATCATCACGGCAATAAAGGAGACGGAACCGGCTACATTCAGGGATATATTTGCCCATATTCTTTTCTCCAAAAAATATCTCCTTAAATCGAATCGGATAAAGACCATGGAAGAGGTCTACATGAGTCTGGCCCATACGCTCGACATGAAGCCTACAGGCGCACAGTCATTCCGGTATCTGTTTACCAGCGGAATGGGCGGAAGCAATCAGGAGGCACTTACCTACAAACTGGGCCGTCTGGACGAAGGGGTGTCCGATACCGATAGCGTCATCCGCTACCATCAATATATCCGTACCAATATTTTCCTCAAGCGGGGGTCTGGAGGTTGGAACTCCGCCATGCTCAAATTGCGCTATGGAGGCGATACCATGGAACAGTTTTTGAACGAAATGTTTCTCGATATTGTCGGCCGGCAGATGAGTGATGACGAGGCGAGTGAACTTGCCTCGATCATTGCCGATGCCGGTGTGGATAATATGGCATCCGAATGGAACCGGTTCGCCATTATGCTGATGACATTCGACTACTTCTCCAGACTGAGTGAGATCTATACCTACCGGGTGATTGACGAAGGGGGTGTGTCATGAAGCGAAGAGATTTCCTGAAGAGCAGCCTGGGAATGGCCGTGGCCTCGGCCATCTCCCCCTCACTGCTTTGGGCGGATATCATTCCCAAGGACAAACATGTTCCCTTGCCTCTCGATAAAGTAGCATTCGATGCCGGCTTGTTTGCCGACAATGACCCGCAGACCATTATCGTTTTTCTGAGTGGTGGCATGAGCGATGTGGTGGGAAACATGAACCACATCCCCCAAATAATCCAGGATGATCTGTCACAGAGAAGCTATCCGGATGGTCTGCTGACAGCCACCCCCAACGGGTTCTGGAAGGAGGCCGGTGGGGAGTTTCTTGAACAGATGCTGGCCGCTGGCAATCTCAATCTGTTCAGAACCTGTTACCAGACCGATCCGATCCAGGCGCATGGCATCAATCAGAAGCGTTACATGCATGGCAATGGGGTGGGTTACAACTCGGGAATTGTCGCAACACTGATGCACGTTCTCCATCAAAACGGAGTCATCCCGGAAGGAGCCACGTTGACGAACGTAGCCATTGACGGAGGTAACGTCCGTCTTTTGCAGGACTTTGGAACATCCACTCCGCTGCCTGGCTATTTGCGGCCCGCCTCATTCAATCGAAATTTCGATAATCCGTATAACTATAAAACAGATGACAGGGGACAAGTCAGCCTCGGCGACTATTCTGCAAACGAGCGATTCAATGGCGCAAACTTTGATGCCAGACTCAATGCGCTGATGCAGAAACACAACCACTATGATGCATTGAGTGATGTCTTCAACCGCAGAAAGGAGATTAGTGACTTTATCGAACAGACTAGAAATCTGACCCTGCCGGTTGACTATCCGGATACCATTGACGGAAGAAAATTTGAAACCGCCATGCGTATCCTGACCAACAACACCGATACCAAAGTGATCAGTATCACTGCCGGCCACAGCGGCTGGGATGATCACTCCGATGCGATTAGTCTTCACCAGCCAAGGGCTTATGAGCTTTTTGAGGCCATCCATGCGGCCATGCAGCATGCTGACTTGGTGGGAAGAGACAATATCAATATCGTGCTTTTCGGGGATTTTGGCCGCAACATGAATCTCAATAGCACCATGGGATGGGATCATGGAAACAACCAGGTGGTCTACTGGTTTGGCGGCAGGAAACTCTTCAACCGGCTCGGTATCGTCGGAGAAACGGAACTCCATGTGTGGATGAAGAAGGGGCGTCTTTACAGTCGTCCCGCTTCCGGCTCCTATCAGTTTGTACCGTATTCCATTGCCTCAACAATCTATTCGCTCTACGGTGTAACCAATCCTGAGGTGTTGACCGGTGGAAGTCCGGTAATCGGAGCTGAATTGAGTACGCCGTTTGTCAAAACCGGAGTTGTTTGAAGTTTCTCGGGTTTGCACGGCGCAAAGCCATTCGGTTTGGCGGGTATCAGGCCGCTCACCTGGCTCCTGATTCCGAATGCCTATTCATCGATCTGTGCATGAGCTTTCTCGACTTTTTTTCGAATAAAGCGGACGCCGAGCATCAGAGCCCCGGCGACGACAGGGATTGCGATACCGACCACCAGTTCCGGATTGATCGACATGCCGCCAGCCTTGGCCGCCTTGGCCAGATAACCAATCAGGCTGACGCTGTAGTAAGTGATGGCTGCGACCGATAGCCCCTCCACCGTCTCCTGCAAACGGAGCTGCAACTTGGCGCGCCGATCCATTGACTCCAGCAGCGACTGATTCTGCTTCTCGAGAACGACATCCACACGGGTACGCAGCAGCTGCGCCGCCTGGGCGATCCGCTTCGACAGAGCCTCCTGGCGGCTACCCACCGAGTTGCAGGTATTCATTGCCGGCACGAGCCGCCGATCCATGAACTCGCGAAAGGTCTGCAAGCCAGGAATGCGAACTTCGCGCAGATCCTCGATACGCTTGTTGACCAGCTCGTAGTAGGCCTGCGCGGCACCCAGACGAAAATGGCTCGAAGAGATACTGTTCTCGACCTCTATCGCCAACGCCGTAAGCTCTTCCAGCAGTGCCGCCTCATCATCACTGGTTGACATCGCCGTGGTGATATTGAGCAGGCGCCGATCCCATTTGTCCAGCTCCGGCAGCATCTTGCGCGCCATCGGAAAAGCCAGCAGCGCCATCATACGATAGACCTCAATCTCGAACAGACGCTGCAGCAACCGGCCTGCCTGACGGCTGCTGTGGATGTTGTAATCGATCACCAGAAAACGGCCGAAGCCATCGGCGTGAATGCGGAAATCGGTCAGAGCGCTGGCCACTCCGCCAGCCACCTCCGACCCAATCAGGGTATTGCCCTCGAACATCGGGCTGATCGCATCCAGGTCGATTGGCTGCCGCTCTTCCCGGGGTTTCCCCTTGTCATTGCCGCACATCATGCCCGCATGTGTCGCAACGATAACCTGTCCGGGCAGTTTCTCCAGCCAGTCATCCGGCACGGCGCGCAGCGCTGTATCAGCGAACGGGTTGGCGCAATCGCCCGTGGTGTAGAAAGTATAGGTGCTGAACTCGCCATGCTGTTCCCAGCGCAACTGGAAGGGGCCGAAATCACCATTGTAGTGGTCTGCATCCGATGATGGTGGTGGCACAATATAGCGCTCACAGAGTGCATTCAGTGCTGCCCGGTCTTCCGCCTTCTGGGCGGCATCCAGAATCAGCGCAAGATGGCTGGCCCGAGCCGGGGTATAGATTGATGCGAACGGTCGGGCATGCACCTCGTTGGTAAGCTGAAAGCGCTGGGGATGATTGGCAGGAATAGGCATAAAATTCTCTCTGCTTCTGGTTGTGAGCTGGACGGTATTGTAGATCATACAAACCGGAATTGACCAAGCTGGCGGTTGATTATTCGATCCTTGTCTGTCGGTTTGGTGAAGATATACCGGAGAGTTCAAGCGGGATGTTATCGCCCCGGTAGCCCGATAAAAGATGTCGGGTTTTTTGGTTTTTCATTCCGGTGCAAAAGCGATAACCCTTACTTTTCCAGGCCAGAGGTCAGAACAGGTCGAAACTACTACATCTCAGTATGTGTTTGGGCAGAATCCAGTTTTGAACCCAAAACAGTAAATCTCATAACACACTCCCTGAGGTAGTCCGTCAACCAGAATGATAAGCGGTGATCTCTTTGCTTTGAGTGCCATCAGATAGGTTGCCTTATCATTGGGTTTTTGGTCTTGTCAGCAGCGTCAGTACATATTGAAGTTCTTGGCGGGATGATAACTATCTCTGACAGAGGGGGTTGATAAGAGTCCGGATTTGAACGGATTGCGTGATAATCCGGCAAATCCATGAAATTTAATGGCAAAATGTGGTTTAATTGCGCCCTATGTTTAAGCCTCTGGAACTCTACATCGGGCTGCGCTATACACGCGCCAAGCGCCGCAACCACTTTATCTCCTTTATCTCCCTGATCTCCATGCTGGGCATTGCGCTTGGCGTGACGGCACTGATCACCGTTTTGTCGGTGATGAACGGATTTCAGAACGAGGTGCGGGATCGTATTCTGGGGATGGCCGCCCATGTTACGGTCAGTGGTCTGGATGGCCGGTTGCAGGATTGGCCGGAAGTGCTGGAAAAGACGCGTAGTTTTCCCCATGTGCTGGGCGCCGCCCCCTATATTCATGCCGAGGGAATGGTGGCGCTGGGGGACAGGGTGCAGGGAACCATGGTGCGAGGTTTGTTGCCGTCCCAGGAGCCACAGGTATCCGTGGTGGGTGACAAGATGGTGGCAGGCACCCTGGATGTGCTGCAGCCAGGCAGTTTCAATATAGTTCTGGGTAGTGAACTGGCGACCACACTGGGGGTAGGGATCGGTGACAAGGTGACACTGATAACCCCTAGTGCCAACGTCAGTCCGGCC
>JAJRUX010000179.1 GCA_024277575.1 Gammaproteobacteria bacterium | reverse complement strand
CCTTGATCCGGCCCATTCTTGAAGCCCTGAACACCATCTATATTGTTGCCGGGTTAATAGCATATATCACGTATTGCAATTACACTGAATACAGGATTCCTCCTTCTCCGGGAAAAAAAAACAGTATTCTTGACACAACGGCCGGATGGTCAATAGCTTGATTTTCTACTATCCTGTTTAGATATAAATCCGCTTTATAGACTAAACAACATGCAAAAACAGCTCAAAGATTTTCTTGCTTCACCGGAACGCCCTGACGATACCATGGGATATCACAAGCTGTGCGGTTTTCTGTTTTCGATAGCCTGTTCGCCGGAACTAATCAAACCATCCGAGTGGTTACCACTGATTTTTAACGAGCAGGATCCCAACTACTCCAGCCTCGATCAGGCAAAAGATGTTACCGGAGAAATTTTCGAACTCTACAATGACATCAACACTCAGGTCGTCGAGGGCAATGTACACCTTCCAGAGGATTGCCATATAACAGACAAGGCCACGGATAACTTTACCGGACCATTGGGGCAGTGGTCATCGGGATTCATGAGTGGTCACAGCTGGTTAATCGAGTCTTGGGATTCCTATACACCGGATGAGCTGGATAAAGAACTGGGCAGCTGCATTATGATCATGAGTTATTTCGCTGATTTGAAACTCGCCGAAGCCTACCGCAAGGAAGCCACCAATAAAGACATAACGGCGGATAACATGGCGCAAACGGTTGTTAAAATATTTGGCGATGCAATGGCCAGCTACGCCCATCTGGGCTATTCGATCTACACGGTACTCAGCGAATCCAATGAACAGATTCTGCCATACATCAACGACCAGAAGATAGGCCGAAACGAACCCTGTCCATGCGGAAGCGGCAAAAAATATAAACATTGCTGTCTGCATTAGGAGTAATAAAGCGTTCCCAAGATGCCAAAATTCGTCTTGATATCATTGGGGTTTGTATTTGTTGCCTTGGGCGGGCTGGGCCTGGTGTTGCCTGTTATGCCAACAACACCGTTTCTGCTGCTGGCCGCCGCCTGTTTTGCCCGTTCATCCCCACGTTTTCATGACTGGCTGCTCAATGTTCATCTATTCGGTCCGCTAATCAGGAACTGGCAGGAAACCCGCAGCATCCCCAAAAGAGCCAAGCTACTGGCAATCATCACCATTGTTGTGGTGGGCGGATCATCTGTCCTGTTCTTTATCGAAAAAACCTTTTTAAAGATATTTGTTACCGCAATACTGCTGTTTCATATTGCCTTCATTGCCAGCATAAAGAGCACCGAACTGGTGGAACTGAAAAAGGATAAAAACCGATAGACGATCCGCAGCCATGTTCAGAGGCCGTGGCCAGTTTGGATTTATATCAGAGAGACACAGAGAAGTGACCGGTGAACGAAAAAAATCCGGTATTGCTCCGGCACAGGCCAATCAGGCGGCGATTGAATATCCTGTATTACTGCTGGGTTATAACTGGGACTCCAGGCTGCTAACCTCCTGGGATTCCAGTCCAAGCTTTGATGCCAGTTCATGCAGATAGGCTTTTTCCACATCATTTTGAACATCCATGACGATCCGCGACAATAGGTAAACCTCCGCCGCAGCCTCCTTGTCAGGCACCGCACTCACCAGTGCATCAATATCAAGCGCTTGATGAATCTCGTTTCGCAGGAACTGGGCGTCAACATCTGCCAGCCCCATTTTCTCGAGCTCAGCTTCAATACGCTTCTGCTCACTCGCATCAACATGACCATCAGCCTTGGCAGCCGAAATCATGGCACGCAGTAGCAGTTTGCTTCGCGCATCGGCTTCTGGACCAGTAAGCTGGTGAACCGGCCGGGCATTCTGATCTGCACCGCTCCAGTTTTTATAGGCCTGATAAGCAACACCACCCAAGGCGGCCAGACTGCCAATTTTCAGCGCATTTCCCGTTAACCACCGCCCGCTACGAGTTCCAAGCAGGAGCGCCAAACCACCCGCCGCCAATGCGCCTTTTTTCAGACCGTCAATCTTGGCATCCCGCTCTGGTCCCTCTTCGGGAAGATTGATCTGTTCTTCGGCCAGCTGCTTACCCCTTTCCAGATACGTTTTTCCAGATGCGAGAATTCCATCAATCAGTTGTCTGGTGTCCATTTCAAACCTCACTGTGTAATCAGAAAAAAAACAGGATGCCAATAAAAATACTACGGGAGCAGCACTTCCTGCTCTACCTCGGGACAATCACCACCATCGTTATCGAAGGCCGGACAGGTCAACACCAGATCCCATGAGCCATCATCGCAATAGCCATCCCCGATCCAGGAGTAGGCCAGCGCCGCATCCACGCAGTTGCCGGAACAGTCGTAAAGCTGCCCGTCGCCACAGGGGGAACCCGGCGCTGTCAATGAGGGGGCATCACAATCCCCACCATCGTTGTTGAAAGCAGGACAGGTCAGCACCACACCCCACTCACCATCATCACAATATCCATCGCCTGACCAGCCATCAGTCATCGATACATCCACACAGGCCATGGTACAGTCGTAAACCTGGTTAGGACCACACGGATCTCCCGGTCCGCTATCGGCGACCGCGCACACCATGCTGAACATCAACAACGCGCCAAATATCCACTTGAATCTGCTCATCTCTTCCCCCACGCTTGTCAATTATCTCTGCACACCGGGAACAACCGGCGTGCCACTGACTGTGGTTCTGACGATGCCCAATCTTTGTTCACCACCAGAATCAATCGGGACAACCCACAAACGACAACAGAATAAAAAGGTCGTCCCCACGACTCATCCTGAATAACAGCAAGTCTATCAATATTACTCACCCGGCAACAGTACATGCCGGGTTATTAACCCTTTTCGTTTTTTCTACCCGCTGTCTTTCTACCCTGTCCGTTTCGCCGCTGGGGTCTGCACTTTTGGGGTTTGGGCTGCCCGTCGGGGCCCACGCTCTTTTTTGCAGAGAAACCGCGCCCGGATTCTTTGCTGTGTCCTTGATGTGCTGTTTTTGGTTTCTTCGGCTTTTTGGCTTTTTTGGCGCCTTTACGGGGCTCAGTCAACGGTACTGGATGTTTGGGCTCAAAACCAACCTCGGTTTCCCGCGGTAACCGCTGTTGAATCAATGCCTCAATATCTTGCAGCAGTTTCACCTCGTCAGCACTCACCAGCGAAACGGCATCACCTTCAGCACCCGCTCGCCCGGTACGTCCAATGCGGTGTACATAGTCTTCCGCCACATTGGGCAGATCAAAATTGACAACATGGGGAAGCTGGTCGATATCGATCCCCCGGGCTGCAATATCGGTCGCTACCAGGACCCGTATCTCCCCTGACTTGAACTCGGCCAATGCTTTTGTACGCGCCCCCTGGCTTTTATTACCGTGTATTGCCGCGGCCTTGATACCATCACGCTCAAGTTTTCTGGTAAGACGATTTGCGCCGTGCTTCGTGCGGGTGAATACCAGTACCTGCCGCCAGTTATTGCTGCCGATCAGATAACTCAGCAGACCGGCCTTGCTGCTTTTATCCACTTCAAAAACGGTCTGCCTGACGCTTTTTGCTGCGGCGTTTCGTGGACTGACTTCGATCTGTACCGGATCATGTAATATCCCCCCGGACAAGCGACGAATATCACTGGAAAAAGTGGCGGAAAACATCAGGTTCTGGCGGTGCTTCGGGAGCAGGGCGAGAATTTTGCGGATATCACGAATAAACCCCATATCCAGCATGCGATCCGCCTCATCCAGAACCAGTATCTCCAGGCGGGAAAATTTAACCGCATTTTGATTGTGGAGATCGAGCAGCCGGCCGGGAGTGGCCACCAGGACATCCACGCCACCGCGCAATTTCTGCATCTGGGGATTGATTTTCACCCCGCCATACACCACAGTCGAACGCAAGGAGAGATATTTGCCGTAGGTTGCTACAGCCTCGGCAACCTGCGCTGCCAGCTCACGTGTCGGTGTCAACACCAGCGCCCGCACCGAATTGGGTTTCGCCTTCTCTCCAGCTGACAACTGCTGCAACAGCGGCAGCACAAAACCGGCGGTTTTCCCCGTCCCGGTCTGAGCCGCGGCCATTACGTCCCGGCCTTTCAGGACTGCAGGAATAGCCTCCCGTTGCACAGGCGAAGGGGTTTCATAGCCCTCGTCACTGACGGCGCGCAAAAGAGAATCGGATAAACCCAGTGAAGAAAATGTCATAGATGTAAACTCAACAGATAAAAGGAAAAGGCAGGTTACTCAACACCCTGACTATGCAGATAGTCATCATAGCTGCCTTTGAAGTCGACGATACCTGTCGGTGTCAATTCAAGAATGCGCGATGCCAGCGAGGAGACAAATTCACGATCATGGCTGACAAAAATCAGTGTCCCTGGAAACTGCTCCAGCGCCATGTTGAGCGATTCAATGGACTCCATGTCCAGATGATTGGTGGGTTCATCCATAATCAGAATGTTGGGGCGCTGCAGCATCAATCTGCCAAACACCATTCGACCCTGCTCACCACCCGACAGAACCTTGACCGATTTCTCCAGCTCGTCACGGGAGAAGAGCAGACGCCCCAATATGCCACGGATAACCTGGTCATCATCTCCGGGCCGCGCCCAACAACTCATCCACTCAAACAGTTTCATCTCCTGCTCAAAGGCATCAGCATTATCCTGAGCATAGTAGCCAAGGTTGGCATTTTCGGACCACTTCACAGCACCCGTGTCCGGCTCAAACTCACCAACCAGCGTTTTCAGAAGTGTTGTTTTTCCAATACCGTTTGGACCAATGATGGCAACACGCTCACCCACCTCCAGCATCAGATCCAGATCTCCGAATAACGGCCCATCACTATAGCCCTTGCTGACATTTTCGATCTCCAGCGCCAGCCGATGCAGCTTTTTGTCCTGTTCAAACCGGATAAAGGGATTCACCCGACTGGAGGGCTTGATCTCATCCAGCTGGATCTTTTCAATCTGTTTCGCACGGGAGGTGGCCTGTTTTGCCTTGGATGCATTAGCAGAGAAGCGGGAAACAAACTGCTGCAACTCCGCAATCTGCGCTTTCTTTTTGGCGTTATTCGACAGCTGCCGCTCACGGGCCTGTGTGGAGGCCAGCATGTACTCGTCGTAGTTGCCGGGATAGATACGCAACTCACCAAAATCAAGATCGGCCATATGGGTGCAGACGCTATTCAAAAAGTGGCGATCGTGGGAGATGATCACCATGGTGGAGTTGCGCTCGTTGAGTACGTTCTCCAGCCAGCGAATGGTGTTGATATCGAGATTGTTGGTAGGCTCGTCAAGCAGCATGATGTCAGGGTCGGCAAACAGCGCCTGGGCCAGCAACACCCGCAGTTTCCAACCGGGGGCAATTGCGCTCATGGGGCCGAAATGCTGTTCAACGGGAATCTCCAGGCCCAGCAGCAACTCACCAGCGCGAGACTCCGCAGTATAACCATCCATCTCGGCAAACCGGCCCTCCAGCTCTGCAACCTCAAGCCCCTCCTCCTCGCTCATCTCAGGCAGTGAGTAGATGCGATCACGCTCCTGCTTCACCTCCCACAGTTCGGCATGGCCCATGATCACCGTATCGATGACGGAAAACTCCTCAAAGGCGAACTGATCCTGCCGCAGCTTGCCAATGCGCTCATCCGCATCTTTGCTGACATTGCCGGAAGAGGGCTCCAGATCGCCCCCCAGAATCTTCATGAGTGTTGACTTGCCACAACCATTCGCCCCAATCAGGCCATAGCGGTTGCCCTGACCAAATTTGACCGAGACATTTTCAAACAAGGGCTTGGCCCCAAACTGCATGGTGATGTTGGCGGTAGTCAGCATTAATGATCCTGGATTGAAATACAGAAAAAACAAAAGGGGCGCTATTGTAGCGCATTGTGGAAGAAAAAGACGGGCGATATGTCTGCTACCGGGTCTGCACTACAAAAACATTCGCCACAGAGATCAGCACACAGCAATTGCTGTCATGTGACTGGTATCACGGTTTTACTGTTCATCCCGTTGTAGAGTTACTATATTGCAACTGGAATCCAGCAAAACAACACGGACAGTTATTTCCACATTGAACATCCCTCCGGATCTTACCACCGGTTTTGTGAAAGCTGTCTTGTACTCACTGCAAACGGTTATGAAATGATGAATATTTTTTACTCTATTCGTATGGCAACCCTTGGATTGGCCCTGCTTGTTCTGGCCGCTGATGTATTTGCGGAAGATTATCACGTCGGTCCCGGGCAGTCCCTTGCCAACATTGGCGATGTTCCCTGGGCTGGCCTGACCGCCGGAGACCGGGTCTACATTCACTGGCGCCAGCAGCCTTACAAGGAAAAGTTTGTCATAAGTGGGCAAGGAACAAAGGAACAGCCCATCACCATCTCCGGGGTTCCCGGACCGAACGGTGAACGACCGGTTATTGACGGGCGGGGGGCAAAGGCCATACCAGGGCTTGAATACGTGAATGAAGGACGTGGTGTCATCGAGATAAGCGGCACATATAGTGCGGGAGAACATATCGAACCCAAAAACATCATCATTGAAGGACTCGAGATTCGTTCCGCGCATAGAAACTATACATTCACTGCATCTAACGGAAATACAGAAAGCTACACCAATCATGCCGCCAGCATTTATGCGGAAGTAGTGGACGGTTTCACACTGCGCAACTGCGTGCTGCATGACTCCGGAAACGGCCTGTTCATCGGCACATACTACGAAAAACCCAGCAAAAACATATTGATCGAAAAAAACCACATTTACGGCAACGGAAATGTTGGTCGTTTTTATGAGCACAACACCTACATCGCTGCGATAGGTGTCACCTATCAGTACAACAGGTTCGGGCCGCTGCGCGATGGTGCCATTGGCAACAATATCAAGGATCGATCTGCTGGCCTGGTGGTGCGTTACAACTGGATTGAAGGGGGAAACCGCCAACTGGACATGGTAGAGGGCGATGACAGCGATGAAATCATCTATGCGCCCTCTTACCACCGGACACATGTATACGGCAACATTCTGATCGAACGGGATGGTGATGGAAACCGCCAGATCATGCATTATGGGGGTGACAATGGAGGCAATTTTGTCAACTACGACAACTACCGCAAGGGAACGCTGTATTTCTACAACAACACGGTCTACTCCACTCGTACCGATAAAACCACGCTGGCCAGACTATCCACCAACGATGAACGTGCAGAAATGTGGAACAATATTTTTTACGTTACCGCCAATGGTGGCAGTTTCTCGCTTCTCGACGAAGAGGGCAAGATCAATCTGAGCAATAACTGGATAAAGTCAGGCTGGGTCAACTCTCACGATGGAAGCTCTTTTGCCGGTAGTGTAAGAGATAACGGTGGCATGATAGAGGGGAACAATCCGGGCTTTGTCAATGAGTCCAAATTGAATTTTAATCTCACCAGCAGCAGTCCGGCCCTGAATCAAGCCACCAGCCTGCCGTCTGAACTGTTACCGGATCACCCGGTCACCATGGAATACCAACCACACCAGCGTGGCCGGCAGCGCCCAACAGCTGGCGCACCAGATATTGGAGCCTATGAGCGCAGTGCGGCTGGTGAAAATGGTAACAGCAGTAATGACGACGGTGACAGCGGTGGCAACAGCGACAGCGGTGGCAACAGCGACAGCAGTGACAGCAGTGACAGCAGTGACAGCAGTGACAGCAGTGACAGCAGTGACAGCAGTGACAGCAGTGACAGCAGTAGCGATGGTGACAGCGTGAATATCGGTGGAAGCAACAATGGCTCTGGCACAGTTGGTTTACCGATTATTCTCTGGTTTCTGGCAATGATACTCAGACGCAAATACCACCGCCTTAACCCTCTTATCTTCGCGACCAGCTCCACGAGGACCACCAACTCCAGATAGACCACCATTTGGGACGGCCATCTTCATCATGGGACGAGCTGCAGGTAAAATCAGCAGAATCAGCGCCAAAGACACTCTGCACCTTGATCACCCCTTCCTTGGCAGGGGTGCAGCTGGCGACAATCCGGCTGTCATCCCACGACTCAATGCTGCATTTTCCGCCTGCCACATCGAGGGAAACAGCAGTCCCCGAGTTCTCGGCATCCAGATAACGGCTGAACCCGGTTCCCGTGATAGCAATCTTGTCATCACTGCAACTGATCTCGTTAATAACCACAGCAGGCAACACCACAAGATTTACAATATTGCTGCCCATTGAGTTTTTTACTGCCTTGATGCCATAGGTTCCGGGTGCAAGATTTTCCGGAAGATTGACCTCCATCAGAGTCGGGCCAACCAGGGTCGGGGTTAATTCGATAGCCGGCTCCTGATCGGAAAGCAACGCCAGCCGGGAAGGAATATCCACACTGTCCCCTACCGCATAAAATCCGGAACCGGTCAGGGTAAGCGTGACAGCGCGACCAGTGATGATCTGTTTGCTACTCACCCCGGTAATATAGGGGATAACAGGGCCAAACGCGGCATTG
>JAJRUX010000178.1 GCA_024277575.1 Gammaproteobacteria bacterium | reverse complement strand
CGAGTTTTCAGGCCTTGCAGGAAGTGATTACCACCCAGGGCCTGCCGTCCAGCCTTTACACGGATCGGGGCAGCCACTACTGGCATACCCCTCAAGCCGGCGGCAAGGAGGACAAGCAAAATCCCACCCAGTTCGGGCGCGATTACCGACAGGACCGCCGCCAACCGCTACCTCAAGGAACACTATATGCCCGCCTTCAACCGGGAATTTGCCGTCAAGCCCGCGGTCGAGGGCAGCGCCTTCGTACCCTATAGCGGTGACGGACTGGAAGAGATCCTGTGTGAACAGTTCGATCGCACCGTCAACAAGGACAACTGCGTGGCTTTCGACAGGAAAAAGCTGCAGATTCCTGCCCACAGCTGCCGACGGCACTATGTGAAGGCCCGGGTGCGGGTACACCGCTATACCGATGGCCAGCTGGCGGTCTTCTACGGCCCGAGAAAACTGGCCAGCTACACGGCACAAGGGCTGCCTTGCGAACGCTTGCCTCAGAGGGTGAGGAAAGAAATGCCCGATCGCCCCCCCTCATCCGGCGGCAGATTGCCGTGCGCGGAAGGCGTGGGTTCGCCATGAGGGCGGGCGATAACAGCAACAAAATTGTTGCATGTCTGACTGCCTGGCCATCGTCCGCTGCCAGGATCAATCAGACCAGAAACAAAAGCGGACAATTCATGTGCTTTAAAACCGGACAGTTCTATTTGTTGCTAACAAGTAAATATCCCCCGGCAAAGCCGGGGGCTTTAGTCTTGTGAGCCGCTCAAAGCGGCGATTACGGAGCCTGTCGGCTCCTTGCTCCCCCTAAAGGGGTCGTTTACATCAGCTTCAACTGATCGATTCGTCGATCTTCTTGCTCCTGATGGCGAATATAGGCTCGAATTACCTCTTCGTCTCGGCCCACCGTCGAGGCAAAATAACCTCTCGCCCAGAAGTGCTGACCAACATAATTCCTTTTTCGGCCCATATAGTTTCGTGCAATATGGATCGCACTTTTTCCTTTGATGTAACCCACCACCTGGGCTACTGCATACTTCGGCGGGATCGATATCATCAGATGCACATGATCTCTCATCAGGTGATCTTCCTCGATCAAGCGCTCCTTCTGCCTGGCCAGCCGGTGGAAGACTTCTCCCAGTTCCCGGCGTATCTCACCAAATATCGCCTTTCTCCGATATTTCGGGATAAATACAATATGGTACTTACACTCCCAGCGAGTGTGATTTAAACTGTTTACTTCTCTCATAGTTTCTCCTTTGCGTGGTGCTTGGCGGCTCACGCTTGGGAGTTACTATGAGATTCCCGTATCTGTCAAACTATGGATGCCTCCCCAGCAAAGCTGGGGGGTCTCCCATTTTTACTAGGATGGTAGGTTATACCCCCCAAGCCTGAAAACGGAGGGAGGGGCCTCAATGAGTATCAAAAGCATACACACGGACTGCCAAAAGCGGTGCGGTTTTCGCTATGCTACAGCCTCTCCAATGGGCAAATGGGCAACAATCTGAAAATCCCTATTCGGACGCGGCCCTGCGACGAGACTGCCCCCTAACAGTTGTACCCGCTCACGCATGCCGACGATGCCGTGACCCCCGGTACTTGGCCGAGCGGTTTGGTGTGAGGAGGAAAAGCCGTGCCGGTTGGTTTCAACCCGGCAGTGTGATGGTGAATCGTGTACCGCTCTGATCGGAGGTTGCTGCAATTTTTCCGCCGTGAGATTCGATGATTGTTTTTACGATAGCCAAGCCAAGTCCTGCTCCTTCGCCGCTGCGCTGCCGTGAGGGATCGGTGCGGTAGAAGCGGTCGAAAATTCTGGAGAGATGTTCGGCGGGGAGGGGGACTCCGGGGTTTTGTACCTCGATTGTTACGTTCTGTTTGGTCTGGTTGATCTGGACGGTTACGGATTGGTTTTCCGGGGTGTAGCGAATGGCGTTGGAGAGCAGGTTGCCGAGGGCGCGGCGCAGCATCAGACGGTCGCCCTGGATCCGGGCGGTTCCTTCCAGCTTTAGCGAAACATGCTCCCCTTCGGCCCATGCTTCGTAGTAATCGAACAGGTTGTGCAGCTCTTTTTCCAGGTCGATATCTTCGGTATGGAGCGGGTTCAGTTCGTTGTCGGCCTTGGCCAGGAACAGCATGTCACCGATCATCTGCGCCATGCGCTCATACTCCTCCATGCTGGAGTAGAGGATCTCCCGGTACTCCTCTGCGCTGCGTGCCTGGGAGAGGGCAACCTGGGTCTGGGTCATCAGGTTGGTTACCGGGGTGCGCAGTTCATGGGCGATGTCGGCGGAGAAGTTGGAGAGGCGGTTGAAGGACTCTTCCATGCGCTGCAGCAGTTCGTTGAACGATTCCGCCAGTTCGGTGAGTTCCGCCGGCACGGCCTCGGGTGCAAGGCGGGTGTTCAGTTCGTCGGTGCTGATGCGGCTTATCTGTTCGACCATGCTGTGTAACGGTCGATGGCCATGTCTTACGGCCATCCAGCCCATGATGCCCATGGCGATGATTCCGCCCAGTACCATCAACCACAGGGTATGGTGGAATTTTCTGAGAAACACGAGGTGGAAGTCGATGGTGACCGCGGTGACAACGGTGTAGGGACCGCTGATGCCGGTGACCTGTCGGGTCTGAACGCGGTAGTTGTGCCTGCCGTCGTTCCAGCGTTGTACGCTCTCTTTCGTGAGCTGCTCGGAGTCCGGTTGCGGAACCCGTGAGAGTTCCGGCTCAAGGCTGCTGTAGAGCACCTTTCCCGAGGCATCGCGGATGTAGAGTCGCGGGCCGTGGTGCCCGACTAGCAGGTCGTCAAAGCGCTGCCGGAGTTGTGCCGGATCGGCTCCTGGCGCCAGGGTGGTCAGTGACTGCTCCACCACCCGGGAGATCATGCTGAGTTCCTTGATGTCTTCTGCCTCGAAATGCTTGTCGAGTGAGCGCTCGATGACCCAGCCAAAGGCGAGCAGTACCACGGTGGCTACGGCGCTGAACATCAAGGTGAGCCGCAGCGTCAGGGAGGGCGGCCGTCTCATTTTACAGATGTGCCGGAGTGGTTTTCGTCCGTATCGATCATGTATCCCATGCCACGCACGGTCTGAATCAGCTTGGGTTCGAAATCGTCATCGATCTTGGCGCGCAGGCGGCGGATGGCGACGTCGATGACGTTGGTGTCGCTGTCGAAATTCATGTCCCACACCTGGGAGGCGATCAGCGAGCGGGGCAGCACTTCACCCTGGCGGCGTACCAGCAGCTCTAGCAGGGAGAACTCCTTGGCGGTGAGGTGGATCTGTTTGCCGCCCCGGCTGGCGCGGTGGCGTGCCAGGTCCAGATCAAGATCGGCGATGCGCAGATTGAGCTCGGTGGCGGCGACCGCTCCGCGGCGCAGCAGGGTGCGCACCCGTGCCAGCAGCTCGGCGAAGGCAAACGGTTTGACCAGGTAGTCGTCAGCGCCCAGCTCCAGCCCCTTGACCCGATCATCGATGCTGTCGCGGGCGGTGAGAAACAGCACCGGGATATCCTTGCCGGCCTCGCGGATCGATTTCAAAATGCGCCAGCCGTCCACGTCCGGCAGCATCACGTCAAGGATTGCCATGTCATACCGCTCTGTCATTGCCAAGTGGTGGCCATCCAGCCCGTTGTGGGCCAGATCGACCACAAAGCCGGCTTCGGTCAGGCCCTGCCTGAGATACTCGCCGGTTTTGATCTCATCCTCCACGACCAAAAGTTTCATTGTTTTCCATGCTCCCACTGAACGGGGTTTTGTCTGGTATGTTTACCATGCCACATCTATCTGAACAAGCGCCCGTGCATCAAACTCCTTGTCCACGGTGAGGGGAAACTGGGAACCGACGCCGAGGAACAGCTCGGGTTTCAGCTTGAATTTCAGGGCAGGGAGCAGGTAGACCATGGTGGCATCCTCCGTTATCTTGCCCTCGATTTCGACGATTGGAAACAGCGAGCTGCTGGCCTTGTAGATCCCGGAAAGCCCGACCTCGGTCATCTCCATCTCCGGCATGTAGTGGATGTTGCCGTCAAAGATTGCAATCTCGTTTAGCGTCATGCGACCGGATACGCCGAAAGCGCCGATTGCATCATCCTGACCCCTGGGGATGGTACCCGACGGGATCAGTGCGCCGCCGAAGATGGATAGCCCGCTTTCCCCCTTGGCATTCTGCACAACGGAGTACATCAGCATGACGTCGGTGCGCGGGCTCTGTTTTACTTCATTGTTGCGGATGTGCAGGCCAAGGCGTTCGTAGATTCCGGCTTCGAGATGGAAGCCGTAATCTCCGTCCGACTCTTCGCCGCCCGCACCCTGGCGATAAGCGGTTATTCTGGTGCTTACCATTCCCACCATGTCGGGGATGCCCATGTGGTTGAAAAACGGATGCGGAAATCCGTGCGCCATTTCCATACGCTTTTCTCCCCCCCTGTCCATCGCCATTTTCCCCTTGCCCATATGCTCCTGTTCCATGTTGCTCATTGCGCCATCCATCTGTGCGTAGTGCTGTTTGTTGGAGTCGTTTGATTTGGAAAATGCAAGCTGGGGCATCAGCATGATAACCAGTAAGCCTGCGGCCGGGATCTGCCGGTAAATATCTCTGTCCATGATGTATCACCTCGTGGTGTGTCTGGAGCGTCCGCAGCTGGGTGTTTTTTTCCCCAACCGGGGCGATCGTTGCTGACCGTAATGCGGCAGTTGGATGTTGGATCGAAACGGCAAAAAGCGAGTTGGCCCTTTGCTTTTTCTGGAATCAGCATAACTCACGGTACCTGTCGTGAAGATGGCAGTGACATTACAAAATTGTCATGTCGTCGTCATCCCGCTGACATCTATGTGTCGTTACTGTGACAAAGCGAAAATATTCACGCATAAAAAATGGTTTTTTGGCGATGTGGCGCGGGAGGTTGTGGGGTTTGTGGTTGATATGCCGTTTGCCCGTGGCGCAAGCGTTTTATTCATACCTGAATCCGCGAGTTCAGGGCGGATGAAGCGTGCAACTGATTGATTCGTATCGCGTAATGAAAAATCGAGGGGATAGTGGGAACTATTGCCGAGATTTTTCATATAGCGAGACGAGTCAATGAGTTGTGTGATTCGCCGTCATGAACTCACGGATTCAGGTCATAATGAGGGGTAGATATCAATGCGTTTTCCAATAAAAACTGTTTTTCCTTTTCTTGTTGCGCTGGTGGTGTTGGTTATCGAGATCGATACGGCGGAAGCGATTCCCGCCTTTTCGAGGCAGACCAGTCAGTCCTGTTCCAGTTGCCATGCACAGCATTTTCCAACCCTTAACTCTTTTGGCCGAATGTTCAAGGCCAATGGTTATACCATGGTCGCAGGTCAGAAAAAGGTGGAGGGCAAGGATATTTCCTTGCCGCAAAGCCTGAATCTGGCGCTGGTTGGAGCACTTCAGTACGTCAAGGGGAAAGAGGAGACCGAAACCGGTTTTCCTGCGTCACTTTCTCTTTATGCCGGTGGGCGCATGGGACAAAAATCGGGTTTTCTTCTTGAGCTGCCTTTTGAAAAGACCGGACTGGAAGGTATCGACAGCATGGGCCAGCAGATCGATGGAGAGTCCCACTCCGCACTGGCAAATTTTGGCTCGCTCAAATGGAACTATGTAACGCAATACAAAGGCATCAATGTTGGGGTCAATGCCTACAGTTCAGAGGGAACCGGGCCAGCCTACGGTTATGAACTTTTGAGTACCGGCGCGATGGGAATGAATGTGCCGCTGGGAGGCGTGAACGCCATGGGCGCTATCGGTCTGCACAAGGAGCACGGTGCTACTCTGATGAGT
>JAJRUX010000177.1 GCA_024277575.1 Gammaproteobacteria bacterium | reverse complement strand
CCCCTGTTTGCCACTGCCCCGAAAGGGGTTGCTTCCCTGTTGATGGATGAGCTGGCCACTCTTGGGGCAACCGAACTCAAGGAACAGCCTGCCGGGGTGGTTTTTCGGGGCACCCTTGAAACCGCCTGTCGCGTCTGCCTCTGGTCCCGTTGCGCCAGCCGGATTCTGCTGCAGCTCTCCCGTTTTCCTGCCGCCTCTCCGGAACATCTGTATGAAGGAATCCGGAAAATCGACTGGTCAGAGCACCTTGCGCCGGATGGCTCGCTGGCCGTTGATTTCAACACCTCACGTTCGTCGATTACCCACAGCCACTATGGTGCGCTGAAGGTCAAGGATGCGATTGTGGATCAGTTTCGTGAACGCACCGGTGAACGCCCCTCGGTTGATACCCTGCACCCTGATCTGCGTATCAACGTTCACCTGCGCCGGGATGAAGCAACAGTAAGCCTGGATCTCTCCGGTGACAGCCTGCACCGGCGGGGCTATCGCAAGCAGAGCGTCGAAGCGCCGCTGAAAGAGAACCTGGCCGCCGCCATCCTGATGCGCGCCGGATGGCCGGAGGTGGCGAAAAGGGGAGGGACGTTGCTTGATCCCGTGTGCGGCTCCGGTACGCTGCCCATTGAGGCGGCGCTGATGGCGGCGGATATTGCTCCGGGCCTGCGGCACGAACATTTTGGTTTTTCCGGCTGGAAAAAGCATGATCCCGTGCTATGGCAGCGGCTTCTGGATGAGGCCCGTGACCGGTGGGCAAAGGGAGTGGGCAGGCTCCCCCGCATTATCGGCTATGATATGGATCGGAGTGCCGTTCGTGCCGCCATTGCCAATGTGGAAGCAGCCGGCCTGCATGGACTCATCCATATCGAGCGGCGCGATCTGTCGGTGTTGCGGCTTCCCGAATCTGCCAAACCCGGTCTGGTAATTGCCAATCCACCCTACGGTGAACGCCTCGGCGAGGTCGAGGCGCTGGCCGCCCTCTATGCCGACCTCGCCGACCGGCTCAAGCAGGAGTTCGCCGGCTGGCAGGCGGCCGTATTTACCGGCAATCCCGATCTCACCAAGCGCATGGGGCTGCGTGCGTGCAAACAGTATGCCTTCCATAATGGCGCCATTCCCTGCAAACTGCTGCGTTTCGAGCTGCAACCGAAGTGGTTTATCGAGCGCCCCGTCATCTCGGGCGATATGGTGATGCCACGGCCGGCAACCCCGGAACAGCTCGGTGAAGGTGCGCAGATGTTTGCCAACCGTCTGCGCAAGAACATCCGTGAACTGGGCCGCTGGGCGCGCCGCGAGGAAATAACCTGTTACCGCATCTATGATGCCGATATGCCGGAATACGCCCTGGCGATCGATCTGTATCACGGTGAAAAGCTGGCGGTTCATGTGCAGGAGTACCAGGCGCCAAAAAGTATTGATCCCGGCAAGGCCCGGACCCGTCTGCGCGAGGCGCTGGCGGTGCTGCCCGGCTTGCTGGATGTGCCGATGACGCAGATCCACTTCAAGGTTCGCCGCCGCCAGAAAGGCAAGGCGCAGTATGAACGGCAGGCCGAGGAGAAAAACTTTCTTGAAGTGGAGGAGGGGGGCTGTAAATTTCTGGTCAACCTGACCGACTATCTGGATACCGGCCTGTTTCTCGACCATCGCCTCACCCGTGCCCTGATTGGCAAGCTGGCTTCGGGGCGGCGAATGCTGAACCTGTTCGCCTACACCGGCAGCGCCACTGTCTATGCGGCCAGGGGAGGAGCCAGCGCTACCACTACCGTGGATATGTCCCGAACCTATCTCGACTGGGCACGGCGCAACATGGCGCTGAACGGCTTCAGTAGTGATAACCACACCTTTATACAGGCCGACTGCCTCGACTGGCTGGAACAGCAGGCCGCTACGGTGTGGCATCGTTACGGGCTGATCTTTCTCGATCCGCCGACCTTTTCGACCTCAAAAAGGATGGAACAGCCGTTTGATATCCAGCGGGATCATGTCAAATTGATTCGTAATGCCGCCCGCCTGCTGACGGTGGACGGCATCCTGATTTTCTCCAACAATTTCCGCAGGTTCAAGATGGATCGAGAGGCGCTGGATGGTTTGAATATTGAAGAGATGACCCGGGCAACCCTGCCGAAAGATTTTGCCCGCAACCCGAAAATTCACAACTGCTGGAAAATCACACCGGCCGAACAATAACGTCCGGTTGAAAAAATGTGAGCCAAAAGGCTGTTTTTATCCGTGGCTTACATTATTATTAAGATACGCTAATTTTCAGCTCTTCCATCTATTCTCAGACCTCTCCCGGTGAATAACAGGGGAAGTCTGTTTATATGCCGGATAGCCAAATAATAACCATACCAATCGAATTGTGAAAAAGGGGAATCTGTGAGCAAAGTTGTATTGATAACCGGTATTACCGGTCAGGACGGCGCCTATCTGGCGGAGTTTTTGCTAAAAAAAGGCTACATCGTTCACGGTATAAAACGGCGTGCCTCGTCGTTCAACACCGATCGCATTGACCACCTATACCAGGATCCGCATGTAGAGAATCAGAACTTTGTTCTTCACTACGGTGACCTGACCGATTCGACCAATCTGATCCGTATCATCCAGCAGGTACAGCCGGACGAGATCTACAATCTGGCGGCGCAAAGCCATGTCCAGGTATCGTTTGAGGCGCCGGAGTACACGGCGGATACCGATGGCATGGGAACACTCCGGATTCTGGAAGCAATCCGCATCCTGGGTCTGGAGAAAAAAACCCGCTTCTACCAGGCATCCACCTCCGAGCTATACGGTGAAGTGCAGGAGATCCCGCAGAAGGAGACCACCCCATTCTACCCGCGCTCCCCCTATGCGGTGGCCAAGCTTTACGCCTACTGGATCACCGTCAACTACCGGGAAGCCTATGGAATCTACGCCTGCAACGGAATCCTGTTCAATCATGAATCCCCCCTGCGTGGCGAAACCTTCGTTACCCGCAAGATCACCCGCGCCATGGCCCGCATCAAACTGGCTTTGCAGGACTGCCTCTACCTGGGCAACCTGGATGCCAAGCGGGATTGGGGCCATGCCCGCGACTATGTTGAGATGCAGTGGCTGATGCTGCAGCAGGAGCAGCCGGACGACTTTGTCATCGCCACCGGAAAGCAGTATTCGGTTCGGGATTTTGTCAATGCGGCAGCGGATGAGCTGGGAATATCCATTCGCTGGGAAGGAGAGGGTGTCGATGAAAAAGGGTACGACACAAAAACCGACAAATGTATCGTTGCCGTCGATCCCCGCTACTTTCGCCCCACTGAAGTGGAGACTCTGCTGGGTGATCCCACCAAGGCCAAACAAAAACTGGGCTGGGAGCCGCGTACGACATTTGAACAGATGGTTTCCGAAATGGTGCGCGAGGATCTGGTTACCGCCGAGCGGGATAATCTGTGCAAAAGCGCCGGTTACCGGGTTTTTGACTACAACGAATAATAGCGCTGTCCAAGCCGTGAATTTTATGTCCGTCTCTCAAAGGGGGGCGGCCATCTCCACTACTCCTGATAGCGAAACAGAAAATGCCACAAAAAACAGTTGACTCACCTGCAATAACACACGATTCAAAGATCTACGTTGCCGGCCATCGCGGCCTGGTCGGCTCTGCCGTTGTTCGCTGCCTGCAAAAGCGGGGCTACTGCAACATCATCACCCGAACCCGGCAACAGCTGGATCTGGCCGACAGCCAGGCCGTCAAAAACTTCTTTGAGGGACAACGCCCCGACTGCGTAATAGATGCCGCCGCAAAGGTGGGGGGGATACACGCCAACAATGCCTATCCGGCAGACTTCATTCGTGACAACCTGCTCATCCAGAACAACCTTGTCGACAACGCCTGGCGAGCCGGCTGCAGAAAATTTGTATTTCTGGGTTCCACCTGTATCTATCCCAAAATGGCGCCACAACCGCTCAAGGAGGAGTATCTGCTGACCGGTCCCCTGGAACCAACCAACGAATGGTATGCCATCGCAAAGATTGCGGGGATCAAAATGTGCCAGGCCTACCGAAAACAATATGGGTTCGACGCCATCTCCCTGATGCCGACCAATCTTTACGGCCCCGGAGACAACTTCGATCTGGAAAACTCCCATGTGCTGCCTGCGCTGATCCGCAAATTCCATGAGGCCAAAATTGCCCACAAACCCGAGGTGGTGATCTGGGGCACCGGCAAACCAAAGCGTGAATTTCTCTACGTCGATGACATGGCTAGCGCTACCGTGTTTTTGATGGAGAACTACTCGGATGATCAGATCGTCAACGTCGGAGTGGGTGAGGATATCAGCATCCGGGAGCTGGCCGAGACGGTAAAGAACACCATCGGCTACGAGGGAGCACTTGTTTTTGATATCGACAAGCCGGACGGAACCCCACGAAAACTGCTGGACGTATCCAGGCTGTCCGCCCTTGGCTGGCAGGCAACCACATCGCTGCAGCAGGGAATCGAGTCTACCTATCGGTGGTACGTTCAGTCGCAGGAGAGATAGAACAAAAACCAGCACTCAATGCGCTATGCACGTCATCGATGTTGGTTTCCGGTCAGTAAACAAAGCAACAAAGGCGCACCGCAGAAACAGCTTTGAACCAAGTCAAATTACATGGATATTTCAACCTGGAATCCGCAGTTGAACGAGGTGAAGTGTGCGTTTGCGGTGGCGCAGGGCAAGGCGCAATGACGCGCGACCGCCTGGGATGGCGAAGGCTCGCGGGAGGCAGGATGCCGGGAGCGACGAATAGTCATTCTATTCCAAGGAGTTGCGACGCCGCCATGCGCCGCCGAAAGCGTGCAATTCGCCTCGTAGCGTGGCTCACCCGGCAGGTGAATTGTCAAATCAATGTCCATAGCAAGCATATCAATAACTTGATGTCAGAATGGAGCGGTCAACTGCGGATTTTAGGTTCAAGCGTGTATCGCTCTTCAATTTTTCTCCCGCATCAGCTATTATCAAACTATAAAAACAGCGAGCTAAACAGCTTCCCGCACCGGGGAGTAACGCAACCGTATCTCTTTAATTCACAATCGGACACAGTACAGTGCCGCGGGGGGAGCCGCTCACTTCTGGGTGTCGATGTATTATCTATTGATGGATCACCGGATCAATGCTGCAAAGAATATCAATGTACAAAAAACAGGCATTTCTGCTGGTGGCGGGTTTGCTGATCGCTGCTACCCTCTACCTCTCACTGGCAACCGGCGCACCAGCGCTGCATATTGCCAACGGCGACAAATACGGTCATTTTCTGGCGTACTTTGTGCTGATGAGCTGGTTCGGTTTAATCTATCCCTCCATCCCTTCGTGGTTGACCAGCGCCGTTCTGCTTGGTTGCATGAGTATAGGTATCGAGTTTCTGCAGGAGCTGAGTGCTACACGCGCGTTCGAGCTGGGTGATGTGGCAGCCAGCGTTGCAGGTGTATTCGTTGCCTTGGTCATTCTGCTGGCCGGGTTGAGGAGGACGGATCTTCCCTCCCGCAGCAAAACCGGGTTACCGTGATGAAAAGTGGTTGAACCGACCAAAAAACCGGATGAATTCGTCAAAAAACTGACGGAATTTATCTTGATAAAAAGGCTGTTTTTCTGTTCCGATTACAGTATTATTAAGAGACACTAATTTGCAAATATGAATAATAACTGCCGGATTCGAACAAGCAGAACTTGTTGTAAAACCGAATTGGCAAGCGGAAATAATAACGCTGAATTTTTTGGTTGAAAGGGCTACGCCGCTCACAGTTTTCTGAACAGATTACAAGTAGCCTGTAAGCCATTTCAACTACTGAAACAGCGGATAGGCTGAAAAGAACCGGGGGGGAATGGACAAGTTATGAGACAGTGGTTTGCTATTCACACCAAACCAAGGCAGGAAGCCATCGCCGAGGAAAATCTCATCCGGCAGGGATTTGATACCTACTGCCCGAGAATCCAGCATGAAAAGATAAAACGCGGCAAACGGATCAGGGTAATCGAAGCCATGTTTCCCCGCTATCTGTTCGTCTGCTTTACCCCCGGCCATGACAACATCTCCTCGATTCGTTACACCAGAGGCGTCGCCCAATTGGTCAGATTCGGCAACGAACCGGCCAGAGTTCCGGACGAAATTATCCGGCTGCTCAAAACATCCGCCACGGATCCCTCGGGACTCTATATCGAGCTGCTCCCCGAACCCAAGCAGGGTGACAGCATCAGCATCATCGAAGGTCCGTTTGCAGGGGTAACCGGGATTTTCCACAAAAGCAGCGGCGAAGAGCGGGTCATCGTGCTGCTGAGTATTCTCGGCGAGCAAAACAGAGTAGCCGTTAAAAGAGAACAGATAGCACTTGCTTAAACTCCTGTTCTGACAATTGAGCAGCACGGACAAGCTAACGAATAACGACGCGGCACCCCCCCCTTGCCCAGGGATGAGGCAGCGGGCGCAGCGTACCAGGCGATACTATGTCAACGACGTGGTAGGGCGGTAGCGTGCCTGAAGCCATGGCCAGGATAACACCTGAATCCGTGAGTTTATGACGGCGAATCGCACACCGATCCGCAGGAGGCGGACCGGGAGCGCGAAGCGGCCCCGGAGGGGTGAAATACACGACCCCGGGGATGGGGGAGGTAGAGCGAAGCAGGAAGCGAGAGCCGAGGGATCTGTTTCATCGACTCATTGACTCGTCTCGCTATATGAAAAATCTCGGCAATAGTCCCCATTATACCCTCGATTTTTCATTATGCGATACGAATCAAGTAGTTGCACGCCTCATCCGCCCCGAACTCACGGATTCAGGAAGCACTCAACTGAAAACAGCCTGTTCGGGATATGGAAAGACCATGATCAGACTGAAAATGTGGATCAATATGTCAGAAACCTGAGGAAGAGAAGGTATCAGTGATCATTGATACAGGTGTGCTCATCATGGTACATGAGGGGCAATAATTTGTTGTCATTTGCTTGCTAAGTGCAAGATTGCAAGACCCGCCCCCTAACCCTCTTCTGCTCTCTGGATTTTTTATTATTTATGACGTAGTATTGAAAGGTACTACCCAGTAATAACGAGGGTTTCACTATGGCCACATCGGTCAAGCTTGATGATGAGTTGAAAAGTCGCATCCAACGCCTTGCTGATATACGACATCGTTCGGCGCATTGGATCATGCGCGAAGCTATTCGTGACTACGTTGCGCGTGAAGAAGCCAAGGAAAATTTCAAGCAGGAAGCCCTGGCATCCTGGACAGCGTATCAGGAAACGGGGCGGCACCTGACAGGCCAGGAAGTACGCGACTGGTTGAATACCTGGGGTACCGATAAAGAAACAAAGATACCCCAGTGCCACAAGTAATCATCACGGAAGGTGCAGCGCAGGGATTGGAGCGCTGTAGGCGATTTCTGGCAGAGAAGAACCCCCAGGCTGCTATGCGCGCTGGTCAGCTCATTGAGCGGCAATTCGCGCTTCTGGAAACGAATCCGGGTATAGGCAGGCCTCTTGACGACCTCCCAGAGCTGCGCGAGTTAGTCATTACGTTCGGAGACTCTGGCTATGTGGCACTCTATCGCCACGAACTGGACATCAACACAGTATATGTGCCTGCCTTCCGGCACCAGAAAGAAGCGGGCTACTAACAATCAATGCAGAACCGGAAGACTCTGACATTACCCGCGTGGAGATGAGCGACAATCTATCTGTCTTTATCTTGGTAGATCTCCTCACGACGATGATCACCTCGCGAGGTCACGTGATAAAGCACCCCCGCGTCTTCAATTTTTAAAGGTCTTGTCAGATGCGATACATTTCCATGAACTTGATTTGAAGGTCTTGGCCAAAGATTCAAAGAGGAGGTAAGGAAAGCGATAACAAGGACCGCTGAATATCCGCAAGCATGGTCAATCGAGCATGCTGATATCAGAAAGTGTCTATTGCACAAGTTTCCTT
>JAJRUX010000176.1 GCA_024277575.1 Gammaproteobacteria bacterium | reverse complement strand
TATCAACCCTGTTCCAGAGGGCTTTTCTCCCTCCCGGGTACGCCTGTTGATCAGCGATATGGATTCCACCCTGATCAATATCGAGTGTGTGGACGAGATTGCCGATTTTGCCAACCTGAAACCGCAAGTCGCGGCAATTACCGAAGCGGCAATGCGGGGTGAGCTTGATTTTTCCGGGTCATTACTGCGGCGTGTGAGCCTGCTCCAGGGGCTGGATGAGCAGGTGTTGCAACGTGTCTATACGGAACGGCTTCGGCTTAATCCCGGTGCGGAGTTGTTGTTGGTTGGATTGAAGCAGCATGATATAAAAACTGCTCTGGTTTCTGGCGGGTTTACCTTTTTTACTGACCGTCTGAAACAGCGCCTTTCTCTCGATTTTACACTTGCCAATATGCTGGCGGTGGAGAACGGGCGGCTGACCGGAAAGGTTATCGGTAATATTGTGGGTGCAGATGCGAAACGGGATTTTCTGTTTCAGTTGTGTGAGGAGATGGCCATTGCACCGGAGCAGGTTGTTGCGGTAGGCGATGGCGCAAATGATCTGAAGATGATGGCGGCAGCCGGTCTGAGTGTTGCGTATCATGCCAAACCCACGGTACAGGAGTTGGCCGATACAGCGCTTAACTTCAGTGGTCTGGAGGGCATTCTTCAGTTGTTGGGGGTGGACAGTTAACCAGCAAATCAGGCGGTTTTCTGCGCAGATTCGTTCTGTAGCGTAACCGCAATCTCCTCCAGGCACTCCATCACCTTCTGGCTGGCGAGTTCCATGTTACGGAGTGCATCAATCGCTTCTTTCTGTTTTCCGTTACGGTAGCTGTTTATTGCCTCGATACCCCAGGCGTGTACCTCCTTGTGCGGTTGTTCAAGATTACGGAATGCCGACAGATGGGAACAGGTTTTCTGTCCCACCCCATGATAATACCATTTCCCCAGGCGGCAGCTTGTGTGATCGGAAAACTCCTCTGCCTTTTTGTCTGATGCCCCCATCAGGATTTGGTAGATCTGGAATTTATACACCATGTGATCTGTTTTGGTCAGTTCGACAAAACCCCGGATAGAGCTGGATGACATGGTTCCGCCCATGTGTTGGGCAAGTTTAAAAGTGGTGTGCATTCGCGAGGTGGTATCTGCACCGATTTCGCTCAGCTCTCCGACCCATTCCGCCATGCGCTGCATCTGTTGCTGGACCTGGTTGGTGGCCTGCTGGATTTTGCAAACCTGTTCGGAGATCTCTTTTGTTGCATCATTGGTACGATGAGAGAGATTGCGTACTTCATCAGCCACCACGGCAAAACCGCGCCCTGATTCACCGGCACGGGCGGCTTCGATTGCCGCGTTCAGGGCCAGGAGATTGGTCTGTTCGGATATATCATTGATCATGTTGACGATGTTACCGATCGCCTCGACCCGCTCGTTGAGGCTGTTTACATTCTGGGCGCCATCTGTGCTAAGGCCTACCACCTCTTTCAGGTTGCGTACCACCTCGTCGTTACCGCTACGGGCCTCGGTTGAGGCAACAGCCGCATCGGATGCCGTCTGATGCTCTTCGCTGAGGGTGTTCGCCAGAGTTGCCAGAGACTGCTGCAGCGCGCCGAAGCCTTGGTTGAAGTGCTGCAGGTTTTCGAAAATGCCCTCATGAAGGGTTTGCTGATGTGTCTTTTCGGCAAGCTGCTGTTTCAGGCTCTTCTCTGCCTCTTTTGCCTGTTGCAACTCCCGGTTGAGGTTTGCGGTATCTGTCTCCAGGCGGGTACATTTTCGACGTAGTGTCTCAAGCTCGCTTTTGTCATTGTTCCAAAACATCCTGATTTGACCTCCGAGTTGGCTCTATAACCAGATATATCGGAACATCGTTATAAAGTTTAAGGGGGTTGTTTTTGCGTACCCAAGAGTTACGGGCATGCGGTGCCGGATGCTAAAGTCCGGGAGGCTCTGTCCATTAACAGCCTGTTAACAGCGGCAATTCCGGGTTCTTCAGAATCGTAAAAAGATGCCGATAAACTTCCGTAGCAGGCTACGGATAAACCGCCATGGGAACAACGTGTAACGAGAACAGGGTCAAGCACAGTGAAGAAAAACTATCCAGTTACCGGTATTGAAAAAGAGTACTCCAATTCCACCATCATTATTTCGGAAACGGATCTGAAAGGGCGTATTACTCACGTTAATGATGATTTTATCAATGTCTGCGGCTTTTCACGTGAGGAGCTGATAGGCGTTAACCACAATATTGTTCGTCATCCTGACATGCCTCCCGCGGCCTTTGCCGATCTGTGGGATACGCTGAAACAGGGCAAGCCCTGGATGGGTATCGTCAAGAATCGCTGCAAGAATGGTGATCACTACTGGGTCGATGCCTTTGTCGTTCCCGTTTACACCGATGGTCAGATTAGTGGTTATCAATCAGTCAGGGTCAAGCCGAACCGGGAATTGGTAGAGCGGGCCGACAGGCTGTACCGGGATATCAATGCCGGCAAGCTTCCCCGTCTGAATTCATGGTGGAAAAACATTACTGGTCGTATCTTTCTCGGGCTGGCCGGGATTGGGGTCTTGCCCCTTTTGTTACTGGGTCTGTTTGTCGGCGGTTCTCCACTGATTGTGGGTGGAGCTGCTGCCGTTGTGTTTTTGCTGGCTGCAGTTCTGGCTGGATATATAACTCGTCCGGTTACCTCTGCGGTAAGGGAGCTGTCCGTTGTTGTGGATAACAGGCTGATGCAGTACGTCTACACAGGCACGACCGACGAAACGGGTCATATTCGTCTGATTGCCAGAATGCTCTGTGCCAAGTTGCGCACTGTTGTGGGCCGGGTTGAAGAGGCATCGGTGACGCTCTCTTCGGCAGCGGAGCAGACATCTGCCACGGCAACGGAAACCTGTGAGGGAGGACGGCAACAGCAGGAGGAGATTGGGCATGTGGTTTCCGCAATGGATGAAATGTCCGCGACTTCCCGCAGGGTGGCAAGCAATGCTCAACGGGCGGCAGAATCTGCACAGCAGGCCAATCATGTGGCGCAGTCGGGCAAGGAGATCGTGGCCAGGGCCGTACACTCCATCACCTCGCTGGTTGGTGAAGTTGAGCAGGTTTCGGGAGTGATAGCCGAGCTTGAGAGTGACAGCAACAATATTGGATCGGTAGTGGAGGTTATTCGTGGTATCGCCGAGCAGACCAACCTGCTGGCTCTGAATGCAGCGATTGAAGCGGCGCGCGCCGGTGAGCAGGGACGCGGTTTTGCCGTGGTGGCAGATGAGGTGCGCAGCCTGGCGACGCGCACCCAGGAGGCCACTGCTGAAATCCAGCAGATGATAGAGCAGATACAGCAAGCAACCAACCGCGCAGTGGGTGTAATGGAGCAGAGCCGCAATGAGGCTGATACCAGTGCGAACGAGGCCGGAAGGGTAAGTGATGCGTTGAACGAGATTGCCGATGTGATAGCCCGCATCAACGATGCAAACAGCCAGATTGCTATAGCGGTGGAGGACCAGAGTCGGGTTGCCCAGGAGATCCACGGCAATCTGTTAAGCATCAATCAGGTGGCTGATGTTGTTGCACAAGGGGCGACGGAAACAGCTGATGCCAGCTCCAGCTTGTCCACACTGGCGGATGAGATGCAGGGCATGGTGCATCAGTTCGGGCAAAAACATACCTGATACTTGAACCTGGAAACCGCAGTTGACTGCCCCATTGTGAAGCC
>JAJRUX010000175.1 GCA_024277575.1 Gammaproteobacteria bacterium | reverse complement strand
GTTGGTCTGTCAGCGTTCAGGGCAAGGCGCGCCTCACAGGGAATGGCCTTAGTCCTTGCCAAGAGGCGCAACGCGGCCATGGACGCTGACAGGCCAACCCTTTGGGCGCTCCTGTGGTGCTTCGCAGCGGCGTTGCAGCGCTTGGCAAGGGAGACGGCCATTGCCTGCGCACTGCGCCTTGCCGCGAAGCACCACAGGAACGCTGAATCCTAATTTATTACCTTGAAAGAGTACTAGCGTAATTTGAATCTGATCGGCATCCGCATCAGTACGGGAACCGGTTTGCCGTTGACGTTGCCAGGGGCAAAGGTTGACGCATGGATGGCATTGATGGCGGCCTGATCGAAATCTGGACCGGCTGATTTCAGTAGTTTGATGTTGCGAATCTGGCCATTTGCATCAATGTATATTTCCAGCTTCACGGTTGCTTCTCTGCCTTGGTGGCGCAGGGAGGCAGGGTAGACCGGTTTTTCCTTATGGATAAAACGGGGCAGGCCAGTGAGCTGATAGACTGGAACCGGCTCTGTCAATACATCCTGCTGCTTCTGGTCTGTGTTGGCAGGCGCTGCAACTGGTTGTTTCGGCTGTTCTGTATTCTCGGTTTTCCGGCTTTCCATTTTGCTCTGTTGTTGTGCTACCGGTTGTTTAAGTTTTGGAGGATGGTGGCGGGTGGGTTTGGATACCCGGGTTTCAGGTTTTTGGCTGGTTGCAGGTGGTTTCGTGCGGGGTGTGACAGGCGTTGCTTGCACCTTTTTCTGTATGAACCCGATGGTAAGTTTTGCAGGACGGAGGGGGGGCGGTGAAACTTTTTCTTCCCCCAGCTTGCCCAGGGCTGAAAACAGCAACGTATTGATAACGGATCCTGCCAGAATTGCGATGATCCATGGTCTGTTAAATCCGGGGGATTTCCTTTTTCCAAGAGTGGGCCAGGACTGCTGCCTCATGGTTGCGGAAATCTGTACTTGCTTTGCCACTCTGCCCGCCGGGATTACCCGGGTCCGGCAGATTTCTGGGGAGCAGTGATGTCGGTTACAATGCCGATCTGCTGCGCCCCGCCCAGTTTACAGGCATCCATGACACGGATCAGGGCTTCGGTTGTTGACCGGCGGTCCACTTCCAGCAGCACGGGGCTGTCAGGTGCCTCGGTAAGGCGCTGTTTTACCAGCTGTGTTGCACTGGCTGTGGTTATCTTTTTGTTCTGATGGAAAATTGTCCCGTGTTTGTCGATCAGAAAACGCAGTTGTGTATCCTGTAATGATTCTGCGCTGCTGGAGGCAGAGCGCTCGATCATCAGCCCTTGGTTGTCGGGGAAAATAGTGGTTACCATGAAAAATATCAGCAGTAAAAATACTACGTCAATCAGGGGTGCCATGGTGATCTCGGGTTTCCCCGTTTGTAACTCAGGGATTTTTATGGGTGAAGATTCGTGTAGTTCAATCATCCAAGGAGTCCATTAGCCGTGCCGATTGTATAGCATCAGCATACTCTGTTCGGTGACTGCCATCAGAAACCCCAGTCGCCGCACCAGCAGATGATGGATAAAGATCACCGGAATGGCACAGATCAGGCCGCTGGCTGTTGTCAACAGGGCCTGTGAGATTCCGTGGGCCATCTGCATGGGATCACCGGTACCATGTCTGGCGATGACCTCGAATACATCGATCATGCCGATTACCGTCCCGAGCAGGCCCAGCATGGGCAATAGTGAACCAATAATGGCGATGGTCGGTAGCGTGCCCTCCAGTTTGGGCATCAGCTCGGTCAGCTGGATATTCAGTTGTTTGGCCAGATCGGAGCGGCTATGGATCTCCTTCCAGTTGAGGCGATACAACAGAATGGCGACCGGACTGTTGCTGCGTCCCCTGGGGATCTGTGGTTGATAAGAGGGGTTGTTTTCCAGCCCCCGCTGATCGTGTAGTGCCTGTTTTACCCAAAGATGTATCTGCACGGCCCGTTCTGCCAGCATAATGAAGGCTATCCAGGCGGTTACAAAAATGATCCACATGACAGGGCCGCCGCGTGCCATCAGGCCCAAAAAGCTGTCCAGCATATCAATTGCCCCCTTTTATTCCCTTGATGAGGTGGCTGCTCATGAACATGTTTCTCCTTGCTTAGAATGTTGCAGTAATCCCAAAGAAAGGCAGGAAGGGTAGTCCAGTAACCTTTTTGGGCCGGTTGTAGTTCTGATAGCTGTTTCCAAAATCGTAGCGAATAACGTTTTCATGCTGGGTAATGTTTTGCAGCTCGAGATAGAAATTGAGAGTCCAGTTATCTATCGGTACGTTACGATCGATGCGTAAGTCGAGGCTGAAATAGTAGGGAAGCCGTGCGCTGTTCAATTCCCCATAGACGGGCCGCCAGCGTCGCGTACCATCCGGTAGCGTTTCCTGAATGCGGCCTGTTAGCGGAGTATAGGGTTTGCCGGAGGCAGCTTGGAGTTTGATGCCCCAATCCCACTTGTTGGCGAACCCTGGCATCGGCTGTTTCCAGACCAGCGTCAGGGTGTGTGGCTGGTCGCCGGAAGAGGGGTACTCCTCGCCGGTCAGTTCATTGGTGCGGGTTGATTTCCCC
>JAJRUX010000174.1 GCA_024277575.1 Gammaproteobacteria bacterium | reverse complement strand
CAACTGGACTTGGCATGGCGTAAAAGCAGCAGTTCACGACTCATGTGGATCTCTCCGATTTGCGGAATCCAGGATAATGCCAACATTGAGAGTGAGAGTATAATCATGGATTAACCTCGAAGTGGTCAACTGATTAATCCAGGATAATGCACCAATGCCTCATCAACAGGACACCCCATGAATCACCCCTACCGACTGCCACCCGAGTGGGCGCCCCAACAAAGTGTAATACTCACCTGGCCTCATACACACAGCGACTGGCAACCGCTGCTCGCCGATGTGGAGCCGGTATATGTGGAGCTGGTGCGACAGATCAGCCGCTTCGAGGCGGTACTGATTGCTGCCTATGATGAAGCACACCATCGGCACATTGCTTCTCTGCTGGATACGGCCGATATAGCACAGAAGAATATCTCCCTCTACCGCGCCCCCTCCAACGATAGCTGGACCCGCGATCACGGCCCCATCACTGTCGTGAACGGACAGGGCAAACTGCGCCTGCTGGATTTCACATTCAATGGCTGGGGTGGCAAATACCCCGCCACACTGGACAACCGTCTGACCCGGGAGCTGCATGCCCAAGGCGCCTTTGGCGATCTGCCACGGGAACGGATCGACTGGGTGTTGGAGGGGGGGGCTATCGAGGTGGACGGCCGGGGCGGCCTGCTCACCACCACCCGCTGCCTGCTCTCCCCGCTACGCAATCCGGATCTCGGCTGTCAGGCGCTGGAGGCACAGTTCCACCAGCTGTTCGGCGTTGAACGCACCCTGTGGCTGGAGAACGGCCATCTGGTCGGCGACGACACCGACAGCCATATCGACACCCTGGCCCGCTTCTGCAACCCCTCCACCATCGCCTACACCACCTGCGACGATCCCCGGGATGAACACTATAATGAACTCAAGGCGATGGAGGCGGAGCTACACGCCTTCCGCGACGCCGATGGCAACCCCTACAGACTGGTCCCCCTGCCGTGGCCCGATCCGCTGTACGACTCCACCGGCCAGCGGTTGCCGGCCACCTATGCCAACTTCCTGATCATCAATGGCGCCGTGCTGGTTCCCACCTACTGCGTACCGCAGGATGATGCAGCCCTCGCCACGCTGGCTGGCTGCTTCCCGGATCGGCAACTCATCGGGGTAAATTGTGCCCCCCTGATCCGGCAGTATGGCAGCCTGCACTGTGCCACCATGCAACGCCCAAAAGCACCATGAAAATCGCCTTGATCCAGCAACGGTGCGAGGCGGATCGCACCACCAACCTGCAGACCACGATGGAGGCTGTTCGCGAGGCGGCATGCCGGGGGGCAAAGCTGGTGCTGCTGTGCGAACTGCACACCAGCCACTACTTCTGCAAGACCGAGGAACCCGCCAACTTCGATCTTGCCGAGCCGATCCCCGGCCCCACCACGGAGCAACTGGGCAGGCTGGCGGCAGAACTGCGGCTGGTGATCATCGCCTCGCTGTTCGAGTACCGTGCCACCGGTCTGTATCACCACACCGCCGTGGTGCTGGAGCAGAACGGTACGCTGGCAGGTCGCTACCGAAAAATGCACATCCCCGACGATCCCGGCTACTATGAAAAATACTACTTCACTCCGGGCGATCTCGGCTTCACCCCCATCGACACCTCGGTTGGCCGTCTCGGCCTGCTGATCTGTTGGGATCAGTGGTTCCCCGAAGCGGCTCGCCTGATGGCTCTGGCCGGTGCCGAACTGCTGCTCTATCCTACCGCCATTGGCTGGGATCCCATCGACAATTCCGATGAACAACGGCGCCAGCTGGAGGCCTGGATCACCGTACAACGGGGCCACGCCATCGCCAACGGACTGCCCCTGCTGGCCTGCAACCGTACCGGTTTTGAACCGGACTCGAGCAGTCAAAGTGGCGGAATCCGGTTTTGGGGCTCCAGTTTCGCCTGCGGTCCGCAGGGAGAGATACTGGCCCAGGCTACTACCGATCAGCCCCAGACAGTAATCGCCGACATCGAACCCAGCTACAGCGAACAGGTACGGCGCATCTGGCCCTTCCTGCGCGACCGGCGCATCGATGCCTATCCAGAGCTACTGCAGCGATTCCGGGATGACAGCTGACATGCAAAACGCACAATCATCTGATTGGCCAAGCCACTTTCCCGCCCTGCAGTCCATCACAGATCCATGCTGGCTGGCGGCCGTGAAGGCGGCGAGAGAGGTAGCCTTGGCAACAGGGACAACCGTATTTCGTGATGGCGATCCCTGCCGCAGCTATCTGCTGGTGCTGGAGGGTTCGGTACGGGTCCAGAAAGTTTCCGAGAACGGCAAAGAGATCGTGCTCTATCGCGTGGAAGCGGGCCAGAGTTGTATCCTGACCACCTCCTGCCTGCTGGCGGACGACGATTATCTTGCCGAAGCGATCACCGAGACCGAAGTCACCGCCGTTGCCATCCCCGCTCACCACTTTCACAATGCCCTCTCCCATTCGGCAGAGTTTCGCAAATTCGTGTTCCACTCCTACGGTAGACGCATCGCAACCCTGATGGCACTGGTGGAGGCGCTGGCCTTCGGCCGCATGGATGCCCGACTGGCCCACCGCCTGCTGGATATCAAACAGACCCGGGGAGAAATTTCGGTTACTCACTATGAGCTGGCTGCCGACCTGGGTACCGCCCGGGAGGTAATCAGTCGGCTGCTGAAAGATTTTGAACGCCATGGCTGGATTAAACTGCACCGGGGCCGCATAGAGATTCTTGACCCGCAGGCCTTGCGGCGGGTCGAGAAAAAAATGTGACCGATCAGTGAACGGAAAAACCCTCTGGCTGCTTGTTTTTTTCGGCACACTGATCTGGTCTGCCATCAACCCCCATGACTATTTCATCTGGTTTCTGGAGGTCTTCCCCGCCCTGGCCGGGTTTGCTGTTTTGGTACTGACGCGGCGGCGCTTTCCGCTCACCCCACTGGTCTATCTGCTGATTCTGATCCACAGCATTATCCTGATGGTCGGTGGCCACTATACCTACTCGGAAATGCCTCTGTTTGAGTGGTTCAAGGAGATATTTGATCTGCAAAGAAACAATAATGACAAGGTAGGACATTTCGCCCAGGGGTTTGTACCCGCCATGATCGCCCGGGAAGTTTTGATAAGAAAAAACGTTATCAATGGCAAGGGGTGGTTGAATTTTCTGATCGTATGTTTCTGTCTGGCGCTCAGTGCATTCTATGAGTTAATCGAATGGTGGGTGGCCGAACTATCCGGTGATTCAGCAACAGCATTCCTGGCAACCCAAGGCTATGTCTGGGATACCCAGTCGGATATGCTGATGGCCCTGATCGGTGCTGTCACGGCACTGTTGCTAAGCAGAACACATGACCGCCAGTTGAGCATCTTGATAAAGATGCCAAATCAATAAAACATTCTTGTCTGTTTTTAACCTGAATCCGTGGGTTCAGGTTTAAATTTCACGGAACATGACTACCGCAGACGCGGGGCAAAGACCTCTGAACTGCATCGTCTCTCTGATGGGCAGCGGAACCTCTGAGCGCTTCTGAGTTTGAAAACCGAGTCTTTGAAAATACGCTGTTGCAGACTCCGTCAACAGATACAATGTGCGTACCCCCAGGCTCCGCGCCTTATCCTCTATATACTTGAGTATTATTTTTCCTGCCCTTTTCCCCCTGTATCCGGAAACAATGGCTAGGGACCGAATCAGGCCGACAACACCATAAACCTCAGCACCACCCACCCCGATTATCTCCCCATTTTTTTCCAGTACAACAAAATTTTCTATGTGTTGACCACAGTCATTGGATGGCAGCCCATTATCATTCAGTATCTGACTGATTGACTCCACATCAGATTTTGTTGCATTTCTGCATTTCATTCCGTAGCATTCAGATACTCCCGTTGTTCTATCTATCATAAATTCCGATATCGTAAGGCGCAGCGATATCTCCCTCTTCCCAATCCTTTGTCGCCAATGACTGGACTCCAGCGCCTATGCCCGGACTGGACGCATCAAGCTGTAGCTGCAGCAGGCCAATATTTTCAAACAAAGGATCCGCCTGCAGATTGTCAAAGCCATCATTATTATCAGGCAGAGATCCACCATCAAACTCGGCAACCGTGTAGGTTGGGCCTGTGCGCTCGTTTCCGGTCATCATCACTTTTGTTGAAATATCTGAATAAATAAGATTGTTGTAAAACTGTGAGCCCTGCAACGAATTACTCTTGATCTGTATGGCAATCCCCCTTGGATCTCCTGGATAGGTCACCGATTTTTTTCCGTTGTTGTACATGATATTGTTTCTGACAACGTGTGACCCCATATAAGAACCTCTGGAACTGAACACAAGCGCGGGACCATCGCTATTGATAAATACGTTGTTCTCGATTATTGCTCCAGAGGTTTCATCACCAAAATCCGTCATACCTATCGCCTGCCCCGTGTTATAGCTTTTTACAGGCGTGTCTGCCATAGAATCAAAAACGTTGTGATGAATATGAATGTTCATTCCACTAATCTGTTGCCGTGTGGTTTTATAGAAATAGTTTCCCCATATTTCCACGTCTCTTGTCCCTGAAAACAACTCGAACTTTGTGCCATATGTAAGATTTGAACCGTCTATATAGTTGTTATGGAATTTTAATCCAACATTGCTGTCTCCCCCTGACGCCATTGAGCTATGCGCCCAGTTTCTGATCGTATTGTTGGATACAACCGCATCGCTGTTGGCTCCCTTCATCGCAATCGCTTCATGCGGACCATGAGCTGTTGAAGATGAGTCCGAATAATCGAATTTTGGCCTCTTGCTATCAAGGATATTGTTTTGAATAACGTTGTTGTTTCCGGTGATGCTTATACCGATATGGCTTGCCTCACCCAGATTATTGTTCTTTACCAGAATATTTTCGGCATTCGGAAAACGCAGGGAGTATTTTGCGCCTCTGATATCAAGATCGCTTACCACGATGTATTTGGCACCCGTGCCAAAGGAGAGAAACGAGTTTGTTGTTGAGTACTTTATCTCTTTTCCAGCCGGGTCAAACTGAATATACAGAACCCCATTGTCCAGATCATGCCAGTACATATACCCGCCACGGCTAACCAATTCATTGTAGCTCGTTGCATCCAGCACCTCACTGCCATCCACATACATTCGTCTGAGACGGTAAACAGAGGTTAACGGGGTGGTGTAAACGCCATTGCCTGCAGCAGTCCATACCGGTGTTTGTATCACGGTGAAATCGATAATCGGGCGCGGGCCGGTACCGTAGGCACTGAATACAATGGGATTGGCAGCAGTGCCCTGTCTTGCTCCCTGGAATGGGAAGGTTGCTGTACCGTTCCAGTAACCGCCGCGCTTGAACAGAACACCTTCGCCAGCACTAAGATATTTGCTGGTCAGATTGTTCAGGGTTCTCCAGGCGGTTTGCGGCGTTAACCCATCTGCACCATCATCACCATTATCTGAATTGATGTAGTAGGTCTTTCCCGTTGGCAGCTCGCCGCTTATGCCATCATCTGCACTTGCACCGATACCTTCCGTAACTTTTTTCAGTTTTTTTGTAACCGTTATGCTTACCTCTGCCGGAGCCGAGTCCACTTTTCCATCGTTTACCCTGAAAGTGAAACTGTCCACACCGCTATAACCGCTGCCCGGCGTATAAACAAGAGCGGGTGCGACACCACTGAGCACACCGTTTGTCGGGGAGGTTACAATAGTGTAGGAAAGGGTGTCATTATCCGCATCTGTTCCGGTCAGCGTGATGTTTTTTGCACTGTCCTGATTTGTGCTTATAGTTAGTGCCGTGGCCACCGGAGGATGATTTTTCGGATTAACGGTTACGATTCGGCTAACCGGATCTGCATTATTTCCGGCCGCATCTGAAACAGTGTAGGTAACAGTGTAGGATCCTGCTGCTTCTGTATTGACCAGGTTTACTACCCTGATGTTTGCAGTGATATCCCCATTAACATCGTCACTGGCTGTTGCCCCCGCATCCGTATAAGAATCACCAACGGTAAGGTTGATAACTTTGTCTTCGGTTATGGTAATGACCGGTTTCTCTGTATCGGGAACGGCAGAGGCCAGACCATCTGCCAGCCTCTGAATCTCTTCCGGTGTATCAACATGCTCACCCGGAAGCGAGGCTACCAACTCATTCAGTTTTTGAAGATCCTGCTCACTATCAATATCTGTAACGCCAGCTCGTTCATAGTCCCCGAAAGTGGGGGCTGAAGATGCTCCGTTTTCCTCTGCATATCTTACGATCTTATCTATTGCAGCTTTACTGTAGGTATTACCCGGATTTACTGTATTTCCCGGATCAATACAGGCCGTTAAAAGCATCATCACCAACAGGGCCGACAAAATCTTCAGCATGTCATTCATTCTCCGTATCTTGAATTGTATTTATTATTATTCTCCGTCTGTGGGCGGAAGACTCAACGCCGGATAGATAAAATAGCATCTGTTGGCTACCTTTTCTGGGAACCATGTCATATATCGACACAATGAGGAGTGTTCTTGAGCACCCTATGGATCGGGCAGATAAGGTGATCCCAATCTCAAAAGCCAGCCCTCGCACAATGGGCATTCCATGTTTTATCCAGTCAGGGGTAGCTCAGGAGGGATCAGCAGAAAAGAATGCCGATGGAACGAGAAAAGAAAGGCTATGGTTCAAACCAGATGCGGTTTTGGCAAGTTATCTTTCATGGCATGCTTCCTTGCGGTAGGCGGATATGACTCTTGCCAGAAAAGCAGTATTTTTAACTGACGATACATAAATTGATACTGATAAATGGCACATAACTCTATGTTTCGGCTTTTATCCAGATTTTTATGCTCACCTGCTGTCTTTTACAACATCAAGCAACCATTTTTTCTATTTCACATGATAAAAAAACCGGGTTAACAATAACCCGGTTTTTTTAGCGCCAAGAGATCTAGCGCATGTTGATTATCGTCTGCGTAATGGTGTCATTGACCGTAATGGTCTGCGCGTTGGCCTGAAAGTTGCGTTGCGCAACGATCAGGTTTACCAGCTCTTCACTCAGGTTGACGTTGGATGACTCCAGCGCCCCGGATTGTATCAGTCCCAGACTGGCTGAGCCCGCTTCACCATACAGTGGTTCACCCGATCCGAAGGTCTGCAGCCAGCCGCTGTCGCCGTTGGGCTGCAACCCCTGTGGATTGGCAAAACTGGCCAATACCACCTGCCCAAGGGCTTGGTCGTTGCCGTTGGTATAACGGGCAAACACCACGCCTTTGTCGTCAATATCAATGCCGGTAAGCAGTCCTGTTGTAAAACCATCCTGACTGATGGCATTGACTCCGGAATCCCTCGAGTACTGGGTGGAATCACCATAGTCTATGGCAAAATCCAGCGTGGTTGCTGCACCGTTTTCGATATTCCAGCTGTAACTGAAAGGGAGAGGTGAGCTGGCAACGGGATCAACCCCACCGGTTGAGGTGAACACCAGATTATAGGGTCCGGAGATCTGATTGTTTGCACCACCCGGCAGGGTGGCCGCTTCCGCCAGACCGTCGCCACCCACCGGTACATCCGAGTCGGTTTTATCAGTCATGGTTGTGTAAACGTTCCAGTTGTTTGCACCATCCTTACGGTAGTACATGGTAGCCAGATGGTTGGAACCCAGAGTGTCATACACCGTTACCGAGGTGGAATAGGTGTAGGTGTTTGGATCAGCCGGATCAAAGGCCGGATAGAGTACCGAGTCTACCACCGGGGCCTCCGAATCCAGATTGATTGATACCTTGACCTCGGTGGTGGCTTTGGGTGGTCCCTCACTGGTGGATAGTTGCAGATCAGCAATAACGCCGGTGTTGAAGGAACCATCTTCGTTGGCCGGGTTTACCTGTAACCGCTGCCGCATGCTGTTGACTACGTAACCATCCTTGTCGGGGGCGAATGAGCCGGCCCGGCTATAGACCTTTGCACCGTTGTCTTCCAGCACAAAAAAGCCTTTGCCATTGATAGCCAGATCCAGATTATTATCTGTGTATTCCACATTTCCCTGGGACATCTGCTGCTGAATCTGTGCCACCCGCACGCCACTGCCAGACTGCAGGCGGCTGATCCCCTGGTAGGAGGCCGCGTAGACATCCACAAATTCGGCACGGGATCGTTTGAACCCGGTGGTACTGACGTTGGCAATGTTATTGCCGGTAACGGCCAGATCTTTTGAGGCGGCATTCAGACCGCTAAGTGCAACTCGAAAGGACATTTTTATTTCCTCTTTATTATTTCTACATAATCTCCCGGACTTCTGCGAAGTTTGCAGTTCCCAGCCCGGCCAGATTCAACGTGACACCCTGCCCCCCCTTCCCGAGGGTGACGCTATCCACCCGTGAAACCAGCATGGTTTCAACGGCCTTGTTCTCGCCACCGGCCTGCGCCTCGACACTGAAACGGTAGTGCCCGGGGGCAACCGGCTGGCCATCCGCTCCCTTGCCGTCCCAGCTGAACTGGAACAGCCCGGACTCCTGCTGACCATATGAGGTACGCTGTACCAGTGTCCCCGCCATGTCATATACGCTGACGGTGACATCCGTGGCGCTAGTCGGCAGTTCAGCCGCACCGGCAATACCGGCACTGCCCTGCTCCAGATAACCTCTCTCTCCCGGCACCATCACATGACGGCCGATCAGCGAGGAAGCCTGCAGTGCCTGGCTGGAGGTCAGCGATTCGGTAAATGAATTGAACGACTCACTCATCTCCTGAATCCCCTTGGCGGAACTGAACTGGGCCATCTGGGTAAGAAAGTCGCCATTCTCCATCGGTTTCATCGGATCCTGGTTCTGCAGCTGCGCCAGCATCAGCTCCAAAAACTGTGCCTGACCCATGTCGTCCGTTTTCTTTTTCTCTTCCGGCCGGTTTAATCCGAGACTCTCCCAGTTAACGCCCGCCGCTTTATCAATACTCATATCACTGACCTTCTGTTATTGACCCATGGAGAGGGTGCGCATCAACATCCGCTTGGATGTGTTGAACACCTCCACATTGCTCTGATAGGAGCGCGATGCCGAAATCATGTTGGCCATCTGTTCGATAACATCCACATTCGGCTTGAAGATGTAGCCTTCTTCGTTAGCCATGGGGTGATCGGGGCGGTACTCCTGTTGCAGTGGTGACTGATTCTCCACTACCGCTTCCACTTTCACGCCAACACTGGCCTGCCCCTGTTTGAACCGGTCATAAACAGCGGCAAACACCGGCTCTCTGGCCCGATAGGTCTGCTCGGTACTACTGCTGACCGAATCCGCGTTGGCCAGATTGCTGGCGGTAATGTTGAGGCGCAGGTTCTGCGCCGTCATGCCTGAACCGGAAATATCAAATACCTTGAACAGTGACATTTTATTATTCTCCTCTGATGGCCCGTTTGATGCCGGCGGCCTTGTCACCGGCGAAGCGCACCTCTGCCAGATAGCGCATGGCATTCTCGGAAAACCGCACCTGCTCCTCGGCTGCCTCTACGGTGTTTCCGTCCACGGATGGCTGGTGGGGAACCCGGTACAACAGCTCACCGGCATCGCCCCCTCCACCAGCCTGGATATGACCCGGCTGGGTAACCGCCAGCGGTAACGACTGCCGACCGTTCACCGCACCCTGCAGTACTGCCCGAAAATCGATATCCCGCGCCTTGTAGTTCGGTGTGTCCGCGTTGGCCAGATTGGCCGCCAGAACCTCAGAGCGGCGATTGAACACCTTCAACGCCCGCTCATTAAAACCCATTACTTTATCCAGACTGATTCCCATGACCTGCTCCAAAGTTACCTTGCCTTACAGGTAGCAATGAACATGCCAATAGCTGACAGGCAATAAAATCAATGAATTGGGAAACTGTTTGGAGGGGTGCCGCGGCAACTCAGCCGGTATGACGGCAGCGGCTTGCCGGTCGGCAATCAGCTCTTTTTGCGCGCCCGCGGATGGGCGCTATCGTACACTTTGGCAAGATGCTGAAAATCCAGATGGGTATAGATCTGGGTGGTACTGATATCCGCATGACCCAGCAGCTCCTGCACGGCGCGCAGATCACCACTGGATTCCAGCAGATGGCTGGCAAAGGAGTGGCGCAACATGTGGGGATGCACCCGACCGGACAAACCCTGCCTGAGTCCCCAGTGCTGCAGCCGTTTCTCCACTGCCCGGCGTCCCAGCCGCCGCCCCTGTTTGCCAACAAAAACAGCCGTCTCATCCGTTGGCGCACATTGTGTCCTGAGTGACAACCAGTTACGGATTGCTTCTCTGGCGGCGCGCCCTACCGGCACAACGCGGGGTTTGTCACCTTTGCCGGTAACCCGCACCAGCCCTTCATGCAGATCCAGATCAGCCAAGTCGAGTCCGGTCAGTTCGGCAAGCCGCAGACCGGAAGAGTAGAGCAACTCCATCATGGCCAGATCCCTTGTCGCCAGGGGATCGCTCTCCTTGATCTCGAGCAGCCGCGCCATCTGATCCACATCCAGCGCACCCGGGAGTTTACGCTCTACCTTTGGCGCACGTACCTCCGCGGCAGGATTGAACTCCACTCTGTTTTCACGCAACAAAAAGTGGAAAAAACTGCGCAGTGATGACAGCTCCCGGGCGATGGTCCGGGCACTCATTCCGTTGCGGTGACGGCTGCTGGCATAGGCGCGAACGCCATGCACATCCAGCGACCGCCAATCTGAAATACCACACGCTTCACAAAACGCCTTGACGCGTTTCAGATCACGATGATAGTTTTCCCGCGTATTGGCGGAGCAGCGGCGCTCGGTATGCAGATAGGAGAGAAAAGATTCGATGTAACTGGTCAACATAACAAAGAAGCTCTTGAAGAGCAGAAAGGAGCCGCCATCAGGGCATGAGGCTCTTTGGGACCCTCATGATAAACAACTACAACTCAGCCAGCCTCACGGGAGAGATGAATCTTCATTACTCCGGTAAATATCTCACCGAGAGAACGTAAAAACATCGCTCCGGCCTGCTGGTGAAACCGTTCCGGATCATAACTGCCAAGGGCAAGCACTCCCAGCGGTTTGTCGATGTCACCCAACGGAATCAGTGCCGCAGAAGCAATATCGGTAGCCTCGGTCTCAAAGAGCTCCTCCAGAAACTCGGGAGAGAGCCGGCCGCGCAGCGGCTCTTCCGCAGTAAATACCCGCTCGAAACGGCGCGCATGAAGTTCATCCTGACCAATGAATTCCACGCCAGTATATCCTTGCTGTGGAGCGCGGAACAGGCGGATTGCAACAGCATCTGCGTTAAACCGATCCAGCAGTTGGGTGGTCAATATGTCGATCAGCTGTTTTAAATCACCAGCTCTCAACAGCGCCAGTGTCAATTCGTGCAGGCGCTGGCTGAGCTCTTCGTTGTACTGGGCATTATGAATCAGCGATCCCAGTTTGTTCTTGAGCTGCTGACGCTGCTCACGCAGCATTTTTACCTGACGTTCAATAAGAGAGACAGCTGCCCCGGCCTCATGGGAAATGCGTAACTCTGCCAGCAGTTCTTGGTGCCGTTCAAAAAAATCGGCATGATGGCGCAGATAATCCGCCACCATTTTTTCATCGAGCTCTTCCGCCAGTGTTTTTTCCAGTTCGCCTTTCATAATTCAATCTGCCCTTCAAATACCCTGTTGGCCGGCCCTGTCATCATTACCGGTCTTCCTTCACCTTCCCAGCAGATAGCAAGCTCTCCTCCGGGAAGTTCAACTGTCACTTTATCATTGATCAATCCCCGCTGGCGAGCCACTACCATTGCAGCACATGCGCCGGTACCACAAGCCAGGGTCTCTCCAACACCGCGCTCAAACACCCGCAGGCGGATAAACTCCCGTGAAACCACCTGCATAAAACCCACATTGACACGCTGCGGGAAACGGGGATGAGATTCAATTGCCGCACCCAGTCCGGCAACTGGCGCACTGTCCAGATCCTCAACCAGCAGTACGGCGTGAGGATTTCCCACCGAGATTACGCCTGCAGTGACACTGTCGCCGTTCAGCTCCAGCACATACTCATCTGCACGCGCCGCAGCCTGGAAGGGAATCCGTTCAGGCTCAAAACGGGGCACACCCATATTGACGGTTATCTGCTCATCCGGCTCTACGCGCAAAACGATAACGCCGCTGCGGGTCTCTACCCGAATCTCATTTTTTTCACTAAGACCATGGTCACGCACAAAGCGAGCGAAACAGCGCGCTCCGTTGCCGCACTGCTCCACCTCATCACCATCAGCATTGAATATCCGGTAACGGAAATCCACACCGGACTCTCTTGCCGGCTCAACCAGAAGCAGCTGATCACAACCGACCCCAAAGTGACGATCAGCGATAAACCGGACCTGCTCACAGGTCAGCCGGACAGATTGATTAATGGCATCGATTACCACAAAATCATTGCCCAGACCGTGCATCTTGGTAAAGGAAATCAGCATGGCAGAAAGCTTAACGGGAATGGAGCAGATTGGTCAGCACTGATCTTGTCGGCAGGAAGGTACAGACTTCTTATCCGCTAATAAAAAAGGGGAATCAGTGCAATTTCATCCCTGTTTGATAGAGGATATAAGGCGTACTCCTGGAGTGCTCCCATGCCTGCTGGATAAATTTTCTGCCCTTTCCTGCCGAGTTTCCCTCCAGCATGGTGCGGAAAAACTTTTCATAGAAATAGTCCGGCTCCACCCGCACAACGACTATCAATTGCGAGGCGTGTTCTGACCTTGTTTGGGAATAACTGAAAGAGCTGCTCTCGCCGGGCGGGATTCGTGTATCAAAGATCTCTTCACTCAAATTCAGGGTTACCTCACGGCCGATAACCACCTGCTGGGTTGTATCCGAAATAATCTTTCCGGCACCATCAACCTGATAGCCACTGACGACAATCCGGGGGGTCAGATAAGTCGGAAAATAGTGCCCGGTTCCAGTGTTGGAAATAGTTATCTGCATCTCCAGTCTATCACCCACCACAACGGTTTTATCTATCTTTCCTGTGCTTATTGTCACTCCATTCCGGGTCATCTCTGGATCATGGATTCCCCGCCACAGATGGCGGCGATCCGGCATATGGCAGCTCTGGCACTCCACCCCTCTGGCGGGATAATCACTCTCCAGCCACTCCTGGTAGGTGTTCTCAATCAGCTTGCCGTTCAGTGAATAGCCCTCCGGCCCGAACTGGTGGCACCCTTTGCAGAAGGCCGATTTGCTGAAAGCGGGCTAGGCAATAAAACCGCCGTGGGGCAACCCCTCATCAATTTTTCCGGTCACATCCGGTGCAGAGCGACGGGTGGGGCCTACCCGTTGATGCTTTCTTACATGGCAGGCCGCACAGGTCATTCCGTGTTGCTGCAGGCGGGGATTAAAAGCGGAATTGATCACCCACTTTTCTTCTCCGTTTTGCATCTTTTGCAACAGAACCGGTTGCTGTTCCGACAACGGAGCATGGCACGACCAGCAAACCCTGGCGGTGGCGGGATCACTCTCCCTCATCACCAGGGTCTGGCCGTACACACCAGGTCCCATCGCCTTGCTGTGGATGGATGTTTGCCAATCCCGGTACTGTTGCGTGTGACATGAGCCGCAGGACTCCGGCAACAGGGAAGACTCCAGTTCCGAATAACTCTCCGGAACCCTGCCCTGCAAGGCAACTGGAGTTTGCCAATGCCTGTCGATAAATTGCTGTACCGTCTCGGCAGATGGTGACTCGGCGCTTCTGTTTCCGGTTATCACCAGACTGCTCAAAACCGCCACAGCCAGCAACAAAATGAACAATAAAAAAGGTCGCACAATATTGAAGTTTTACTCCAGCCAGTTGGGGCTATTACCTGAATCCGTGGGTTCAGGTATTAATTAACCCGGCATCAATACCCCTTTCCGCAGGGGTTTTTGATGCCGCACGGATTCTGCGCAGCACAGGGGTTCTTTATAGCGCCAGGATTCCCACCCGATGCAGCAATGAACTCCTTCTGTTTGACATCCACCACATAGGCGGTCAACGCAGCCAACTCTCTGGAGTCCCATGGCAGCGGATCTACAGCCATCGGCACAATCATGCAAAACTGAACAAACTCATCCGCCTGCAGCGCCCGGTCCAGGCCGGCTTTCTCTCTTGCCATTGCAACCGGATGGGGATATGGCTTGGCAAAACTTGCATTAAACAGGTCGTTGGTTGCATGACAGCTGTTGCAGGAAGAGCCGTTACTGCTCAACGAGCTATCCTCGAACAGCATTTTTCCCTCTGCAACCAGTACGGTTCTATCCGCTCCAGTAAAGGGTTTGATATCTGCAGGGCGGGTTATCCGGGCGGGATCATCCATCGCAGCCGGTTTGGCGGCACAGGGATTTTTCATCGCGCAGGGATTCTGTTTCATGGCACAAGGATTGGTCATGCCGGACACCGGCGGTATATCTGTAGTGGTCTCTTCAGAGCACGCCGATATCCCAAACAGAACCAGAAGACCAGCGACAGAAAGTATAACGGCAGATCTGATTTCCATGTTCCTTCTCCTGATACGATACCGCCTAAGTATAGTCACTGAAGGCGCCTAAAACCTGCAACTCTCAAAACAAAAAACCCGCACCTTGATGGTGCGGGTTTTTGACTATTCCCGGATTCGGCCTGCGCCATCTCCGGTAGACACGATTTTACCAGTCTGCTTAGACGCTCCCCTCACTGCCAGGAGGGATCTCACCGGGAACAGGTGCCGCATCAAGATAGCTGAAGTCAGGACCATCAACCTGTTCACCGCCTGTGATTACCTTTTCACGACGCTTGAACTCGCCATTGTCTGACTGCTCCTCTTTTACATGGCGCAGCACGCCACCCCAGGTTTCAAACCGGACATTGTTTTTCCAGTCGGGCCACATGACCGGCTCGGGATTATCTATCTGATCGTTATCATTGTCATCCTTGAACATTACAATCTGGTACTGGGCACCGGGGTCAGCATCAAGGTAGTCCCCTATTGACGGCATCAATGTGTAACTGCCATCAACAATATCAGTCAGCGCCACGACCTCCCGCTGCCATGGATCAACCAGTGCATCCGCATTAAAAGACTCTTTCATCAGAGCTACTTTCCAGCCTGTCTCAAGTCCGGCAGGAGCAGCACCGACGATGGTAAAAGTAGCACCCAGATCCAACGGATCACCCACCTGGAACTCCGCCCAGTTACAGCTGCCACGTCCAATCTCCCGACCCGTATCCGTATCGATGAACAGGGCGCAGACATTGACGTTGTAAGAGCCTTGTCCCACTTCCACCTTGTCGAGCGGAACCGGCAGAGTAAACGACGTGCCGAACAGCTTCCTGTCCTGCTGCCAGGTGTCATAGATCGGCTCCCAGCCACATCCATTCTCATCACAACCGCGATTGAGACCGACATTGAGCGAGTAGGCTATCTTGACGCCGCCAGGAAGCTCTACCTCCGGCTTCTCCCAGCTCAGGGTAATTTTTGCCTTGTCGGCACTGCCATCCCCCGTGCTGTCCTCATTGAGGGCAAAAGTGGTAACACCACCATCAGTCAGCCACTGCTGCTGCAGAGCATCCCATTCGGTACAAGGTCCCGCCTTGCCTTCACAGGACTTGGGCCACTCCGGCATACCGTTCGGAGAGGTGAGCCGTGGACGTACATCGCTCATCCCGACCAGTACCTTCTGCTCAAACTCCCGGGACGCAATTACGGCACCGGCTCGTTTGACTTCTACCTTGTAGCTGCCCGAAGCAAAATCGGAGATCACATCAGCCTCGGTCAGATTAACAGGGCCACCACCTTCCCCCTGCACCAGCTGCGCCTGCGCCCACGGATCGAGAACAAAGCAGCTCTCGAAACCGGGACCGCGATCGCCCTCTGGACCATCAACGGGCATATCCCCATTTTGGGGTGCCATTTCGCCACCCGGAGGCGCCATGTACAGCTGCTGTTCACTGGTCAGCGTAACAGTGGCCATCGCCCCGCTGGCGGTCGGGTAGGTCAGATCCACCGTCAGATCACTGGTGCCGTCTGCATTCTGTGGAGCTGTCATCTGCCCCAACTGCGCCAGCATGGAGAGATCGGAGATACAGACATTGGCACGTAGCATGTCAACCTCGCTACCGCCCATGCCATCCGGACCTGGGATCCAGGCCTTGTCGGGCATGATATCCAGCCAGGAGATCTCCACTCCATCAAGTGCATTCAGATTCTGTGGCTCAAAGAAGCCGTACAGCTGCATCAGCCCCGGCTGCCCGTCACTACCAGTTTCCGCAAAAACAGGGTCAAAATGCATCGGGTCGAAGTCGATCGGATTATCCATCTTGACCTCCATTTCACCCCCTTCACCCTCCTCCACTGAAACCAGGCTATCTCTCACATCACCGGTAAATTGCTGTTCCAGCGCATCAGCAACATAGACATCGGTAACAAAGATAGTGAAGGCAATCGCCTGGGGAACATCCAGCTCTTCCGCCAGAGTGACCTCCTTGCCCTGCCATTGAGCAGCCGGGAACAGCGCAGGAATGACAGAGGGAATCTCACGGAAGGCCTTCTTCTCCTCATCGGTCATTGTGTCCGAGGCCTTTTTATCCATCAGGGCGTAGATCTCTTCAAGTTTCTGGCCAAAAGCAGTCTTTGCTCCACTCTTGGTAGCATTCAAGTCAGCCAGGTTGATACCCAGGCGCGGATCTACTTTCAAACCGGAAGCGATACCGTCAAAAAGCGTACCAATATCAAGCATCATTCCCTCGACAAACCGGGTAGCAAAGAAATCACTGATGAATTCCGGTACATCCCCGTCGTTCAACATCTCCTTGAACACCCGCTCTACCAGTTTGCGCTTGCCTGCCTCGCTGGAGGAATCAATACGCTCAAACTCCCTAACCTCGATTTCAACCTTCACCGCATCAACTTCACCGGCAACGCTCTCATCCGACAGCAGACTACCTGCCGTTGACTCAAGCTGCTTGTTTTCACCATATGCAACACCGGTATCAGACTCGAGCACAGCCACATCAGTAATATAGCTGCCCGTGGCATCCTTCGGTGCTTCAACAACCATTGACGGCACCTGCACCGCCCCGCTGCGGACCAGAGTGACCACAGCCTGTTTCACCGCCTTGATAATGTCGTCGACAATCGCCGGCTCGATATCCTTGCCTTGTGTCGCTGACAGAATCGCATTGATGATGGTATCCACAACCACCGTGGATTCCGGAGAGACCTCACCGCCATCAACAGTCGGGGCACCCTCGGGAACCTCGATGTTGACCTTCATCTCCAGGGCCTTGTTGCCCTCCAGCAGTCTCAGATATTTGATGACATACTGCTTTCCGTCTGCCACATCCGGGCAGCTGTACGCAGGATTACCGTTTGCATCCAGCTGATCGGTAAACGAGCAATCTATCCCGGTATCCAGCAGCTCCCCATCCGGGCCGACAACATACAGTTTAACGAGAGCATTTTGTGTAGCTGCAGCATATGCAGAGCGATTATTTGCCGCAGACATCTGTTGGAACCGAGCAGCGGAACTGCCATCAAGGGTACCCGCATCCTGGCCACTCAGGGATGAAAGCGCGATGACGCCAGATATTGATGAACTCCCGGCATAGGGATTCACGGTGCCGGCATCAGGAGTAGTCGTATCTGCGCTGCCGAAATCACTGGTATCATCCGAACTTGAAGAGGAACTGCCACAACCAGCCATCAACAGTGAAGATGACACCAGTGCAGCCAATAGTTTTATTTTAGCGTTGTTCAATTTGTTCTCCTGTCGGTATTGTTGGGCTATCAAAAATATGTGTAATTTCCAACACACATCGGCGCACCGGGAGCTCATCTTTACAGGTTATTTGAAAAAAAAATTCTGGACAGAATCCAACAATCCACGGACATTAACCTAACCATCTATATCCATTGGAGAAACGAGAATGAAGCTGGAAACAGTTAACCGGCAATTTGCCATTGATAAACAACTTACATTCGTTGCGGGGCCGGGTGGCCTGCCGACTGCGCAGTTAAAAAACCGCTTGGCATCTGCAACTGTAGCACTGCAGGGCGCCCATGTAGTGACATATCAACCACAGGGGGAATCAAATCTGTTATGGCTGAGCAAACTCAGTCAGTTCAAGCCGGGCAAGGCGATTCGCGGAGGCATCCCGATATGCTGGCCATGGTTTGCAAACCACCCCGACGATAGCAGCAAACCTGCCCACGGTTTTGCCCGTAACCGCCTGTGGGAGATATCAGCCACGCGCAGGCTGCCCGATGACAGGCTTCAGCTTGAGATGAAACTGGAGGATGACGCGAAAACCCGGCAGCTCTGGCCCTGGCGTTTTACTGCCTGGCTGACTGTCACGGCAGGCAGTGAGCTGGAAGTTGAACTGCGAATATCCAACCGGGATGAGAAAACATTCAGCTGCAGCGGTGCGCTGCACAGCTATTTTTCTGTCAGCGACATCGGCAACGTCACCATTACCGGGCTGGAAGGAGCTGGCTATATCGACAAGGTATCGGGGGATCAGCTTCGGCAGCAACAGGAACCGCTGGCCATAACAGGGGAAACGGATCGGATCTATCTCAACACCTCCGCCGACTGCCTGATTGAAGATCAGGGCTGGAACCGGTGCATCCGCATCGCCAAACAGGGCAGCCGGACCACAGTGGTATGGAATCCCTGGCAGGAAAAGGCCGCAGCCATGGCTGACTTCGGGAATGATGAATACCGCAACATGGTGTGCGTGGAAACGGCAAATGCCGCCGATGACCTGATCACCCTGGCTCCCGGAGAGGAGCACCGGATGCAGACTACTATCAGTGTGGAGACGGCAGACTGATATATTTCAGATGGGAACCGCAACCGCTGCGGCAATCCGATGCGCCAAAACCGGGAACAGTGATTTCCCCCGCTGTGGATTGATTCAACCGGCACTCCGGCTCAGCCGAGAGTTCCACTTTTACAATCGATGCAGCGGAACTGTGCAGCAGATAGTCGATATGCCAGCGCAGCTTTTTGCTGTCACTGCAGTGACGGCGCACCCGGGCGCCGATGTTGCGTTTGGCGCTGCCGGTATAGATATAGTCACCGGCGGGGAAACGGTAGCACCCCAGCGCGCCAACCTGGACTGTCACGCTGCGGCGAAGGTGAATATGAAGCTGGTAGGTCTGTGGATCCACCGTTCAGACCAGCCGGCCATCCTCCAGCGAGAGAATCCGATCCATCCGCTCGGCCAGCTGCATGTCATGAGTCACCACCACAAAGCTGGTTCCCAGCTCCCGGTTCAGCTCAACCATCAGGTCGTAGACATGCGCTGCGGTGCGGTTGTCCAGATTTCCGGTGGGCTCGTCCGCCAGTACACAGAGGGGATCGGTCACCAGCGCCCGGGCAACGGCAGCACGTTGCCGCTCACCACCGGACAGCTCCCCCGGCCGGTGGCGCAGCCGCTCCTGCAACCCGACACGCGCCAGCATTCCGGCTGCCCGCTGCCGGGCCTCCGCAACGGAGAGACCCCGAATCAGCAACGGCATGGCAACATTCTCCAGCGCGCTGAACTCCGCCAGCAGATGGTGAAACTGATAGACAAAACCCAGTGCCCGGTTACGCAGCCGCCCACGCCGGGTGTCGCTGAGGCGGGACATATCCTCGCCATCAATCCAGATCTCGCCACGGGATGGGGTATCCAAACCACCCAGTAGATGTAATAGTGTACTCTTGCCGGAACCGGAAGCACCGATAATGGCAACCCGCTCTCCCTGCGCAATGGACAGATTCACCTCCTGCAACACATCTACCGTCAACCCCCCTTCGTGAAAGGTTTTGCAGAGATCGCGGCACTCCAGCACATTACTCATAGCGCAGCGCCTCGGCTGGCTGGACACGGGATGCGCGCCAGGCGGGATAGATGGTCGCCAGCATGCTGAGCACAAAGGCCAGCGTGGCGATAGTGGTCACTTCGCTCCAGCGCAGCTCGGAGGGCAGCTCGCTAATGTAATAAACACTGGAAGGGAGGAACTGGATCCCGAAGGTGCTTTCAATGGCCGGTACAATGGTGTCGATATTCAGCGCCAAAGTGACCCCGCCGGCAATACCCAGCAGTGTGCCCACCATCCCGATCACCACCCCCTGCACGATGAAGATCCCCATCACACTGGCAGGTGAGGTTCCCAGGGTGCGCAGGATAGCGATATCCCCCTGCTTGTCGGTCACCACCATCACCAGGGTGGAGATGATGTTGAACGCGGCCACCGCGACAATCAGCAGCAGGATGATAAACATGGCGGTCTTCTCAATCTTCAGCGCACGGAAATAGTTGGTGTGGCTGCGGGTCCAGTCATTGACCCAGTACCGCTCTCCCAGAAGAGCAGAAAGATCAGTCGCCACCTGTGGAGCAATAAACATGTTATCCAGCTTCAGGCGAACTCCGCTGACACTCTCATCAAAACGATAAAGCCTTGCCGCATCGCGCAAATGAATCAACACCAGGGCGCTGTCATACTGAAACATCCCCACCTCGAACACTCCCGCCACGGTAAAGCGCTTCAGGCGAGGCAGAATCCCGGCCGGACTGACGTTGGCACTAGGGGTTATCAGTGTCACCTTGTCACCGATCCCTACCCCCAGTGTGGTCGCCAGTTCACTACCCAGAACTATATTGAAACTGCCTGGCTGCAGCACATCCAGGGTGCCTGCCACCATCTT
>JAJRUX010000173.1 GCA_024277575.1 Gammaproteobacteria bacterium | reverse complement strand
GGTTCCGCTGGATTGGCGTTGTGGGGAAAATGACAGAAGACGCAGATCTCCTGCTCGCTGGTCGCCTTGATGGTGCCAGTACCGGAAGCTGATAGATTGTGTTTGGTGTTGGCGATCCCCGCCCATACCGTTGTGTTTGCATCAACTCCGAGCAAAATCACCAAAACAAACAGAGACAGCCAACCTTTGCCGCAGCTCTTCATGGCGATGCCTTTACCTTCAAATATTGAAAGATCTGCACCCGCCGGTTATATGAATCAGCAATATAGATATTGTCATTGCGATCAATGAATATTCCCGAGGGCATCCAGAACAGTCCCGGTGCTTGTCCTGCGCTACCAAAGTACAGCAGCAACCTGCCGTTCTTATCAAAAATCTGGATGTTGTCAAAACCGGCATCTGTAACATACAGATGCCCTTCACTATCCAGTGCAATCCCTTTTGGAGAACTGAAACTTCCGGTACTGTCACCAAGCTTGCCGATGCTTGAAAGTGGTTTTCCATCCTGTGTCAAAATCTGTATGCGTCCGTTCAAGCTGTCGGTAACATACAGTCTGCTCTCTGAATCAACAGCCAGCCAAGCGGGAAAATTGAATTCGCCTGGCTGAACACCCCGCTTGCCGATACTCTTTTTCTGTTTGCCATCTGTCAAACTGAACACCTTGATATCATGCGCCGGCGGATCCGCCACATAAAGCACCTTGCGTCTGGAATCGATAGCGATACCACTGGGGCGCTGAAGCTGGCCCTGCTTGCCATAGATCTGTTTCAGCTTGCCTTGAGGAGTAACGGAGAAAACACGCCTGCGCTCACCATCGACTATATATAGATTATCCTCATCATCCAGGGCAACATTTATTGGGAATTGTAAAAACTGCTTGTCAACCGTTTCAATAAAGCGGTACTTTTTTCTTGCTGGCTCGAATACATGTATTCGCTTTGCCGCAGGATCGGCAATAAAAATCCTGCCTTTGCTATCTGCTACGACAGCCATGGGCTTGATCATGGCATGAACTTCGGGACCACGGAAAAACTCCCAGAACTTGCGCCAGAACCCCTTCTCTCCCCGAATATCATCTGAGGTAGAGATGGATTTCAGGTAACGAATACGCGGCTCCAGTGGCGGCGGCGGCCACACCAGCTGCCTGGCCGAAGATGTTACAGTGGATGTCCCGACTGGGGTTTTCTCATCTTTGCCCAGCGCAGGTTGCAAAGCAATCAGACACACCGAGAAGAAAACAAAACACTTATATGTCAGCGACTTTATCATGGCTTGATGGAATTGAAAAAAGAACCCGGGTTAAAAACGGATTCCGAAGTTGCGAGTCAAATACAGGGTTAACCAGCTATCCTCATACGCGCCTGCTTCATAATCCGCATCGTGGTAACGATACTGAAGCCGAGCCTGCCATTTCGCCAAAGTGTAGTTCAGATTGGTTTCCAACGTCAGTCTTGGACCTAGGTTGGAGGTATCCCCGCTGCGATTTTCATATCTGGCCATTGCGGTAAATCTCAGTCGGCGCCACGGCCTCATCGCCAGCCGTGCCTGTGAATACCAGAAGGAGTAGTCCGCAGCCCCATTACCACTTCCACTGCTGGTATCACCTATTCCCGCTGACATGACAAGCGTATGGCGCATCCAGAAACGGTGGTTCCAGGTAACATCCCCACGTACTGTACGATTGCTGTTATCAAGGCCGCCGGCTCCGCTACTGGTCTCTTGCCAGTTGCGGTAGTTCAGCACAGTACGCACTGAATCCCCACCGGACAAACGACTGTTTACAGAGTAATTAAGGTTATGTTCTATCCGTTTCCGATCAGCGCTTTCATAACGGGAGCCGGTTTGATAATTCAGACGATAATTGAGTGAATCATTATAAAGAGGTGACCATCTGCCCGAATAACCTGCATTGAGCGAATGGTTTACAATGGTGTCTTCGTTATATCCGTTGGACTGCGGAATCTCCAGCCCCAGATCATAACCTGCCCGCGCAGAGGTGCGCCCGTAGGAACGTGCATATGTTACCCCGGCATCGGCGCCATAAGCGGTACGATCGTGAACATTTGGACTACTACCATCATAAGAGGTACCAATCAATCGCAATGCTCCCCTGCCACTCCAATAGGGAGCAAACCGGTAGTTTACTCCTGCAGCTACATTATAGCTGTTGATTCCTGAGCCATTGACATCGTTGAACGCAACCCCGAGGTTGTAGTAGTGACTCAACTGCTCGGTAGCTGTTACATTCAAACCCACATTCAGATTTGCGTGGCTGCTATCGATCTCGTTGGCATTTCCGTTCAACCCGTTTACCAACTTGTCAGAGCGGTCATAATAGGTAAATCCTGCCCTTAAATTCACATCATCACTGAAACGGGTACTATCCTGCAGATACCAGTATTGTTGCCGATACGATCTTCCCGCTGCATCATCCTCACTGTTATCGTAACGATAGCCGTAGTTGAAAATCGAATGCGTCTTGTAAACCTTACCGAAAGTTCGTTTACCATCAATATTAAAAGAATCTTTGTATTCATCGAGAGGAATGGAGCTGATATTGTCCGACTTGGTATGACCCCGGTCGTATCCGAACCTCACCATCCCCAGCAGACGTGGCGCAAAACGCCAGCGGAAACCGTAATTACTGGTAGTAAATTCATAGGCAGGTCCGGTTCTTGGTGAATAGCTGTTGGCATTCTTGCGGGCATAGAGAACAAACGGATTGCGTTCTCGGAACCATGTTGTGGTAAGTCGGTAACCCACCGTATCAATGTCGGAGTCACCACTCATATAATCGGTGCTCCTGTTACGCAGAGTCACTCCTGCGTCGAACAGCAACAGTCTCGGATCCCAGACAAAACCGGTACTGCCAAGCCTTACCTCCTCCTCCAGAGTGCGCCGACTGTAGCTGGTCACCCCTCCTGAGCTATAGTCATAGTCTTCATAACGCAGACCCAAACCACCACTAAGGGTGAAGGCCCGGTGCGTATAATCAAACAAACGTGCTGCCAATACGGGAGCAGGCATCAGATGGGCAACGCCAATAAGCACGCAACACCACGTGCCCAGAAACCCCACGCGATACTTTCCAGTCTTGCCCAACATTCTCCCTTGACTCACCATTGCACCATCCCCCTCATGATCGTGCGGCCGGTTGAGAACAAAAAAGGAACCACGCCGACAGCCCCAAACACGCTATTATCACGGCAAATTTCATGCCGAACAGGATACCTTTCTGATTGAGTATTCAAGGCAACCAATGGAACGCTTTTATTTATTGTGGCATCTCAGACATAACGCACTGCCGGTATTATTTACCCGAAGAAACGTTGGATTTACGCTGTTATGTGGATCATGGCAGGATGCACACTGCACCGTACCGTTGAATAACACGACCCCGGACAGCGTTGTTGGATCATTCAAGGAATTATCAAGCGCAAATAGCGCGGAATCAAATATGAAGTTGACCGGATGATCATCTGTCAAATCAGTACCGAGTTTAGTTGTACCATCCGGAATGGTGCCATCAGCACTTGTCCCACCCATGGTTGGATTCCCATTCGGATTGGCGTTGGATGGATTATTTAGTGCATTGATTGCTATCGTGCCATCATGACAGGAAAGGCACAAATTACTGACAGCTGCTGTGGTTGCATCTGTACCGCCCAGATCCTGAATAGTAGTGGCTCCATCGAATGTGGGACTGGTATAGACGCCATAGTTGCCTGTGGTGGAGAGATTATGATTCCACAGGGGAATATTGTCGTTCTTGATGGCTCGGTGAGGAGTATGGCAAAAAATACAGATCTCCGTCTCGTCAATTGACTTGATGGCTCCCGGACCTGCCACGGAAAGGTTATGCTTGGTGGTAGCAATTCCCGCATGAACCGCAGTTCCCCAGCCTGCCACGGATACCATCAGTACTACCAGGCCAAGTATCGATAACCCTCGGCAATTTTTCATGGTTGTACCCTCCTTGACCCCGAGTCTGATAGCTGCATGCAACAGCAGTACAAACAATATTTTTCAGGGGTGTGCTATTAAATAATGGCCAACGGCTCAATGCCAAGCCACCGCATCATCTTTTTACCTCTGCATCCATCCGTACCTGAACGCACCCAAGCCGGGCATATGGAAATCAGGACCTTCTCATTTTCCTGTTTGCTGTTCCGGCAAATATTGAAACACCTGAATACGCGCATTAAGCGAATCGGCAACATAGATACGGTTCTGTGCATTGATATACATACCCGTCGGTAACCAGAACTGACCGGGCTGGTGCCCCATCTGGCCAACAAATAACATAATCCGTCCTTCTTTGTTGAATATCTGGAAATTACCAAATGCCGCGTCAACCACATAGATATGTCCATCGCTATCAACCGCGATCCCTTTTGGCCGGGCCATACTGCCCATCTTATCACCGGCTTCACCGAACATGCCCAGAAAATCACCGCCAGCGGAAAACATCTGTACCCGAAAATTACCAAAATCTACGACATACAGATTGCCTTCCTTGTCCACTGTCAGATTAATGGGAAGGTTGAATTGCTCTGGTCCAGTACCCCTTTCGCCAAAGGCATATTGAAATTCGCCGTCCAGATTGTAAACCAGAATCCGATGAGCTCCCCGATCTGCCACATAAATCCGCTGCCGGGACTCATCCAGGGCTAGCCCGGTGGGGCGCTCCAGTTTCTCCTTCGCTCCCAGAGCAAGTAGCGTTTCCCCTTCTGGACTAAACACAAACAGTCGGCTTCGCACCGGATCAGTCACATAAAGGCGCCCGCGGCTGTCTACACGAACATCGATCGGCGAGCGCAAGGCTCCCCGCGCATCTGTTTTGAACCGGTAAACTTTTTTGGCATCAAAATCAAATACTACTATAGCCGCCTGCTTGGTATCTGCCACATAGATACGACGCCCATCGTCAGTAGCAGTAACCCCGTAAGGCTTTTGTATCGCGAAACCGCGTGGATCCGCACCCAACAAGCGGGCTTTAAGGCTGTTTTTTCCTCCCAGATCGAGCTGTGAACCATAGGAGGCGAGATAACGAATACGCGGCTGCTCCGGTGGTGGCGGCCATGCCAAATCGATGCTTTCATCTTTAACCGGAGCAGTGCTGCAACCGGTCAGAACCATCAGCAAACCAATCACGAAGAAAGAAACGAGGCGGGACAGAAAGTAATAAGAGGTTGGGTAGCGAAACAGCTTGGGAATGGGTGTTTCATCCATCTCGCCGTTCCGGTTTACGAATGCTTGAGTCATGACAGGGAAACCTATCACGGCAATCGCCTGATTTCAAGCAAAATTGATATTGTAACTACAGGATTTTTAATCAAAATATACCCATGAAAAAAAGGTATATTTTAGTTCGGCCTACGAAGTTGGTATTCAGTTAATGTAAAACCGGGAATTAATGATATCAATCATCGCCCTCCCGGGGTTCAGACACTATGAAATAAAAGTTTTCTGCAATTTACCAATATACTATTACTCCTCACTCTGTCTGGTAGAAAATCAAATTACTCCGCGATCCGCCGCTGAATTGGTAAGAGCATTGAATACCAAGGGGCATTCCAATTGCCCGAGTGTACAGGATTGAGAATACCCCTTAGTTACTACGGCCGCACGTGATCTATATTCAAGGTAAGCACCTCTTGAATACCCGTTTTTGCAACGATATTTCCTTCCAGGTCACCTGGCTGAGGCATTGGTGAAGCTGCCTTTGATACACGAGCCACTATAGCAACCTCTTCAAAGGAAGATAGTTTTTGTCCCGCCATAGCTGAGCTGTCATCCAGAGTTATTGTTAATGGTAGCTCCTTTACCCGATGACGAACGGCAGCAAGCGGCATCCGCGGCCCGTTAACAGCACGGGCAAACACAAACACAACATCATCCGGAGCAGCCTGTGCCTTTAATTCTGGAGAAATGTCCACCCTTAAGTTTACTGTGCCTGCAGCTGCTGTCTGTTGTTCCTGGTTACTATTGGCACTTGCGGATGAGGGGTTGTCCGCAGTCACCGACGCTCCCCCAATTTGCTCGATGCTGGATTTCACCATCTTGGCCGCCTCGCTTCCCGGTGGCAACAACGCCAGCAGTTGGTTCCATATGTCCGCAGCCTGAGACGGATTCCCCTGTTGAGCAGCCACAACCCCGAGCAACCACAAGACACGTGGAGATCGCGGTTCTATCTCTCGGGCACGCTTGAGCAATTCAACCGGCTTACCTTCAAACCGTCCTTGATTGCTAAGCGCCAGAGTTTCAGCATACTGAGCCATCACTTCCGGCACCTCTCCAACCAGCTTGTACGCCTTACCATAGGCATCAGCGGCTGCATCAAACTGCTGTACCATACTCAAGGAACGCCCCAGCAACACCCAACCATCGGCATCTTCGGGATTGCTCTGTAACCGCTCCTGCAGGCGCTCAATCATGGTATTCATGTCGCCAGCTGTCTGAGCTGCTCCTGCGCTCTGGTGCTGGGATGCCTGAACGGTAGCCGGTGGTTTATCCACCAACTCCGGTGAACCCACTTGCATATATATGTAGATGGCGATGACGGGAACTACTATACCAACGACAGGTGCAACCCAGCGCCCACTACCGGCGGTACCACTTGTTACTGATTCAGAACCGGTATTCTGCAGCAGGTCTCTACGTAACTCATTTCTTGCCTGCTCATATCGCTCTTGAGGCAGTACGCCACTGGCAAGCTCCGCTTCCAGCTCCTCCAAGCGATCCTCAAAAATCACCACATTGAGCTGATCCCGTTTTACACCCGGCTTGGCTATACGTTTCTTCCATATAGGCCATACCATGAAACCTGAGGCAATCAATGACATGGCAGCCACAGTTATCCAGAATAAGGTCATTTCTGTTTCCTCTTGCCGTCCAAACCATCCCGTTTATGCTGTTCATCGAGTAAACCTTCCAGACGGCTCTGCTCTTCAGTGCTGAGTTGGCCCCCTTCCAGCACATCATCACTTCGGCGCCGAACGAACATAATCAGAACCACTGCACCAATTACAAACAAAATCAGGGGCCCGATCCACAGCATGTAAGTAACAGGTTTTACCGGAGGCCGGTACAAAACAAAATCACCATAACGCTCTACCATAAAATCAATGATATCTGTATCAGACTTACCTGCCTTGATCATGTTGTAAACTTCACGCCGTAGATCCATGGCCAACTCTGCATTGGAGTCTGCCAAGTTCTGATTCTGGCAAACCAGACAACGTAGTTCAGCAGACAATTTTTTAAACCGCTGCTCATCCTGGGGCGTATCAAACACAAACGTATCAATACGTGCAAAGGAAACACTGCCCCAAACCAGGAGCAGGCAAATTGTCCCAAGAACAGTTAAACGCTTCATCCTTCCTCCGCCCTGATTTTATTAATAAGTGGCAAAATTGTTTCCTGCCATACCTGTTCTGTCAGCGGACCGATCTGCTTGTAGCGGATGATACCCTTGGCATCCACCACAAAGGTTTCCGGAGTACCGTATACTCCCCACTCGATACCTACCCGACCATCCTCGTCAAAGGCGTTGGCAACATAGGGATTACCATACCGGGTCAACCAGCGAATGGCATCGGGGCGTTTATCCTTGTAGTTGAGACCATAGATTGGCACATC
>JAJRUX010000013.1 GCA_024277575.1 Gammaproteobacteria bacterium | reverse complement strand
TAGCCGGATCTCCGGCCCTGTCCAGCACGGCATCTGCCACCTTGACAACTTCATGGCCCAGGATCTCTTTTTTGTTATCCGGATTACGGTAGACCTCTTCTGCACGGTAAACTCCGTAACGGGTTGCGGCTCCTGATGCCATACCACGGGCATAGATTCGTTCCCCGGTAGTACCTGCCAGCAGCCGTTTGGTTACTCCTCCCAGTACATAGGGTGCGAGCTTCAGCTCCTCTTGCGTCACCACTATGGCTTGGTTCAAAAAATGGCGGATTGCGTCCGGATCGATCGTTGATATGGCCTGATCCAGCGGTTGCTCACGCATGCGGGGAGAGAGTTTCACCACCTTGCGGCCACGGTAAAGCCTGAGAACCGGTTTTCCGTCCCGAAGCTCAAGAGCAATGGTATCGCCCGGATAGATGAGGTGGGGATTGGCAATTTGCGGATTTACCTGCCATACCTCGGGCCACAGCCAGGGGTCACGCAGGAAACGTGCGGATATGTCCCACAGTGTATCTCCCTTGACTACCACGTAGCGATCAGGGTGGTCAGGATTTACTGCGATGGTTTGCGCGACCACTGAACCTGTCCAGCAGAACAACAACAGGGTCAACAACATGGGTTTTTGTACTACATACCTGAACTTGAACACTGTTTGCAATCCCTTCGGGTTTGTTACGTTACAATCCATATCGGTTCGAGTATCATAATTCTTTACTGCAAATATAAACTTTTTGGCACAATATACATTTTACCGATGGCCCTGTTACCGATACTTCACTACCCTGACGCACGTTTGCGCAAAGTAGCCAGGCCGGTCAGCGAAGTCGATGACGAGATTCGCAGACTGATCGATGACATGTTTGAAACCATGTACGATGCTCCCGGCATCGGCCTGGCAGCGACCCAGGTGAATGTCCACCAGCGGTTGCTGGTGGCCGATATTTCAGAACACAAGAATCAACCGCTGGTGTTTATAAATCCGGAGCTCCTCTCGATTGACGGGCAGGAGCAGAGCGAAGAGGGTTGCCTTTCCGTCCCCGGTGTATATGAACCGGTCAAGCGGGCCAGCCGGATCAGGGTCAGCGCCCTGGATCGGAACGGCAATCAATTCGAGCTGGAAGCGGAAGGAATGCTGGCAGTCTGTATTCAGCACGAGATCGATCATCTGGATGGCAAACTGTTTGTTGATTATCTGTCGGAAATGAAACGGCAACGCATTCGCAGGAAAATGGAGAAACAGCGGCGCCATACCATGTGACTGGCGCCGATAATTATGACGACACGTCTCAAAATCATCTTTGCGGGTACGCCGGATTTTGCTGCAACAGCACTTGATGCCCTGCTGGAGACCGATCAACATGATATCTGCGCGGTTTATACTCAACCTGATCGGCCCGCAGGCCGGGGACGGAAGCTGAAGGCCAGCCCGGTCAAGGCCATGGCGCTTGAGCATAACCTCCCGGTATATCAGCCCGCTACCCTGAAAGATCCGGAACAACAGCAGCAACTGCGCGCCTTGCAAGCGGACCTTATGGTTGTTGTGGCCTATGGTCTCTTGCTGCCGCTTCCGGTCCTGGATGCACCCCGGCTGGGGTGTATCAATATCCACGCCTCCCTGCTGCCCCGCTGGCGGGGTGCTGCGCCTGTCCAGCGGGCCATTCTGGCGGGAGACCGTGAGACCGGGGTAACGATCATGCAGATGGAGGAGGGGCTGGACACCGGTCCGGCACTTTACCGCCTGACTACACCGATCGGCAGCCGCGATACGGCGCAGACGCTGCATGACCGGCTCGCCACTCTGGGAGCACAAGCGCTGCTCGATACGCTGGGGCTTGTCGTGGACGGGGCAGCCTGCCCGGTTGCACAGGATGAAGATGCGGCGACCTACGCCCGCAAACTCGACAAGCGTGAGGCCGTTCTTGACTGGGCAGCTTCTGCGCAGGAGCTGGATCGGCGGATTCGCGCATTCAATCCGTGGCCGGTGGCGCAGACATTAATGCAGGAAAAGACATTGCGTATCTGGCAGGCGGAGCCATTGTCCGATACCGCCGATGCGGCGCCCGGGACAGTACTTCAGGTCAGCAAACAGGGAGTGGATGTTGCCACCGGTGACGGAATTCTTCGCCTGCAGCGCTTGCAAAGCGCCGGTGGAAAGCCGCTTGATGCCGGTGCGTTTATTAACGGGCATCCCGAGCTACAGAATCCCGGTATCGTACTGGGATCATGAAGCCGAGACTCGCTGCGGTGCGGGTGGTGAGTCAGGTATTGGCTCAGGGCCGCTCACTCTCTGTTTTATTGCCGGACATTCTTGAATCTGTTCCCCAGCCCAAAGACCGCGCCTTTGTACAGCAGCTCTGTTTCGGGGTGTTGCGCTTCCTGCCGCGGCTGGAGGCATGTATGGTTCATCATCTCAACCGTCCGCTCAAAGCCAAAGATCAGGATCTGCATGCTGTTCTCCTGCTGGGGCTGTACCAGTTGATCTATCTGCGTGTTCCGGATCATGCGGCTGTGTCGGAAACGGTAGCGCTGCCCCGCGCTATCGGCAAGCCGTGGGCGAGATCACTGGTCAATGCAGTATTGCGGGGATTTCTGCGCAGCAAGGAAGCGACTCTGGCTCAGGTTGACAGCGATGACGCGGTTGCCAGCGCCCATCCGCGCTGGTTGCTCGATATGCTCTGTTCCGACTGGCCGGAGCAATGGCAAGTGATTGTTCGTGGCAACAACCAGCAGCCGCCGATGACCCTGCGGCTGAATCGCCGCCTTGTTGAGCGGGAAGCCTGGCTGCAGCGGCTTCGTTCCGCCGGAATGGATGCTGTCGAGCTGCCGGGCACTGAAACGGGCCTGGTATTGACTCAGCCAGTTGACGTAACAAGCCTGCCGGGTTTTTTGGTTGGGGAGGTTTCCGTACAGGATGGTGCCGCACAGCTGGCCGCCGTACTGCTTGATGCGCAACCGGGTGATCGGGTGCTGGATGCCTGCGCTGCGCCTGGCGGGAAAACCGCACACATTCTGGAGCGACAACCCGATCTTGCCGAACTGGTGGCGATTGATATCGATGAAGAGCGTCTGCAACGGGTTAAGCAAAACCTGTCCCGCCTGGGCCTGAATGCACGGCTGCAGCCAGGTAATGCCGCCGAGCCATCGCAGTGGTGGAACGGGAAACAATTTGATCGTATTTTGCTTGATGCGCCCTGTTCAGCCACAGGCGTGATTCGACGCCATCCCGACATTAAAGTGTTGCGGCGAGCAGACGACATCCCCATGTTAGTGGCAAAACAACAACAATTGCTGGAGTCGTTGTGGTCTTTACTTAAGCCAGGCGGTATCCTGTTATATGCAACCTGCGCTGTTCTGAAACAGGAAAACGTGCAGCAAGTAACGGATTTTATTGGTAAACATCGCGATGCAAGGGAAATTCCCCTGGCTGGCTCGTGGGGAAGGGAGATGTCCGTGGGGCGACAGATTCTACCCGGCGAGAACCAGATGGACGGGTTTTATTATGCATGTCTGCAAAAAGGATGTTAGTTGTTTTCCTGCATACGGTGGATTTTACGGGATTTCCGCTGAAGTAAAATTTCATGGTGTAGCCATTTTGTGATGATGAGCGCTAAAGGTGATAAGGGGAAAAAGTTATTGACCCGGCCACCAAATAGATTGCATTCAGGGTTTCAGGTATGCGCCGGGTCAAGGCGCAGCGCGCAGGCAATGGTTGCTTTATTGTCGAGCGGTGCAACGCCGAGCCGGGTCAGCCTGGTTGTGACCTTCATGCTGCTTATCAATATCCTGTTGCTTTTCCCTGGCCCGGCACTGGCGCAGAGTGACCCGTTTACTATTCGCAGTGCGCATATATATCTTGATAACAAGGTATATCTCGTCAGCGCTGATATCCACTACAGTCTCACCAAGCCGGTACTAGACGCCTTGCACAATGGTGTGCCATTAACCATTGAGTTGCGCATCGAGCTGATACAAAATCGGGAGTGGCCGTGGTGGAACGAGACCGTTGCGGTTATAAAACAGCGTTATCGGCTACGATATTTCGCGCTGGCCCAGCACTATGTATTGAGCAACCTCAATATGGGTACTGAGTCCAGCTATCAAACTCTCGAAGCAGCCCTGGAAGCGCTCGGACGACTTAAAGAGCTTCCTCTGCTCGACCAGAACCTGCTGCCAACGGGTGCGGATTATGTGGCCCGTATGCGTGTCGCCCTGGATATTGAATCCCTGCCGACGCCGCTGCGTCTGCTGGCCTATCTCTCATCTCGTTGGCGTCTGACCAGTGAGTGGTACACATGGAAACCGCAACTTTGATTCACCTGCTGCGGAAAACTGTCCGGGTTATCACCGGGCCGCGGTTGTTGATTCTGCTGGTTGTTCTGCTGCTCACCTCCCTCTATTTCATGATTGGTGCCGCCAGGAATTCCGAGCTGTTCAGTCAGTACTACAGTCTGTTGCTTGTTCTCAATGTTGTGACGTTGATAGCTCTACTGGTGTTGATTCTTTATCAGTTGCAGCAGTTGATATCGCAATACCGTCGTCATGCGGCTGGTTCACGAATGAAATTGCGGCTGGTAATTCTGTTTATTGTTTTATCAATTACGCCTGTTTCCGTGATGTACTATTTTTCACTGGAGTTTATTCATCGTGGTGTTGACAGCTGGTTCGATGCAACCATTGAGGAGGCGTTACAGAACAGTCTGGAGCTGAGTCGCGCATCCCTTAATGTACGCATGCGTGAGTTGTTGCATACGACGGAACAACTGGCTGATGAACTGGCCCATGTGGAAAAACGTTCGGCTGCCCTGTTATTAAATGAGCTTCGAGAGCGGAGTGGTGCTGAGGAGTTTGCTCTGTTTACAGCTGCTGGTCGGCCCATCGCTTCCAGCTTGAGGGAGCTGAATCGCCTGGCGCCAACGCTACCCAATGAGGCAATTCTGATTCAGTTGCGCAAGGGGCGCTCCTATGTTGGGCTTGAACCTTTTGACAAAAACAGTGCGCGGGTTCGGGTTGCTGTCAATCTTCCTGCCTCGTTGGCACTTCGCGATGCCGGTTTTCTGCAGGCGTTGTATACGGTTCCTCCCCGTATGAGTACGTTGGCAGGAAGTGTGCAGCAGGCCTATACAAAATACACTGAGCTCACCTATCTGCGTGAACCCCTCAAGTATAGTTTTACCCTTACCCTGTCATTGGTATTGCTACTTACCATCCTGACTGCTGTGTGGGCTGCCTTTGTTTATGCCCACCGATTGGTTGCGCCGATTCGTGATTTGGTAAAGGGTACCCGGGCGGTGGCCGCTGGTGATTACGCCCGGCGTTTGCCGGTCCGCAGTCACGACGAATTCGGGCACCTGGCCCGTTCTTTCAATGAAATGACCCAGCGCCTTGCCCTGGCTCGCGATGAGGCCCGGCAGAACCAGCATCATATCGAGACCCAGCGAGCCTATCTGGAGGCGATACTGAAACGTCTCTCTTCCGGTGTGCTCACAGTGGGAGCCGACGGTGTTCTGCATACGGCAAACCCTGCAGCAGCAACCATCCTGGGTGTCCCGTTGCAGGAACTTACGGGCCAGACACTGAGCTCCCTGGCGTGTGGGTTCCCCCACCTTGAACCTTTTGCCAAGACTCTTATCCCCCACTTTTCGGCACAAGGAGACAGTGAATGGCGGGAGGAGGTGGTTCTATTTAGTGCAATGGGCAGGCAGGTACTTATGTGTCGGGCAACAGTGCTGCGCCGCATGAGCGATACTTTGCATGACCATGTTATCGTGTTTGATGATATTACCAGCCAGATCAAGTCGCAGCGTGATGCGGCCTGGAGTGAAGTCGCCCGGCGTCTTGCCCATGAGATAAAAAATCCGCTGACTCCCATACAGCTTTCTGCGGAGCGGCTGCGGCGTAAATATCTGGCCAGTATGCCGCCAGAGGATGCCCGGCTTCTGGATCGTTCAACCCACACCATCGTGCAGCAGGTTGAAGCTCTGAAGGAGATGGTCAAGGCGTTTTCTGATTATGCGCGTACACCAGAAATTCATTTGCGGCCGCTGAACCTGAACCAGCTGATTTCCGAAGTGCTTGATCTCTATCAGGGGGAGGGTGCTGCGGCGCATTTTACACTCGATCTGCAATCTGATATTCCAATGGTTGATGCAGATTCAGGGCGCATGCGGCAGTTATTGAATAACTTGATCAAGAATGCTCTGGAAACAGTAGCAGAAAAGGAGGATGCGAAAGTCGTTATCCGTACCTGCTGGAGAGATGAACATGACAGCCGTTTTATGGAGCTGCGTGTTGAAGACAATGGACCGGGTATTCCGGCCGATGTCATGGCTCATCTTTTTGAGCCTTATATAACGACCAAACCAAAAGGAACGGGTTTGGGACTTGCTGTGGTAAAGAAGATCGTGGAGGAACATAACGGATTGATACGAGCAGAAAATCTGCCGGCCGGGGGCGCCTGTTTTGTTGTTCGTCTACCGCTGGCAACTGCAAGCAGTCAACCGTTGGTACCTGCAGAATTAAGGGAGAAACGGGCATGAGTACGCCGTATATATTAGTTGTGGATGACGAGCCTGAAATTCGTCATCTGGTTCAGGAGATTCTGCAAGATGAGGGTTATGAGGTTTCGGTAGCAGAAAATGCCGAGCAGGCTCGCCGGGCGCGGCGCTTGAGGCGACCAGATCTGGTGTTGCTGGATATCTGGATGCCGGATGTTGATGGCATCACGCTGCTAAAGGAGTGGTCAGATGAAAACGGTCTTGATATGCCGGTGATTATCATGTCTGGACATGCCACGGTAGAGACAGCCGTAGAGGCAACCCGTCTTGGTGCCTATGATTTTATAGAGAAGCCACTATCGCTGGCAAAGTTGCTGCTGACGGTGGAGAACACGCTGCATACGGACAAGCTGCAGAAGGAAAATATTGATCTGCGGCGCTACTCACATCATCGTATCGAGCCGGTTGGCAAAAGTCCGCTAATGCATCAGTTGCGGGAGCATATCACCCGTTTTGCCAAGCATGAAAACGGTGTGCTCCTTAGTGGCGAGCCCGGCAGCGGCAAGCGACTGTTTGCCCGTTATCTGCATGAGCTCAGTCCGCGCCGGGAGGCGCCTTTTGTCGAGATAAGCATGGCCTCTTTTGCCGAGGAGGATGCCAACGAGGAGTTGTTCGGCAGCGAGCGAAATGATCAGATCCGCTTCGGGCGCCTGGAGCAGGCCAACGGCGGGACGCTGTTCCTGGAGGACATTGCCGAGATGGATGCGTCAATTCAGGCCCGCTTGTACAGTGCACTGCAAAATCGGCGCTTCCACCGCGTCAATGGCCAGGATGCTGTGCAAACCAATGTGCGTGTTATTGCCGCTACACATCATGATCTGGAATCACTGGTGAATAAAGGGAGTTTTCGTCAGGATCTCTATTACAAGCTTAACGAGTTACCATTGTATATTCCACCATTGCGGGAACACTGCGAAGACATCCCTGAACTGCTGGCTTTTTATGCTGATTTTTTTGCGACCAGAGAGAATCTTTCTTATCGCAGTTTTACCGTGGCCGCGCAAAATCATCTGCGCAACTATCCGTGGCCGGGAAATGTGAGGGAACTGACTAACCTGGTGCAAAGATTGCTGATTGTTGGTAACGGAGACGAGATAGAACGGGAAGAGGTTGAATCAGTGCTGGGAGCCGGCTCGGTAAAATATCCGGGCATGTCTACCTATCAACCTGAATTTGATTTGCCACTGCGTGAAGCCAGAGAGCGCTTTGAAAGAGCCTACCTGGAACACCAGCTACGCAAGATGGGAGGGAACGTGGGCAAGGTCGCCCGGATTGCCGGTATCGAGCGTACTCACCTGTATCGCAAACTGCGTACCCTCGGTATCGATCACAAGGAGCTTGCGGGGAAGGTTTCGGAGTAGGGCATGGCACACCGTAATGCCATGGCAAGATACCACAGAAGCATTGAATCCTGATTTACCTTATCGATAGAGTGGGAGTATCATTGGCGCACGTTGAAAAACCGGAAGCACTGTTACCGCCATGAAAATCATTATTCTGGGTGCCGGGCAGGTGGGGGCCTCCCTTGCGGCGAACCTTGCCAGTGAAGCCAATGACATAACCGTTGTCGATACCGAACCGGAGCGGCTGCACAATCTGCAGGATCGTCTTGATATTCGTACCGTGGTCGGCGAAGCCTCTTACCCGGATGTATTGAGCCAGGCGGGAGCGGAAGATGCGGATATGATCATTGCTGTCACCAACAGCGATGAGACCAACATGATCGCCTGCCAGGTTGCCTATACCCTGTTCCATACCCCCACCAAGATTGCCCGGGTGCGTGGAGTGGGTTATCTGGCGCACAGGGAGGAGCTGTTCGCCCAGGATTCACTGCCGGTGGATGTTCTCATCAGTCCTGAACAGTTGGTGACCGACTACATCCAGCGTCTTATCGAACACCCGGGGGCGTTGCAGGTGCTCAACTTCGCCAACGGCCTGGTGCAGCTGGTAGCGGTCAAGGCTTACTATGGCGGCCCTCTCGTCGGCCATGCACTGCGCACCCTGCGCGAGCACATGCCGGGGGTGGATACCCGTGTCGCAGCCATATTCCGTCGGGGAAAACCGGTTATTCCTGATGGTGACACGGTCATCGAGGTGGATGATGAGGTGTTTATCATCGTGGCCAAGAAGCATGTCCGGGCCGTGATGAGTGAGTTGCGCAGGCTGGACAAGCCCTACAAGCGGATTATCATCGCCGGAGCCGGTAATATTGGCAAGCGGCTGGCCAGGGCGCTGGAGCAGAATTTTCAGGTAAAGGTTATCGAACACAATCCCGATCAGGCTCGTGTTGCCTCCGAGGCACTGGAAAAAACCATCGTCCTGCTGGGCGATGCGGCAGATGAGGAGCTGCTGCTGGAGGAGAACATCGAGAATACCGATGTGTTCTGCGCCCTGACCAGTGACGATGAAGCCAATATTCTCTCCGCCATGCTGGCAAAACGCATGGGTGCGCGCAAGGTGATGTCTCTTATCAACCGGGTCTCCTATGTGGATTTGGTGGAGAGCACCGATATCGATATCGCCATCTCCCCGCAACAGTCCACCATCGGCAGTCTGTTGGCTCATGTGCGGCGGGGTGATGTGGTGGTAGTGCACTCCCTGCGCCGGGGCGCCGCCGAGGCCATCGAAGCGGTGGCGCATGGTGATCCTGATTCATCCAGAGTGGTGGGGCGCACGGTGGATCAACTCAAACTTCCTCCTGGAACCAACATCGGTGCCATTGTGCGCGGTAACGAGGTTATCATTGCCCATCATGACACCGTTATCGAACCGGAGGATCACATCATTCTGTTCCTGGTGGACAAGCGCCATATTCCCGAGGTTGAGCGATTGTTTCAGGTCGATGTGACCTATATCTGAACCCGGTCGGACTAGCCCATGCAACCCGCAGTTATACAACGAATCGTCGGCCTGTTGCTGATGCTGTTCAGCAGCACCATGCTGCCGCCGGCAGGTATTGCGTTGCTGTATGGAGATGGGGCGCTGTATCCGTTTTTACTGGGTTTTGTACTGATTCTTGTTATCGGCGGACTGCTCTGGTTTCCCGTCAGGCATCAGCGCAAGGAGTTGCGCCTTCGTGACGGGTTTGTGGTGGTGGTTCTGTTCTGGACTGTGCTGGGTGCCTCCGGTGCCATTCCCCTGATGTTGTCGGAACTGCCAGATATGTCGCTCACTGATGCGATATTTGAATCCATTTCAGCGCTGACCACCACTGGGGCAACGGTCATTGTCGGCATCGACAACCTGCCGCACTCCATCCTGTTTTACCGGCAGCAGCTGCAGTGGCTGGGGGGGATGGGGATCATCGTGCTGGCAGTCGCCATTTTGCCCATGTTGGGTATTGGTGGCATGCAACTCTACCGGGCCGAGACGCCGGGGCCGATGAAAGACAACAAGCTCACCCCCCGTATCACCGAAACCGCCAAGGCGCTGTGGTATATCTACCTGGGTCTTACCGTTGCCTGCGCAGTTGCGTACTGGGTGGCGGGTATGGGGCCGTTCGATGCCATTGCCCATGCTTTTTCCACCGTCGCCATTGGCGGGTTTTCCACCCATGACGCAAGTATTGGCTATTTCCATAGCACCGCTATCGAGATGGTTGCAGTGGTATTCATGCTGCTCTCCGGCATCAACTTCGCGTTGCATTTTCTTGCCTGGCGCTCTACCAGTATCCGCCCCTATTTTCAGGATTCAGAGTGTAAAACCTATCTGTTAATCCTGGCAGGGGCGAGTGTGGTAACTGTTAGTTATCTTTATATTATGGGTACTTTTCCCGATTTTGGTGACACGCTGCATCACGGCCTGTTCCAGGTTGTTTCCATTGGCACCACTACCGGATTTACCACCGTGCAGTATTTTGCCTGGCCAGGTTTCCTGCCGGTTCTGCTTATTTTTATCAGTTTTATTGGCGGATCCGCCGGTTCCACCGGTGGCGGCATGAAGGTGATTCGCTTTTTGTTGCTGTTCAAGCAGGGGATACGAGAGCTGAAACGGTTGATCCATCCCACTGCACAGATCCCCATCAAGGTCGGAGGCAAGCCCCTGCCTCCCCAGGTTATCGAGGCGGTGTGGGGATTCTTCGCCACCTATGTGGCAATCTTCAGCATTATCATGCTGGGCCTGATGATGACCGGGCTGGATCAGATAACCGCTTTCTCCGCAGTGGCTGCCTCCCTCAACAACCTGGGTCCGGGACTGGGTGAGGTGGGTATGCACTACCGGGATATAAATGACCCTGCCAAGTGGATGCTCTGTTTTGCCATGTTGCTGGGGCGGCTTGAGATCTTCACCATGCTGGTGTTGCTGACCCCGGCGTTCTGGCGCCGATGAAAGATGCGGATAGATGGGACGAGCGCTACCGGACCGCCAAATCCAGCGTGAATCCGGCACAGGTGCTGCTGGAGAACCGTCACCTGTTACCGCAGCGGGGCAGGGCGCTGGATCTGGCCTGCGGATTAGGTGCCAACACTCTTTTTCTGGCGGAACAGGGGCTTCATGTCAGCGCATGGGATTTCAGCAGTGTCGCAATAGAAAAACTGCGCGCAGCTGTCAGAGTCAGAAAACTGCCTGTGATACCTGAAGTGCGAGATGTTACCTCACAGCCACCCGAGCCGAATAGTTTCGACGCAATTGTTGTTACCCGCTTTCTCGATCGCTCTATTATCCCCCATCTTATTGCGGCCTTGTTGCCAGGCGGAGTGATTTTTTATCAGACTTTTTTGCTGGAGGCGGTTGATAAGACAATCGGGCCAAAGGATCCTGTTTTCCGGCTTGCGCAAAACGAGTTACTGGAATTGTTCGGCCCTCTGCGCCTGTTGTTCTACCGGGAAGAGGGGCGAGCTGGCGATATCAGCCAGGGGTTTCGCAATGAGGCCATGCTGGTAGCCCGGAATTCTCCCAGGGGTTGATTCTTCGTGACAATAGTTCAGGTTTTTTTTGAGATCAGCCAGTAGGTTATTCCCAGGGCAAAAACGACTGCTGCCGTTCCCATGATAAACGGCGGTGTTATTTTTTCGAAATCAAAAATGATTACTTTCCGGGAGATTGCCATCAGGGCGGTAGCAACCACCAGTCTGACCGGAATCACATCCGTTTTCAGATACATTGAAATATTTATAAAAATCTCGATAGCGATCAGAACTGCGAGAAAAGCCCCGAACGTGGCGAGAATATCGTTAATACTCAGTAGCAAGAACGGTGGCGCAGTTATGCGTTGATACAATACGTAGAGGACATCACCAATCCCCCAAACAATTACCAGTACCATCAGTAATGCCAGTACTTTTACTGCAAAACGTATAATGCGATGCAAAAACTCGATAAAAGGATCTTCATGCTCCTCGGTCAAATCATGCCCCGGTTCTGCGAGACTGCTTTTATCTCTGTTCATATTGATTTCCTTCTTTTGAATTGAATCCCGGCATTCAGGGTTTTCCGGCCGAAAAAAAGAGAGTATGGCGAGGTGGAACCGTGCAATAACAGCTCTGGTCAGGTTTGCTTTTATTCGCCGAAAGATTCAGTAGTATAGCGGTATATCTTTAATGTATCAGACCAGTAGTTTGCGGACAGTCCTGCCTTCTGTTTCAAATGGCGCAAAAACTCCTGCGGGTTGGGAAGAGATTCCCAAACGCTGGGCAGAAAAGTTCCCCGATAGCCATTATCTTCCAGAATCAGCCCATCCACTCCCGGCCGGATCTGCTGGAGAAGATCCGCTTCTGAATTGAACTCCATCGGCTCTGGTGGACTGAGTACAGAAATCTCGATACCCAACGAATCAAACTCGGCTCTGCTCAATGGCGGAAAACGGGGGTCGGAAAAAGCTGCCGCATAGGCGTTATAGGTCACATCCATGACTAGTGGTCGTATCGCCTCGAGAGTGCCGATACAGCCGCGCAAACGGCCATTAATATGCAGTGTTACAAAGGTTGCGCGTTTCTCCTGTAGAGATTCAGGGTAACGGGACAGGTCAATGGAGGGTGGTCGGCCCCGTTCCAGCCCATTCAGAATTGAGCGCCGTGCTGTTTTCAGTAAAATGTGATGCTCTTTTTCAGAATAATTATTCAAGGATCCATGCACCATAACCCACCACCTGATCGCGTGGTCCTGCCGTGTCACCAGAGTTGCGCAGGTCAACCGTGGTTGCCTTCAAACCATGGTGACGAGCGGCGATCAACAGGCCGTTAACGGGATTGCGCCCGCATGCGTCGAGGTAACCGATCTCCTCTGGATGAAGCGTCTCGATAGCTCGGCAGGTTGCCTCGTCCAGCTGTTTTGCTGTGCTGTAGTCATGATAGTGGCTCAAATCGGAGCTGATTACTATCAGGGTCTCCGGGCCATCCCACAGCCGCTCGATAACCTCGGCCACCTGTTCGGCTGATGCATCTCCAACCACCAGCGGCACCAGTGTAAATTCATCCAGCACCCGCTGCAGAAAAGGCAGCTGAACCTCCAGGCTGTGTTCCAGTGCATGTGCATCATCAAAGATCCGCACCTGCGGCAGATCGCTCAACAGATTGGCGGCCTGTTTATCAATCGGGATGGCTCCCAGCGGAGTTGTAAAATAATCGGCGCTGCTCAGTGCCAGTCCGTTAATTGCTATCCGGTGTGATGGGCCCAGCAATACTACCCGATTGATCCGATTTCGTACGGATTCCAGTGTCTTGTAGGCGCTGGCAGCTACTGCACCGGAGTAAACATATCCTGCATGGGGAACGATGATCGCTTTGGGAGATGCCGTTATCGGCTCGGCTGCAGTCAAAAAGTGGTCAACCATGTTGCGTAATTCGACGGCATCGGCGGGGTAGAACATGTCGGCCACCGCGGGTTTACGTATTCTGGTCATTGTCGTAAAAATCCAGCTTGCTTACTGGTTAAAGATAGGGACAAATAGTGCACAGTTCAAGGTGCTTGAATCCGCTGGCCGGTGGCCCCACATATAAAATATCTTTTCCAGGATGGTGAGCCGTTATGGAAACCACTAATACAATATCGCTGACCAACAGCACAGTTCCCACCAAGTACTGGCACAAACTGGAGGACGGTCGTGTCCAGTGTGATCTCTGCCCGCGTTTCTGCAAGCTTCATGAAGGTCAACGGGGGCTCTGTTTTGTTCGCGCCAATGAAGGGGGGGGGATTGTCCTGACCACCTACGGGCGATCCAGCGGATACTGTATTGATCCCATCGAGAAAAAACCGCTCAACCATTTTCTGCCGGGAACTCCGGTGCTTTCATTTGGCACGGCCGGCTGCAATCTCGCCTGCAAATATTGCCAAAACTGGGATATCAGCAAATCGCGCGAGATGGACACGCTGGCCGATCAGGCCTGGCCGGATACCATCGCCCGTGCAGCCAGGGCTCTCGGTTGCCGCAGCGTGGCCTATACCTACAACGATCCGGTTATCTTTCATGAGTATGCCATTGACGTGGCGAAGGCCTGCCATGGGGAGGGGATCAAATCGGTCGCTGTTACCGCAGGCTACGTCTGCCCTGAGCCCCGTGCTGAATTTTATCAACACATGGATGCTGCCAATGTGGATCTGAAGGCATTTACCGAAGAGTTCTATCACAAGCTAACCGGCGCCCATCTGCAGCCCGTTCTGGATACCATCAAATACATCAAGCATGAAACGGATGTCTGGCTGGAGCTGACCACCTTGCTGATCCCCGGAAAAAATGACTCTGATCAGGAGCTGGAGGAGATGACGAAATGGGTGGTCGAGAATCTTGGGCCTGATGTCCCGCTGCATTTTACCGCCTTCTTCCCCTCGTGGAAGATGCTCGACATCCCTCCTACCCCGGTTGAAACACTGGAGCGCGCCCGCCAGATAGCAATCAACAACGGGGTGCGCTACGCTTACACCGGCAATGTGCATGACAAGGCAGGACAGAGCACCTACTGTTACCGGTGTGGCCAGATCCTGATCGGTCGTGATGGCTATCTGCTTTCCGAGTGGAATCTTGCTCCAGAGGGCGTGTGCAACAAATGTGGTGCCACTTGTGCGGGAGTGTTTGAGGCGAATCCCGGTAACTGGGGTGCTCGCCGGAAACCCGTGCGGCTGATGGATTTTTCATAAGCAGGTGATCGGAAAAAAGAAAGGAAGGAGTAGCTGGAAGTTGGGGGG